>NZ_SDMK01000001.1:900302-1200403 GCF_004123295.1 Silvibacterium dinghuense | reverse complement strand
GCGGCCCACAGCGGAGCGACGGCGCTGGTGCCGCCGACCACCTCCTGCTGTCCATCGACGAGGACGTTATACCCCGAAGCCGGCGACGCATCGCCCGCAACATCCGGCACGCCGCGTCCGGTGAGTGCAGAGGCCGCTCCGCTGCCGGTGGTTGCCTGCAGGCCGTTCTGCCAGGTAGGCACGGCGAAGGCCGTGCTGACGCCGCCTCCGGTCGATCCGCCGTTCGACCCGTCATTCCACACCACTTCGCTGGCGATGGCATTGCCGCTGACGGAAATATGCGTGCCGCCGCAGGCCAGCACGTAGGGGCTGGATGCAGGGAAATCGACGACGTTGGAGTTGGTGCCGTCCACCGATCCGCCATCTCCGGCGGCGACGGTGATGGTGACGCCAAGCGCCCCGGCCGACTGGCAGGCGCTATCGAGCGCGGTGAGCGAAGACTGTGCCCAGCTGGTCTCCGGGCCGCCCCAGCTGATGGAGATCACCGAAGGCGAGTTAGTGGTGTCATGCACCGCCGTGGTGATGGCGTCGATGAATCCCTGATCGGTGTTGGTGGTGAAGTAGACGGCAATCTTCGCGCCGGTTGCGATGGAGCCGACAACCTGGATATCGAGGTCCACTTCGCCATCGGCGTCGCTGCCGGTGGAATTTGTGCCTCCATCGACCGAGACAGCAACGATGGTGGGCGGTGTGATGCCGAGGCCATTGAAGTAGGTATTCAGATCGGAGGTGTTATATCCGCCGCCCAGCTCGATGATCCCGACGGTCTGGCCTGCTCCGGTGCCGTTGGGAAATCCGTAGAACGCAGCCACCTGATTGGGATTGAAGCTGGTGTCTCCGCCGGCAGCTGCTGCCGCAGCCACTCCGTGCGCCTTCTGCCGCACCCGGAAGTGCGGAGTGGCAATCGGTCGCGCATCGAGACCCAGCACGGCTTCGATGGCCGAAGCATGCTCATCCGGCAGCGAGAGCGTGCCCGTGAAGCCGTGAAACTTGTGGCCGGTCCTGGTGGTGTAGTCGTGCAGCGTAACGCCGAAGGCCAGCTGCATCGCCTGAGCCGTGCCGCGCAGCACGATGGTGCGGCGGGCGAGGCTGGAAGCGGATTCATCGACGGTGAGCCCATGCTGGTGGGCGAAGCTGCGAATCTGATCGAAGTCCGCCGGGGAGGCGGCATACTTTTCCGCGAACTCCTCGTGCGAAAGATGACGGCCGCCCAGTTCGTGCAGTTGCAGAGGGTTTTTGCGGCGCACCATGACCGAGACGGTAATGATCTGCTGCGGCGGAGTGGGGCCAACGATGGAAGCGTTATGGGGAGCCTTGCGCTCGCTGTGGGTGAGAGAGACGCGCTTGACCGAGGAGTTCGTCATAAAAGCACCTTTGGGGGTAGTCGTGCATGGAAATTCGCGGGGATGGTCGGCGCTGTCCCCGCATCCTCTGCCAGTTTCTGGGGACGGGAAATACTTTACCCGAATCCCTTCAGGCTGACGTCAATTCCTGGGCGTTGCGTGGCACCTTCGTCACCTGCCGCGCAACGCTCAGGCAAAAATGAGTTGGATGCAGGTGCGGGCTCGCGGTCCCCGTGACTGGGCGGAGAAGAAATGACGAGGAACCGGACGTCGGCAGAGGATTCATTGCGGGCCTGGTGCGTCGCACCGGGGACAATCTCCAGCCCCTGGCCCGCGGTAAGGCGATGCAGATGGTCTTCGAGCTCCATGGTGAACTCCCCGGCCAGCACGTAGAAGAACTGCCGCGCGCGGTGATGCAGGTGGCGCTGCTCGGCGGTGCCGGGCGGCATGCGCTCTTCAATCACGCTGAGACCTTCCTGCTTGACGAGGTGCCAGCCGTCGCAGACCTCTCCCCATACATAGTGATTCGCTTCCGATGGCTGTATCGCCTCTGCCACGTTCCTCCTCGCAGTGGTGGTTGGAATATGAAATTCGATTCTCCCATCTTGGAATCGAAACGTGGCCACCGGGTTCTCGCTTCCCCCTCAAACAGAACGTGAAGGGGCCAGCATGGGCGGGGCACCCTGGTTTTACGCTGTATCTGAGCCCTGAGCCCTGAGTTAGAGCGGAATATTCCCATGCTTCTTCGGCGGATTTTTATCCCGCTTGCCCTCGAGCATCTCGAGGGCTCGGATGAGTCGGTGCCGGGTTTCTCTCGGCCGGATGACGGCGTCGACATAGCCGCGCTCGGCGGCCACGTAGGGGTTGGCAAACTGCTCGCGGAACTCATGCGCCTTCGCGGCGCGGGCTTCGGCGAGGATGGCAGTCTTTTCTTCTTCGGTAAGAGCGCGTTCGTGCCCGGCCTCGCGCACTGCCTGCTCCAGCTCGCGGCCGTAGACGATATTGACCGCGCCCTCCGGGCCCATGACCGCAATCTCCGCAGTGGGCCAGGCAAGATTGAGGTCGGTGCGGATGTGCTTCGAGCTCATCACGCAGTACGCGCCGCCATAGGCCTTGCGGGTGATGACGGTGAGCTTGGGCACGGTCGCCTCGGCGAAAGCATAGAGAAGCTTGGCGCCGTGGCGGATGATGCCGCCATACTCCTGCTGCGTGCCGGGCAGAAAGCCGGGCACATCTTCGAGCGTGATCAGCGGAATATTGAAAGCGTCGCAGAAGCGCACGAAGCGCGCGCCTTTCACGCTGGCATCGATATCCAGCACCCCGGCGAGAAAGGCCGGCTGGTTGGCGACGATGCCCACGGAGCGGCCGTTCATGCGCGCGAAGCCGACGACGAGATTGCGGGCGAAGTGTTCGTGCACCTCGAAAAAATAGCCGTCGTCGACGATGCGGGTGATGACGTCCTTGATGTCGTAGGGCTGGTTCGACTCGGGGGGCACGAGTGTGTCGAGCGCGGCATCGGCGCGGTCGGCCGGGTCCAGTGTCGCGCGCCGCGGCGGATCATCGAGATTATTCGAGGGCAGGAAGCTGAGCAGTTCGCGCACCATGGCGATGCACTCGCGGTCGTCATGAGCGAGAAAGTGCGCCACGCCGGAGATCTCGTTGTGCGTCGTCGCGCCGCCGAGTTTTTCCTTGGTGACCTCTTCGTGCGTCACGGTCTTGATCACATCCGGCCCGGTGACGAACATGTACGAGGTTTTGTCGACCATCAGCGTGAAGTCGGTGATGGCCGGCGAGTAGACTGCGCCTCCAGCGCAGGGTCCGAGGATGGCCGAGATCTGCGGCACCACGCCGCTGGCCAGCGTGTTGCGCAGGAAGATGTCGGCATAGCCGGCCAGCGAGACGACGCCCTCCTGGATGCGCGCTCCACCCGAGTCGTTGAGGCCGACGATGGGTGCGCCGACGCGCATGGCCATGTCCATGAGTTTGACGATCTTGGCGGCATTGGTCTCGGAGAGCGAGCCACCGAAGACGGTGAAGTCCTGGGCGAAGGCGAAGACGGTGCGTCCATCCACGCGGCCGTAGCCGGTGACGAAACCATCGCCGGGAATGCGCCGCTCGGCCATGCCGAAGTCGTTGCAGCGATGGGTGACGAGCCGGTCGGTCTCCTCGAACGAGTCCTCATCGAGCAGCAGCAGGATGCGTTCGCGGGCGGAGAGCTTGCCCTCGCGGTGTTGCCGCTCCCGGCGCTCGGGGCCGCCGCCTTCCTCGGCTTCACGGTCGCGGCGGGCCAACTCTGCTGCCGGATCGTTGAGGGGTTCCATGGTGACGGATTATAGAGGGCTGCGCA
Source organism: Silvibacterium dinghuense (assembly GCF_004123295.1). Lineage (NCBI taxonomy): Bacteria > Pseudomonadati > Acidobacteriota > Terriglobia > Terriglobales > Acidobacteriaceae > Silvibacterium > Silvibacterium dinghuense. Next base: position 1,196,713 of record NZ_SDMK01000001.1, on the reverse strand, counting down.
TGGGCTGCGCCGGGCAGGGAAAGATGCAGCCGGTGTGGAAAAGCACAGAAAGGGAGGGAGAGTGTGCGCAGGATGCGCTTCCGGCGCTGCCCGGCAGGCCGCCGAGGTGCTGAAAGGCTACAGCGTCTCGTGATGGAAGAGGTCGTCCTCTTCCTTGCACGGACTGCAGGTGCAGCCGACCGCGCAGCAGATCAGGACCGCCACGCCAAGGGTGATCAGAATGGCGGGCAGGTAATCGCTGATCCGTGTCAGGTGTCCGAGAATGTCGTGCATGCGAGTGAACCACATAAGAGCAGCTCCGCTGACTAGGAATCTGAGAATGAACCGATGGTTTCCTGGCAGCGATGGTGGGGGGTAGGCCCATCATCTCACTGTGTTAGACGAAAAGCGACGAAATTTGCCGCAGCTCGCGGAGGTGTATTCGGATTTCGGACGAGAGATATGGGTTGTGAACCGGATTGGGAGTTGCCGAAGATTTTTCGGCCTTGCCTTTTTGGCGAATAAAAGGCGAATATATGGACTATGCCGGAACCGCACCCTTCCGCTGCCGAGCCGCGCATTCGCTGGCTCTTTCTCGACCTGAACTCCTACTTCGCCTCGGTGGAGCAGGAGTTGCGGCCGGAGCTGCGCGGTCGGCCGGTGGCCGTGGTGCCGGTGATGGCGGATACCACCTGCGCCATCGCTGCGAGTTATGAGGCGAAGGCTTTTGGGGTGAAGACCGGTACGCAGGTGGCCGAAGCGCGTCGGCTCTGCCCGGGCATCCAGTTCATTGAAGCCCGGCACGATGTGTATGTGAAGTACCACAAGCGCATCGTCGAGGCGGTGGAGCAGTGTGTGCCCGTGTCGGCGGTGCTCTCGATCGACGAGATGGCCTCCAGCCTGATGGGCCGCGAGCAGCCGCTGCGGGCGGCGCTCGCGCTGGCGCGGCGGGTCAAGCAGGCGCTGCGTGAGCAGGTAGGTGAGACGCTGCGCTGCTCGATCGGACTCGCGCCGAACCGTTATCTCGCGAAGATTGCCTCGGACATGGAGAAGCCGGACGGGCTGGTGGCGCTGACGCCGGACCTGCTGCCCGGTGCGCTTGAGCGCCTTAAATTGCGCGACCTGCCCGGCGTCGGCGCGCGCATGGAGAAGCGGCTGCATAGGGCCGGCATCCGCACCATGGAGGAGCTGTTGAAGCTCGACCGCGAGCGGATGAACGCCGCCTGGGGAGGCATCCAGGGCGAGAAGCTGTGGTATTGGTTGCGCGGCGAGGATTTTCACGACGCGGCGCTCGCGCACAAGAAGTCGATCAGCCAGAGCCACGTGCTTCCGCCCGAGCTGCGCACTCTGGAGGGCTGCTATGCGGTGGCGCAGAAGCTGCTGCACAAGGCGGCGACGCGGCTGCGCGCCGAGCGCCTGTGGACGGCGAGCGTGGCGCTCGGCATCCGGTTCCAGGTTCCTCGTACCGTAGCCCCGGGCACCGAGGCCCAGCGGCTGCATTCTTCCGGCATCCCGCAGGAGGGATGGTCGCAGGGGACCGCGGTCGTCGAATGCCAGGACAGCCAGACGCTGGTGGAGGCGCTGCGCCGGCTGTGGGAGCTGTGTCCCAAGGATGCGCGGCATCGGAAGCCGTTCTATGTGGGCGTATGGCTGGGTAACCTGGTGCCGGATCACCTGCATACGCTCGACCTCTTCGGCAATCTTGAGCGCGAGTCGAAACGCACGCGGCTGACCACGGCGATGGACTCTCTGAACGCGCGATACGGGCTCACCACGCTGATGCCGGCGAGCATGCTGCTGGCCAAGGAGGCAGCGCCGACGCGCATCGCGTTTACGAACATTCCGGATCTGTTCGAATAATTGACAGTGGCCCATTCAAGCCCGCAGTTGGCTTGAGTGGGGAAACGACCGGGTGCCCCACGTCTCGATTCTGAGACGTGGGAGAGTATGAACCTGTCATCTCTGGTAAGCGGGGGCTGTGGAGGATTTTCCATGAGCATCGTGCTGCGCATGGCCGAAGACGCGGATTTTCCCGTTATGGCGGAGTTGCGTGCCGCGGCATGGGGAGAGCGCGAGTTCTGGATGGAGCGCCTGATCCGCTATCGGCTCGGCCAGCACTCCCCGCAGCATGCGCTCCTGGAACGAGCGATCTTCGTAGCGGACGATGCGGGCAGCGTGGTGGGGTTCGTCGCCGGACATCGTACGCGAAGGTTTGACTGCGACGGTGAACTGCAATGGATCAACGTCGTCGCACACCGGCGCGGCGAGGATGTCGCTGTTCGGCTCATGTCACGCATGGGCGTGTGGTTCGTGGAGCAACAGCTGAGCCGTGTCTGCGTGAATGTCGATCCTGCGAACAGAGTGGCGCGACGGCTCTACGCAAGATGCGGCGCACAGGCACTCCATGAGCAGTGGATGGTCTGGGAGGATGCACGGACCATGGCCGAAAGCGTTTCGGCAGACGGACTGTGATCCCACGTCTCAAATGCGAGACATGGGGCACCCGGTGTGTCTTCGTTGTGCAGGCGAGATAATGAAGAGGACTTTCTGCCGCATGCTGAACCCGCTCACACTTCTCGCCGACAGGCAGCGCACCTACCGCGGACGCCTCGCGCCCTCGCCGACCGGCCTGCTGCATGTCGGTCACGCGGCGACGTTTCTGGCCGCCTACCAGCGGGCAAAGGATGCCGGAGGCGTGCTGGTGCTGCGCAACGAGGATCTCGACACGCAGCGGGCGCGGCCGGAATTTGTCACCGCTATGGTTACAGACCTGCGCTGGCTGGGCATCCACTGGCAGGAAGGGCCGGAGCTCGGCGGCCGCTATCGCCCTTACAGTCAGAGCAAGCGGCGCACGTTCTATCTCGAGGCATGGCGAAAGTTGCGCGATGGCGGATGGATCTATCCCTGCCGCTGCTCGCGCAAGGATCTGGCTGCGGCCGTCGGTGCGCCCCACGAAAGCCAGGAACAAGGGGGCGAGGACGACGAGCCGCGCTATCCGGGCACGTGCCGTCCGCTACCGGTAATGCCCGGTGCGGGATTTTCCAATCAGGATGAGAAGCCGCGCCCTTACGACGAGCCTGCCGGCGTGAACTGGCGTTTCCGCGTGCCCGATGGGCGTGCGATCGAGTTTGACGACATCCACTTCGGTCCGCAGCGCTACGTGGCAGGGCGCGACTTCGGCGATTTTCTGGTGTGGCGGCGCGACGATGTGCCGAGCTATCAGCTGGCCTGCGTGGTCGACGACGCGGCCATGCGCATCACTGAAGTGGTGCGCGGCGAAGACCTGCTGAAGTCGACCGCGCGTCAGATATTGCTTTACGAGGCGCTGGGGCTCGAGCCGCCGCGCTGGTATCACTGTCCGCTCATCCGCGATAAGGATGGAAACCGGCTGGCGAAGCGGCACAATGCGCTGGCCCTGCGTACGCTGCGCGAGATGGGACGCGACCCGCATGATCTGCGCCTCGCGCTGCTGGGCATGCCGAGCCGCATCGCCCCTCGTGACTAGCCTGCTTCGCGCAGGACTGGCCGTCCGGGCCCTTCGCTGCGCGTGGCGCTCCCGTTGGTCGCGAACGAAATTTTGCTTTCAAAAATAACCCGGGTGCCCCATCCAAGCTCCGCTTGGGTGGGGAAGCACAAACGTCCGTTCTGCTCCAGGTGGAACAGATTTCACGCCCGGGGAGTGAGACGGAAAGAGTGTGGCTGCGTCGAACAAGCGCATGAAGAACGCTGGAGGGATCAGGAAGCCGGGTCCCCCACGTCTCGATTCTGAAACGTGGGAAGGCGATGCTGTATCCGCTCAAGATTCTTGTCTTCCGCATCTTTTCAAAACGCGTCGCGTCCGGATTCTCATCCTCGTTCTGCTTGCATGCGCTTTGCGTGGCACAGCGCAACAGGATGCATCCTCGCCCTATACGCTGCACGTGCAGGCGAATGAGATTGGCGTGACCTTTCATGCGGTCGATGAGAATAGGCGTCCACTCACACATCTCACTCAGAAGGACATCGAGTTGCGCGAGGACGGCAAGGTGCAGAAGCACATCACCATGCTCAAGTCCTTCGAGGACCTGCCCATCCGGGGCGGCTTTCTCTTCGACGCTAGCCCTTCGATGGAGGGCTCACTGGATGAGAACCGCGCCATCATGCAGATGTATGCCTCGCGGCTGCTCAGGCCAGGCGTAGATCAGGCTTTCGTCGCGCAGTTCGATCAGGATGTGCTTCCGCTTGCCGACTGGACCGACTCCGGTGCGGCTCTTACAGCGGGCGCGGACAAGATCGGATGGCGTGCCAACCGCATTGCGGATACGGCGATCTATGACACCGTCTATCGCGAGTGCCGCGACCGGTGGAGCCAATTCCGCGGCGAGGCCACGGGCAATTTCCTTGTCCTGTTCAGCGATGGAGAAGATAACGCCAGCCGCGTGTACCTGAGCGAAGCGGTCGATATGTGCCAGCGCTCGCGTACGGCCATTTATGCGATCAGCAACAGTCGGCATTCGGCCTTTATTGCGGCCGGGCAACATATGCTTGAGACGCTTGCGGCGCAGACCGGCGGCAAAGTCTTCTATCGCCTCGATGCGGACGCGGCGTGGAAGGTCATGCAGGAGATCGAAGCCGAGCAGCGCAATCAGTACCGGCTCACGTATCTGCCGCCGAACTTCAAAGCCGACGGAAAATTCCATGAGATCCGGCTGCGCTGCCGCACATGCGAGGCAAAGTTCGTGGTCCGCTCCGGCTACTACGCCATGGCGCGGTAACTGGCTGCTGCGCGCAGGGCGAATTGCCTTCGGCACGCGCTCCCGCTGGTCGCGAATGAAATTTTGTTTTTCACTCCATCAGAAAATAAAGCGGGTGGGGAAGCACGCATGTCCGTACCAGAGGTTTCATGCTCTCAAACAGCAGAGAACCCGGGTGCCCCATCCAAGCTCCGCTTGGGTGGGAAGGCACGAACCCCTCTATGCTTGTGTTCTCGGTGGTGCGTTCTGTCGGATTCGCAACCAACGGGAGCGGATCGCCTGGACGGCAGGTCCTCGCCAGGACGCCCGGTCCCGTGCTATGCTGCCTCACAAGTCAGCCATGCAGATGTCCGCCGCCATCCCGGTGATCTTCGCCAGCACTCGTAGCTGGAGCCGGGCGTATGCGCGCGCGATTTCGCCTCGCAAGCATTTGCGTGTGCTGAAGCATCTGCGTGTTTTGCCTTCCAGCGCGCGACCTAGCCTCTTCGGCAGCGCCTAGTCGCCGCTGCCCGCCGCTGCGCTTCTCTTGAGCTACGTACGCTCGAGCACCCGGCGACCGGAAGAAGACTCTCTCACACGAAATCATTCGGCCATCTGCCCGCGCCACATAGGAATGGTGCAGGCCCCAGACTATCCCGCAGGGATTCAAGGAGAGACGCAGTATGAGCACCACGACAGCCAGCCTTACGCAGCCTACCACCACCGCCGACGTTCGCGCCCAGTACGGGCCCAAGCTGGTGACTCCGCTGCCCGGCCCGAAGGCAGCGCGCATTGTGGCCGATGACGACCGGCTGATCTCGCCCAGCTATACCCGCTCCTATCCGATGGTTGCGAAGCGCGGCCGCGGCGTCCGCGTCGAAGACGTGGACGGCAATGAGTTTCTGGACTTTGCAGCGGGCATCGCGGTTACCTCGACCGGCCATTGTCATCCCGAAGTGGTGAAGGCGATTCAGGATCAGGCCGCCGAGCTGATCCACATGTCCGGTACCGACTTCTACTACGAGTCGCTGGTGACGCTCTCCGAGCGCCTTTCCGCGATTGCGCCGATGGCAGGACCGCATCGTTTCTACTACGGCAACTCGGGCGCGGAAGCTGTGGAGTGCGCGCTCAAGGTCGCCCGTTACCACACCGGCCGTCAGCATGTGATCGCCTTCTTCGGCGCCTTTCACGGACGCACCATGGGCGCACTCTCGCTCACCGCGTCGAAGCCGCAGCAGCGCCGCCGCTTCGCGCCGCTGGTGCCGGGCGTGACGCATGTGCGCTATCCCTATGCCTATCGCGGCTGCGGTGACTCGCAGGAAGAGAAGGATGCCTTCGCGCTCGAGTGTGCGCGCTACATCGAAGACCGCCTCTTCAAGACCACGCTGCCTCCCGAGGAAGTAGCCGCCATCTTTGTCGAGCCGATCCAGGGTGAGGGCGGCTACGTCGTGGCTCCGACGATCTTCATGCAGGAGCTGCGCCGCATCTGCGACAAGTACGGCATTCTTCTCGTCGCCGACGAGGTGCAGTCCGGCGCAGGCCGCACCGGCAAGTGGTGGGCGATTCAGCACACCGGTGTCGAGCCCGACATCGTCTGCTCGGCCAAGGGCATTGCCTCGGGCATGCCGCTCGGCATCTGCATGACCAAGGCTCATGTCATGGACTGGAAGCCCGGCTCGCACGCATCGACATTCGGTGGAAACCCGGTGTCCATCGCGGCGGCCCTGACGACGATGGATATCCTCGAGCGCGAGGGCATTGCCAATGCCGCGTCCATCGGTGAGAAGATGCTGGAGCGGCTGCGGACGTGGCCGGCCAAGCACGGCATCGTAGGCGATGTGCGCGGACGCGGCCTGATGATCGGTGTCGAGATCGTGAAGAACCAGCATTCGAAAGAGGCTGCCGGCGTGTGGCGCGATCGCATCGTGGAGCTGGCCTTCGAGCGCGGCCTGCTGATCCTCGGCTGCGGCGAGACCTCGATCCGCCTCGCTCCTCCGCTCATCCTCAACGAGCACGAGGCGGCGGTTGCTCTCGATATCTTCGAAGAGTGTGTGGCGATGGTCGAAGCCGAGCAGAAGTAAGTCACAAGCAGTACAAACAGTACAAAACAGAAGCCGCGCACTATCTGGTTCCTCCGAGATAGTGCGCGGCTTCTTCTATGGAGAAACAATCCTCTAACTTCTGTTTATGAACGATTTGTAATTTAAGGTAGCCTGGTTTTCCGCAGATATCTGGCTGGAAACGCTATCCTTATGCATCACACATAAAATCAGACTTTCTACGGCCTTGAATGTGCAACAAAACCATATGGCTTCCGTCAGTCATAGGTAGAGAGAAAGAGCCGGGAGATACCGGCAAAAAATCCCTGATCACATGAAGTGGAGCTTGGATGATTCATCAGCAGCGTGTTGCTGTCGTCCTGCCCGCCTATAACGCGGGACTTACTTTGGAACGGACGGTGCGTGAGCTACCTCCGGAAGTCGTGGACGAATTAATCCTGACCGACGATGCCAGCTCCGACAACACGAGCCAGCTGGCAATAAGTCTCGGCATCAAGACAATCCGGCATGACCGTAATCGCGGTTACGGCGGCAATCAGAAGACCTGCTACACGGCCGCGCTCGCCTCCGATGCAGACATCGTGGTCATGCTGCATCCTGATTATCAGTACGCGCCGGGGTTGGTCGGCGCCATGGCGGGTCTGATTGCGAGCGGCGAGTATGACTGCGCCCTCGGTTCGCGCATCCTCGGCAATGGTGCGCTGAAGGGCGGCATGCCGCGCTATAAATACATCTCCAACCGCGCGCTGACCTTTACGCAGAATCTGATCATGGGGCAAAAGCTCTCCGAGTATCACACCGGCTATCGCGCCTGGAGCCGCAAGGTCCTCGAGCGCCTGCCGCTGCTGAGCTGTTCGGATGATTTTGTCTTCGACAATCAGATGCTCGCGCAGGCCTTTCACTTCGGCTTTCGCGTGGGTGAGATCTCGTGCCCGACACGCTATTTCCCCGAGGCTTCGTCCATCAACTTTCGGCGCAGCGTGGTGTACGGCTGCGGTGTGTTGCGGACGGCGCTCGACTATCGGCTGAAGGCCATGGGTCTGAGCAATCCGGACTTCCTTGCCGACGAGCCTGGAGAGCGGCTCACCTCCTACTCGATTCCGGAACACTGTTTCCTTTCCTAACGCCTGGGACCCTGTGGCAACGACTTCGAATTCTTTTCCGCTTCCTTCCGGCGCGGCGCCGTCGACGACCGCCTCGCGCCCGGAGACCGTCCGGCGCGCGGTGCTGGCGGCGATGTGCCTCTTCCTGCTCTTCTGGCTGGGCTATTTCATCGACAAGACCTGGCACTGGTCGCTGGTCAACGATGCGCCGCAGCTCAGCTATCTCATCTTCCTCATGAAGCATGGGATGAAGCCCTACCGGGACATCATCGAGATGAACATGCCCGGAACCTATCTGGTGCACTTCGCCGTGCTGGGGATGCTGGGCTGGAGCGATCTGGCGTGGCGCGTCTTCGATGTCCTGCTGATCGGGGTGATCGGCACGGCGATGGTGGTGATCGCGTGGCCTTACAGCCGCGCCGCGGGCATCTTCAGCGCGGTGCTCTTCGCACTCTTTCACGGCCGCGACGGCATGGGTGAAACCGGCGAACGCGATCTGGTAATCGCTGCGCTGTTGTTGGTGGCTTACGCCTGTCTCTTCCAGGTGCTGCGCCATGGCCGCGCATGGCCGATGCTGTTCGTCGGCTTCTGCGCCGGCTATGCCGCGACGATCAAGCCGATTCCTCTGCCCATGGCACTGCTGCTGGTGGCGGTGGGGGTGCTGGCTTTCCGGCGCGAGGCACGGTCCATCTGGTCACCGCTGCTCTTCGGACTGGCGGGGCTGGCGATCGCATTTGCGATTGTCGGAGGATTCCTGGTGCATGAAGGGGTCCTCGGGCTTTTCCTGCGGGAAGAGCATGAGATGCTGCCGTTCTATGCGCATCTCGGCGACTTCGACCCGCACTGGATGCTGATGAACAGCTCGACCTCGTCTTTCCGGACGCTGGCGGTGCTGGCGCTGGTGCTGACCATGGCCATGCGCTGCTGGCGAAGCTGGGAGGAGCGGCTGCTGCTCACCGGCATCGCCTTTGGCATCTTTTCCTACTTCTACCAGCAGAAGGGAACGCCCTACCATCGCTATCCGATGATCGCGTTCACGCTGCTGTGGTGCGGGATCGTCTTCTTCCAGGCGCTGCGGCAGCGCGGCTGGATGCGCTGGGTGGCCGTGGGCGCGGTGGGATATGGCGTGGTGCTGGCTCCGCTCTATGCCCGCACGGCAGCAAAGCGTCCCTGGTCGCAGGACTACGAAGAGGGTCTGACCCGGGACTTGAATGCGCTGGGCGGCGCCGGGCTGTCCGGCCATGTCCAGTGCCTGGCGACCTCGGCCGAGTGCGACACGGTGCTCTACCGCATGAAGTTGATGCAGGCGACCGGGCTGGCCTATGACTACTTTGTTTTCAACCGTCGGCCGGGACCGGTGGTCACTGAGAGTCAGCAGCGCTTCTGGTCGCAGCTGGAGCAGAATCCGCCGCGGGCGATCGTGGTGACGGTCGGGCTTTATCCCAGTGACCGCTTCGGGTACGACAAGCTGTCTCTATGGCCGGCTTTCGCGGATTACCTGGGTGCGCATTACCGGCTCTATGCCGACCGGCAGTTCCCCATGTTTGAACAGCGGGCCATCGCTTACCGGCTCTATGTGCGCAAGGATTGAGGCGCATACAGGCCGGCGGGTGGTCGTGTCTGCAGTTAATTCCATTCCTTTCAATGAATTAAGCGTCCCTCGGCAGAGGTGAATGCTCCCCTTTGCCTCTGCCTGGCTTCTTCCGGATGGCGCAAAACCGGCCGGAGTATGAATTGTCTCGAAAGGCTGCCGAAGTGAGGGAGTAGAATGTAGGGCAAGCGATAGGGTGTCTGAGGTCCCGGCGATTCATATTCCTGTAAATAGATGGTTCGTCTGGTGCTACTTCCTTACCGCTGCCGGCGTCGAATGTAGGAAAGCGGAAAAGCGGTTCCCGAGTGTTTCCGATCAGGGAATGCTCCACTGGCTTCCCGGCTTTTGTGTTCGCCGCATGAGAAATGAGGTTTTTTCGTGAATTCAACGGTCAAGCAGATCATTTTCTGGGTCTTCATCTTTGCGTGCCTGGTGGTCCTGTGGCAGGTCTTCCAGCGGAGCACCGGTCATGGAGCAGACACGGAGATTGCTTTTTCCGAGTTCCTGCAGGATGCACAGCACGGACAGATCTCGGATGTGACCATCACGGGTGGGAATGAGGTCCACGGAAAGCTGACCGGGGATAAGCCCGGGAACTTCCACACCACCATTCCGCTGAACTACTCGCACCTGTACGACATCCTGGATCAGAACCACGTCAAGGTGAATATCCGGGACAACCAGGGCAATGCATGGTGGAGCATCCTGATCCAGTTCTCGCCGGTCATCGTCATCGGCGCGCTGTGGTTCTTCATGATCCGCCAGATGCAGTCGGGCGGAAACAAGGCGCTGTCCTTCGGCAAGAGCCGCGCGCGCCTGCTCTCCATGCAGCAGAAGAAGATCACCTTTAAGGATGTGGCCGGTGTTGACGAGGCCAAGGAAGAGCTGAAGGAGATCATCGAATTCCTGCGCGAAGCGCAGAAGTTCCAGCGCCTGGGCGGCCGCATCCCCAAGGGCGTGCTGCTCGTCGGACCTCCGGGTACCGGTAAGACCCTGCTCGCCCGCGCCGTGGCCGGCGAGGCCAACGTGCCCTTCTTCTCCATCTCCGGTTCGGACTTTGTCGAGATGTTCGTCGGCGTCGGCGCAAGCCGCGTCCGCGACCTCTTCGAACAGGGCAAGAAGAACGCACCCTGCATCATCTTCATCGATGAAATCGACGCGGTCGGCCGCCATCGCGGCGCCGGTCTCGGCGGTGGACACGATGAGCGTGAGCAGACCCTCAACCAGCTGCTGGTCGAGATGGACGGCTTCGAGTCGAACGACGGTGTCATCCTCGTCGCTGCGACCAACCGCCCTGACGTGCTCGATCCCGCGCTGCTGCGCCCCGGCCGCTTCGACCGCCGCGTGATCGTCGGCCGTCCTGACGTGCGTGGCCGCGAAGAGGTTCTCCGCGTGCACGCCAAGAAGGTTCCGCTCTCCGAGGACGTCGATCTCCGTGTCATGGCTCGCGGCACACCGGGCTTCTCCGGCGCCGACCTGGCCAACATGGTGAACGAGGCTGCCCTCAACGCTGCCCGCCAGAACCGCAAGGCCGTGGCCATGCTCGACTTCGAGCACGCCAAGGACAAGGTGCTCATGGGTGCCGAGCGCCGCTCGATGCTGCTGACCGACGAGGAAAAGCGCGTTACCGCGTATCACGAGGCCGGCCACGCGCTGGTCGCCGCGCTCCGCGATCACGCCGATCCGCTGCACAAGGTCACCATCATTCCGCGCGGCATGGCCCTGGGCGTCACCATGCAGCTGCCGGAAGACGACAAGCACACCGTCACCAAGGACTATCTTGAGACGCAGCTGGCCATCCTCATGGGCGGCCGCATCGCGGAAGAGATCTTCCTCAAGCAGATGACCACCGGTGCCGGCAACGACATCGAGCGCGCCACCGAAATGGCCCGCAAGATGGTCTGCGAGTATGGCATGAGCCGCCTCGGCCCGCTGACCTTCGGCAAGAAGGAAGAGCAGATCTTCCTCGGCCGCGAGATCGCGCAGCATCGTGACTTCTCGGAAGAGACGGCACGGCAGATCGACGGCGAAGTCCGCAGCCTGGTGGACGAAGCCTATCGCTCGGCCTACGCCATCCTCGACGGCAACCACGACAAGATGCACAAGATGTCGCTGGCCCTGCTCGAGCGTGAGACGCTGGACGCGAACGAAATCCGCATGATCATCGACGGGCAGGACCTGCCCCCGGTGAAGCCCACCGGTGGTGCAGGCGCCCCGAGCGGGGACACGCAGCAGGTGCTCCGTCCGGAGTCGGGCCGCGGTTCGAGCTTCCCCGAAGGCAGCCCGTCGCCCGCATAACGTTGTTCCACCCAAACCGAAAAGCCCGGCTGAAAAGCCGGGCTTTTCTTTCCCCCAAAAACTTGTCATCCCGGCCGAAGCGAACGAAGTGGAGGGACCTGCAGTCCATTGGCATCAGGTTCCATCTTTCGAGCCGTCGCGCACGACGCATATACTTTCGCTCGAGACGCTGGAGATCCGATGAAGCCAGGTGAACCGTTGCCCGATGCCGCTCGTTCCAACCGCCGTACCTTTCTGAAGACGGGAGCCTCGATTGCCGCCGGCCTGTCAGCCTCCGCGGCGCTCGCAGATACGTTCCCTGCCGATACGCTCTCTGCCGATACACGCCCTATTGACGCCGCTACGCCTGTGGCAGATGAGCCGGTACAGGGCCTGATGCCCACGCGTAATCTCGGCAAAACCGGCGCACGGGTCGCCATCTTCGGACTCGGCGGTCAGGGTGCGCTGGAAAAGCCCAACAACATGGACATCGCCCTGCCCATCATCCAGCGCGCGCTCGAACTTGGAGTCAATTATTTCGACACCTCGGCCATCTACGGTGGTCCGGAGCGGTGGAGTGAGCAGTATCTCGGCAAGGGGTTGCAGGGCAGCCGGAGCAAGGTTTTCCTCGCCACCAAGACCAAGGAGAGAACCCGCGACGCCGCGCTCCGGAACATCGAGCTCTCGCTCAAGCTGCTGGATACCGATCACGTCGACTGCTGGCAGCTGCACGACGTCGGCATCCAGGAGGATGTGGATCAGATCTTCGCCAGGGACGGCGCGCTCCAGGCGCTCATCGAGGCCCGGGAGCAGAAGATCGTCCGCAATCTGGGCGTGACCGGCCGCTTCCGCCCCGAGGCGCTCATGGAGTGCATCCGTCGCTTTCCCTTCGACACGGTTCTGTTCGGCGTCAACGCTGCGGACAAGTACCACTATCCTTTCGCCAAAGACCTGCTTCCCCTGGCTGTCGAAAAGCAGATGGGCGTGATCGGGATGAAGGTGATGGCCCGCGGCCGCATCCTTTCGAGCTGGACGCCTCCGCCGGTGGAGGTGCAGAAGCGCTCCTGGGAGGGAACGGGCGCGATCGCCACAACTCCCGGCACGCTCACCAAGCGGGAGACGTTCTTCTACAACCTTTCGCTGCCGCTCAGCACGGCGATCATCGGGTGCGACTCTGTGGCACACGTAGAAGAGTGTGCCGAGCTGGCCCGTGCCTTTACACCGCTTAGTCCGGCCCAGATGACCGAGCTCGAAGCCAAGGTCGAGCCGGTCGCAAAACAGTCGCTCTTCTTCCGCCTCATGCCCCGCTAGCTGCTTCGCGGGACTGGCCGTCCAGGCGTTTCGCCTTCGGCCTCCGCTCCCGCTGGTCGCAAGCCGGGAGCTTCGTGGTGGAGGTGAGCCGGGGTGCCCCGCCAAGCTCCGCTTGGGCGGGAGGCGAGGAGACCAGAGGCCGTCGGTCTTTTCCTTTGCTACTGGGGGCAGTTCCGGCGTAACGTGCTCCTGGCGGCCGGATGGCAACGGCTGAGATCATGCCGCCGCGTACGAGGTCGCCATGCCGAAATTCATCATCGAGCGGGAGATTCCAGGGGCAGGCAGCCTCAGCCCGGAGCAGCTGCGTGCCGTCTCGCAGACCTCCTGTGGCGTGCTCCGCGAGATGGGGCCGCAGGTGCAATGGGTGGAGAGCTTCGTCACCGCCGATAAGGTCTACTGCGTGTACATTGCTCCGGATGAGGCCTCGGTGCGCGAGCATGCCCGCAAAGGCGGCTTTCCGGCCAATCACGTGGCCCGGGTACGGAGCATCATCGACCCGACCACGGCCGAGTGATGAGCGCCCGGCCGTCAGGCGCTCCCTGAGCGAGAAATGCGAGATAAGGCCCTGAGCAAGAAATGCGAGACAATAGCAATGCATGCGTTCCGCGTTCGCTGTTCTTTCCTGCCTGCTCGTCGCTCTCACCGGCTGTGGCTACCACACCACTGGCTCGGCTACGCATCTGCCCTCCACGGTGCACACGCTCGCGGTTCCGGTCTTCCAGAACATCAGCCAGTCGTACCACGTCGAGGTGCAGTTTACGCAGGCGGTAGTGAAGGAGCTTAGCAGCCGCACCTCCTACCGGGTCACGCCAAGCAGCACCGCCGATGCCGACGCCACGCTCACCGGAACGATTACCGCGTTTTCGATTGTGCCGCTGACCTACAACTCGGAAACTGGCCAGTCCTCGAGCTTCGAGGTGACCGTGCGGGCCAAGGTCGTGGTTACCGACCGCAATCACCGCGAGCTGTACCACAATTCCACCTACCTCTTCCGCCAGCAGTATGAGACTTCGGACGATCTGGTGACGTTTATTCAGGAAGATCCGGCGGCTATTCAGCGTCTCTCGCGGGACTTTGCGCAGGCCATGGTCTCCGATATTCTGGAATCCTTCTGATGTGCGCTGATTCCAAATTTGCGCCGCGAACGGAGCGTCTGTAATGGGTGCGGGATTCGCGGCGACCGACCGTTTTCTAGCGGAAGTGAAGGAGAATCGCCTGCGGCCGGGCTATGTGCTGGCCGGGGACGAAATCTTTCTCTATGAGCGCTGCCGCCAGGCGGTGATCCGCGCCTTTGTGCCTGCGGAGATGCGGGACTTCTGCCTCTCCGATCTGGATCTGGCCGAGGTGAGCATCTTCGAGGTGCTCGACCGCGCACGGACCTCGTCGCTGATGGCACCCTTCCAGGTCTTCTTCGTACGCGGCCTCAAGGGGCTCTATACGCGCGGCTCGAAAAAGGATGAGTTCGCCGCGATCGAGGATTATTTCCGCGCGCCGAATCCGCAGAGCCTGGTGCTTTTCATTGCCGACCACCTGCGTATTCCCTCCGATCCCCGCCGCATGGACATGGAAGACAAGACGCGTTACGACCGCATCCGCGAGACGCTGGGCGACTGGTGCGGTGTGATCGAGCTGGCGCGTGTGGATGAAGCCGATGCTTTCAAGTGGATCGTCGCCGAGAGCGAGCGGGCCGGGGTGCGCTTTGAGCAGGATGCGGCGCGCGAGTTGGCCGACGCGCTGGGCGCGGACATGATGCTGATCGCCAGCGAGTGGAACAAGCTGGTGCTCTTTGCCGGAGAAAAGAAGCAGGTGACGCTCGGCGACGTGGAGACCATGGTGCTCGCCGCCAAGCAGCGCTCGCTCTATGAGCTGACCGACGCCATCTCGCAGCGCGACACGGCGCGCGCGTTGAAGCTCCTGCACGGGCTGCTCAATGCTTCGGATGGCGGCGAGGACTCGGCCATTGGGCACCTCTACATGCTGGCGCGCACCTTCCGCCAGATGCTGGTGATTCTCGAAAAGCGCGTGCGTGATTCGCGAACCATCTGGCAGGCATTGTGGCAGGGCTTTCGCATGCCGCCCTTCGCCGCCGAAGACCTGATCCGCCAGGCGCGCCGCTACAAGTCGAGCCGCGAGATTACCCGCGCGCTGCGGCTGATCGCGCGTGCCGATCTCGAGCTGCGCTCGCAGCCGCCGGATAAGGCGCTGGTGCTGGAGCGTCTGGTCTTCGATCTGACGCGTGAGCCGCGCGCAGGCGCCGCAGACGGCAGTCTGCAGTATGCGATGGAGTTGTAAGGATGCTAGGTCGTATCGACCTAGAGGACATAGGAGATAAAAAACTTACCACTGCCTTGTCATCCCGACCGGAGCGAGCCGGAGGTGAGCGAAGTGGAGGGACCTGCGGCCTGTCTACGCAGGCAAGAACCCGCCGGTGGGAGACAAACCGCAGGACGATAAAGCTATCCTGCCCCGGTTGTGATGGCTATATGGGGATACGGACTAGAGCGCGGAGCTGAGCAGCAGGAGCAGCGCCGCGGCTACCGTCGCAACCTGATAGACGTAATCGGACGTCTCGCGCGTGGAACGCGGCATGCGTATCGTACCGAGTGCGGTCGGAGCGGGTTGGGGAGGATGCTTTCTCATTTCGGTTCTGCCCGGGCAGAAATCTTGCGTCGGTCCTGCCATGACAGGAACACAAACAAGTTGCAGACGGGGGTACTCTGCTTGGATGTATTGTGCCCCGGTTTCGATGCGTATTTTGCAAAGTGATAGCAAAAAGAAGCAAAGTTGTTACTCCCTGGGACACATTGCCTGCTGCGCGCAGGGCGATACGCCTTCGGTCTCCGCTTCCGCTGGTCGCGAGCTGAGGGTTTGCCTTCTCAAATAGAGAAGAACCGGGGTGCCCCGTCCAGGCTTTGCTTGGAGGCGGGAGGGTAAAAGCCTCATCTGCTCCGGTTTTGCTCTAAAATCACTCTGATGGCCTCCGGCGACCCCCAAAACAGCTTTCTCAGCCCCGTGGACCAGGCCGCGAAGGAGCCTCGCTCGCTTGCGCCCTGGATCATTGCCGGAGTGTTCATTCTCCTGGTCGTGGCCGGGCTGCTGGTGATGAGTCACCACGCGCAGCCGGCGAACCCGGGCGGCGCGGGCCTTGCGGCTCCCGATCCCTATGCGGCGAACCTGAAGATCACCGACGTGAAGATGAGCCAGACCTCGAACATGGCCGGCGCGCAGCTCACCTACATCGACGGCAACATCACCAACAGTGGGACAAAGACTGTCACCGGGATCACCGTGCAGGTGGCCTTCCACGACTTCACCGGCATCCTGGCGCAGAAGAGCACCCTGGCGCTGAACCTGATCCGCACGCACGAGCCCTACGTGGACACGCAGCCGGTCTCGGCCGCGCCCATCAAGCCGGGCGAGACACGGGAATTCCGCCTGATCTTCGATCACGTGCCGGATAGCTGGAACCAGCAATATCCCGAGCTCCGCATCATCGAAGTGGACTAAGTCGTATTCACTTATAGCTTCTGTAAAAAGGTTGTCATTTCGACCGGAGCAGGACGGCTTCCCGTTCTGCGGAGCGGAGAAACCTGCGGATTCCTGCTCGGACAGGCGCAAACCGCAAGGCTGTTTGATCGGCGCTGATTTCTACGGCTCTCCTGCTGGTCGCGGGCCGGACGGGTCTGTTCGAGGAGTGGAATTCTCAGGCGCCGGGCGTCTGGCGAGAAGCCGGCTTCACGGTACTCATGTTCAGCCGTGGCTATGACCAACGCCGAGAAGATCGAGCTCTCTTTGCATGATCCTCGCTGACCGCATGGTTATAGAACTGCACCGTCGGACAATCAGCGTGTCACCGAGTGAGATCGACCGGATTCGCGTAGAGGCTTACAGCAACGATTGTGAGGAGGGTTGTTGGACTCGATGTCTTGCCTGATTTACATTTTGAGCGCCAAATCCGCTGTGACACCGTATGCTGATTTCCAGCCCGAAGGAGAGCGGAGGACATATGAAGGGTTCAGTAGGCCGTGTTGCGCTATTGGTGATTGTGGCGGTGGGAATACTTGGTCTTAGTCTCGACGAAGAAGCGCAGAACGCTCTCCCGAATGGCCTTGCGGCAAATGAAATGACGTTTCAGCAAGACATGGATGCATATTGCACAGCTAAATTGAACGACAGTCTCTCCAAACTATCGGCAGAAGATAAGAAAGGCGAGGCTGACCGCGCATTTTTTAGCCGCAAACTTCATACGTGCGTGCAGATTTACGAGACGCTAAACCCAAAGGACTCCGGAGCTATGAATTATGTGGTGAGTGATCTTACCTATGGCTTTGTGGCTCCTCCAAAATGGCACCGCACCGAGAGCGACTTGCATGTGCATCTGTCTGAAATTCGTAACTATCACCACCTTTATGTGGAAGGCTATTGGGTACCCGTCAGTTCTGATCCAGGACAGCAACCTGTTGCCGATGCAAACGCTGTCAAATTGGATTGCATCTATACCGAAGCAAAAGATGCTGGGGACGATTCGAATTCCTGCACAGAGACACAGGCATATACGCAACTAGGGAGCATTAATGTTGACACGCAGACTTATCACATAGCTTCATGGAGCCGTGATGAAGTGATTGCCACCGATGTGGAGCGCGGGCTTTCTGGCACCACTACGACGACGTTAATCATTCATCCTAAAGCGAACGAGGTGGAAGTACTTGATAGAACGCGAATGGATGAAAAGCAGCCGAGCTTTACCAAGGGAATGGAAGGCAAGTCTTTCGGCGATCACTATGAGCTGCAAGGGGGAATGTACCTGCTGGACACTGAGGGAGTTTTTTTTCAATGCGACGAAGATGGTGTTGTGATCGATATGCGTTTGGACATTGTAGAGAAGCATCACGGAGACGTTGTTAACGTGCCGAACGCCGAATGGAATGCCGGGGCTAAGACAAATCACAAATTCACTGCGCAAGAATGCAAGGTGGCGCTGCAAAAAGAACTTCAAAGGATTCAGTGATGGCTGCCTGCCACTCCTGAGAATGGTGCCTGGTCTCGAGAAACACCCTTCGCAGAAGGCATACATAGCTGGTGATAAGCCAACATAGCGATACGATCCCCGGTCGATGAGCAACGCAACGATTCCATACAAGCCGGACGCAATCGATGCAGAAGGCGCACTCCCTTACAATTGAGAGCTGAGTCGCTTTATCGAGGTTCTCTGCTTGTTTGCTGTGGTTCGTAGTCGTCTGATCCGTATCGCTCCCACAGTGACAGCGATCAGCCTGATGGCTGGAAATGCAGGTCTCCTCTTCAGGCGAGGTCTGCACCCGAACCTGGAGACCGCGGTCGGTTTCCTGTGGATCGCTTCCGACTATGCGCTTCGGCAAAAATCACGCCATCCTGTCGCCGCTCCCAGAATCAATGCCGCCGGCGTAATCCTTGGTAGTCTTCTGCTTTCGGCAAGTGGCTTTCATGTGGGATACGTCGATTGGAATCGGGTGAGGACACCGCTTGGCTACATCCCCGGCGCCGCGGCGGTAGGTTTCCAGAATGAATTGCGCCGGTTGGGCCAGCACCTCGCAGCGTCGCGTATCGGCGCTGCGAGGTTTCTAGGAGCGGTCTTGAGGCGCCCCTATGCCCTCTCCGCACTGCTGTGCTCTTACGGCGTCGTGGAGCTGATGAAAAGCGCCTTGCATGCGCACGATGCGGGGCTCGTGGCCATAAGTGCTGCCTATGGCACAGGAACCTTGTTTTTGTCCTTGCTGGACTATGGGCGCGCGGATGGAAGGCTTGAGGATGCCTCCAGGGCTTCGGTCACGCGTCAAAGTCTGGAGGCCGACGCACTGTAACAGGCGTGGCTGCTTCGCGCAGGGCGATACCGCCTTCGGCCTCCGCTCCCGCTGGTCGCGAGCGGACATGTTTATAACTAGGACGTATTCCCCTATATCCAGGCAGAAAATAAGCGACTTATCTTGCGCATTGTCATTCCGACCGGAGTGAGCCGCAAGGCGAACGTAGCGGAGGAACCTGCAGTTTTGCCGGTACGGGTAGAACCGCAGGTTTCTGCCCGGACAAGCGCAAACCGCAGGTCCCTCCACTTCGCTACGCTCCGGTCGGGATGACAACGATAAGGGTAGGTTCTTTATTTTCAGACCATCTCTATGGGGATACGTCCTAAGACACCGCGGAGCCCGGTGGCGGACAGGTGGAACGCGGCAGTGTGGATGCGAGTGTTGCCAGTGCGATCTGCGCGGAGGTTTGTGCCTGTTGGCGTAATTCTGGCACTGCCGTGGACTCCCACAGCGTTGCCTTGCGCAACGTGCCGGCAACCAGTAAATCCTCATGCGTCTCTCCGTGGATGTTGATCGTACGGCCACCCTCATCCGTCCATAAACCGAGACCGAGTTCGTCGCCGACGAGGGTTCCATCCTGCAGCAGTGGCCCGAGAAAGGAATGCGTCGCGTGCCGGCTGTGAGCGTCGGGTCCCGTGCAGTTGATGACCCAGGCCACACGAACCTTGCGCGTGGAAGAGCCGCCTCGGCAGGAAAACGAGACATCGATGCCGTGATCGTCCGCTTCGGCCCGCAGCAGCGTGCCCGCCATCACTTCCAGCTTCTTTTCGAGGCGCATCTGCTGGATCGTATCGGCCACCTCCGGCGCCATGCGATGACGGTGTGTCTCCCAGAAGGAACGTGCATGACGCAGGAATCGTGCTCGCTCCCGGCTATCGAGCCGGGTCCATAGATGCGAAATCGCAGGACGCAGGCTGTCGATAACCTGCTGCCACGCGAAACCCTGTGCGATTGCGCTTTGCACCGAGCACCGAACCTCGTGCAGGAGTTCCCGCGTCATCAGCGGCTCCTCGGCATGGAGGAGTGCCGCTACATTCTTCGGCAATTCGATCGCCGGCTTCGGTGCGCGAAGATGGGCCGAGGGGAGCAGTCCGCGCCGGGAGATTGCAAGCAGAGGTGCGGTGCGATGCGAGCGCTGAAGGGTGAGCACGACATCCATCGCCGTCAGACCGCTGCCCATCAGCAGCACCGGCTCGTCCGGACGGATCAGGCTCAGTGCCAGCGATGCCCACGGATCGGCAATGAATCGGGTACGCGGTCCCGTCCAGCGATGGATCAGCGGGTCCTTGGGCGGACGATGTCCGACGGCCAGAACAACCACATCCGCAGGGAGCGTGCGCGCTCCGGCGGTATCGATCTTCCATCCCGAGGAGGATGCGCGCTGGAGCTGCTTCGCTTCATCGTGGACGATCGATGCGCTGAGATGCCGGCCGGCGCTCCTGGCCAGCTTGAACAGGCACTCGCGCACATACTCTCCGTACATCTTTCGCGGAAGGAAGTCGTGAGCCCCGATGGCCGGATTCTTGCTTTGTGCGTAATGCAGGAAATCCTCGGGTAGATCCGGCCACGCACTCATGCGGCCGGCCGGCACGTTCAGCACGTGGCGCCCATCGACGGCGCGATAGGCTACACCATCCCCGGGAGCAGGCTGCCGGTCGATCAAAACAAAATGCATGGGCCGTGACGCCGATGCCGCCTGGCGGATCAGATTCGCAAGCACCATCGTTCCGGTAAATCCGCCTCCAATGATCGCTACCGTCTGTGCCTCCGGAGCAGGCGGACGGAGAAACATCTCCGGAGGATCTTCTTCGGTGACCGCATAGCGCCGGACCTCGGGCAGCGGCGGCGAGTACACATGAACGGTAATGAGCGGCTCATCGGCGGATGCGTTGGCCAGCGCATGAACGACTGTTCCGGGATCGGTGAGGATATCTCCGGGGCCGTGGCTGGTTTCCGAGGTCAGACGTACCCGCCCGTCCGGGCCATCCGCGAAGAGCGTTTCCGTGAGTCTTCCATCCACGACCTTCAGGCCGCAGAGCGATCCGGAATGATCGTGGGCGACACCGTATTGCGTAGGAGCCCAGGTGAGCACGAGAAGCTCGAAGTGTTCGTTCCGGGCTACGCAGCGCCGGGCATACGATTCTTCTCGATGCTCGATATAAGGAGCAAGCTCGGAAGAAGGCAGGTTCGCTTCCAGCAGTAAATTCCGCACCACGGATTCGCTCAAAACCCCGTCCTGCAGATGGAGCTGTTCGACAAGCCAGCCGAGGCCGCGACTGCCCGGGCTGGATGCTTCCATACACATCACCGAAAGGAACTCCTGTTGTCAGCGATCTCGCGGCTGGGCTTCTACGGAGCATATCGCCGCTGAAGTGTCTCTGACATACGTTTCTGATGGATATAGACGTACATCTGGAAATGGAGTTCAAGCCCGCACGGAAAGTTTCATGGGGCGCGAGTCTTCATCGCCCGATGAGCAACGCTCCTGCCGCGCAGACGAGATCGGTCAATCACAAACACGGGCAGATGAGGATTGCCGAAGCGGCCGGTTCCGCCTATGCTGGGTGCGCGGCGCCTCCCCTGGCTTCGCTGCCGGACTCCTGACCTGTACGCATTGGAGGAGAGACGATGAAGCGCGTGATCTTCATCAGTTATCGCCGGGACGACTCGGAGGGCGAGGCGGGACGGCTCTATGACGATCTGGTCCGGACTTACGGCGACCAGTCGGTCTTTATGGATGTGGCCGGCATTGCGCCGGGTGTGGATTTTCGTCAGGCGATCGATGACAACGTAGCCGGCTGCGGCGTGTGCCTGGTGATGCTCGGGCCGCAATGGGCGACGATCACCGGCAGCACCGGTCAACGCAGGCTCGACGACCCGAATGACTTCGTGCGCCTGGAGGTTTCCTCCGCGCTGCGCCGCAACATCCCGGTAATCCCGGTGCTGGTGCATGATGCGCGCATGCCGCACCCGGAACAGTTGCCCGAGGAGATTCGCGAACTGGCCTATCGCAACAGCGTGGAGATCTCGCACGCGCGCTGGAATTCCGATGTGCAGCTGCTGGTAGATGCCCTGAAACCCTATGTCGAGGCGACCCGGCTCACGGAGACGCAGCCGGTTCATGCCACGGTGCCCGTGCAGCTTCCGCCTCCGGTTGCACCGCAGGGGCAGACGCCTGTGCCGCCATCGAAACTGCCACAGATTCTGGGCATAAGTGTCACAGTCTTCGTGTTGCTGGGCGCAGGCATTGTCTGGATGGCGCTCCATGGGGGGAATCATGCGCCTGCTCCGGCTTCCGGTGCTCCCTCGCAGGCTGTTTCCGCTCCCAAAGCCGCGGCCGGCTCACCCTCGGCCAGTCTGGCAGGTACGTGGCACAGCAACCGGGCGAAGAACGGAGGCCACGGGCCGGTCGAGCTGCGCATCACCGGTACCGATCCCGCCTACCAGGTAGAGGTGCTGGCAGACTGCCCGCAGGGAGAGTGCAGCTGGGGCACGCAGCCGGTCATCTTCGTCGAAGGGGAAGGAACGGCGCGCTGGCTGCCGCGTCTGGCACTGGCTGACGTGGCCGGCAAACGCGTAGCGCGCGTGACTTTGCGGCCCGCCGGTGCGCTGTTGAATATGGAAATCCAGAACAGCTGGACCGTGGACGGGCAGTCGAAACGCAACCGCGCGGATGTGGACTTTTCGCGCGAGCCCTAAAGTCCCTGACAGACACTGGCAGCGTTGCGCGCTATGCGGATTCGGCGCCCGGCTTCTGCGGCGCGCGCTGGTTCCCCTGCTGCTGGAAGGAGGACCACTGCGCGTGTTCCTGGGAGACGGTGGACTCGATGCGCTCGGCGAGCAGGCAGCGCGGGTTGGGGGCCGTGGCGTAAGGGCCGGCGAGGGCGAGAAAGGTGTATTTCTCGTGCTTCAGGGCTTCGCAGGTGGCGCGATACATCGTCCAGTTCTGCTGGTACTGGTTCAGGTGCAGGATGCCCTCAAGAATAGTGATGAGCACGCCCAGCCCGCCGGCAATCATGGCCACTTCAGGGAGGCGCAGACCGGTGAGGAAGGGAATCAGCGCGGCGGCGAGAATCTCCACCACCTTGATGCGCTTGAAGACACGCTGCGCGCTGCGGCTCTTGCGGTCATACCAGCCAATCTGGTCTTCGAGGCGGTTGAGGATCGGGTCGCTGGCAGGGGGATGGGCGACAGGGAAATCGGCCTGCAGCGAGGCAGGCATCGTACTGGAAGTCGCGGCCATGAGTGGACGGAAGCATAGCACGGCGCAGCGAGTCAGCATACATCTCTGTCGGGGGCGTGGTCTTAGAAAAAAACAGAAAGAAGATGAAGGGATTGGAGGACGGGATGCGATTACTCTTAACAGTCCCAGTTCATTTGAAAACCGGCATCTTCCCGGCTGTTCATGAGGGCTAAAGTAAGCGCTGCCAGATTCGTAGGAAATTGAGTTGACAGATCCTCCTGCGGTTTTATTCTTTCATCACCCCGACTCGACCCCCCTCCTTGATCGGTCCTCAGCATTGTTCCAGTGCAGTCTCAGAATTCATGCCACGGTTTTGTCGTTGGAGGCCCCTTGTACGTCGCTTGTTTGCGTAGGTTTCTGCCTGTTCTTTCTCTCTCTGTCTTCCTTGTGATTGCCGGATGCGCGGGCGGAGGTTCGACTACGACCTCGACGCCACCCTCTTCAGGGACTTCCAGCACCAACCCCAAGCCATCAGTGACCTCGATCTCTCCTTCGAGCGTAGTGGCTGGTTCCGCAGCAGAGACGCTGACGATCACGGGCACGGGCTTCCTCAGTTCCTCGGTGGTGAACTTCAACTCGACCGCGTTGACGACGACCTACGCAAGCGCGACCTCGCTGACGGCCAGTGTGCCGGCCTCTCTTTTGGTTTTCGATGGAAGCGCTGCAATCTCGGTGACCAATCCTGCCCCCGGCGGCGGCACTTCGGCCGTGCAGTCCTACAGCATCTCGGTGCCCACGCCGACGGTTTCCTCGATCTCGCCCGCGAGTGTGACCGCGGGCGCGGCCGCCACGGTGACGGTGAGCGGCAGCGGCTTCGAGGGCAACTCGAAGGTGCTCTGGAACGGCGCGGTCCACGCGACGACCTACGTGAACAACAGCACCCTGCAGGTGGCGCTGACCGCGGCGGACACGGCCAACGGCGGCACCAGCAATCTCTCGGTCCAGAACCCGGGCATCGATCCGACCACCCCGGTCGGCCTGACGATCCTGGCGACCACGCCGACGATCAGCGGCATCTCACCGACCTCGGTGACCGCGGGCAGCGCGGCGCAGACCGTCTACGTGGGCGGCAGCGGCTTTGAGGGCAACGCGACGCTGCAGGCCAACGGCCAGGCGTTGACGATCAGCAGCCAGAGCACAAGCCAGATCATCGCGACCCTGCCGGCAAGCCTGATGGCGAAGACGGGCACGGTCAGCTTCGTGGTGAGCAATCCCGGCTCGCCGGTCATCTCCTCGAACGCGGGGCTGATGACGGTGAACGCCGCCAGCACCGCGGGCACCATCACGGTGAGCCCCAGCCTGGTGCCGGCCGGCAGCCCGGACACGACGATCACGGTGACGACCTACGGCGGCCAGAGCTTCTACAAGGATTCCGCGATCACCTGGAACGGCACCGCGCTGACTACAACCTACGTGGGCAGTGGCGAGCTGACGGCGGTGATTCCGGCTGCCAGCCTGGCCGGCTTCGTGAATGCCTCGATCGGCGTGATGAGCCCGGAGAGCACGACGGCGCCGGCAGCGCAGCCTTTTGATACCTATCTCGCCCTCCAGACGAACGACATCGTCTACCGCGCGACCGACGGGCTGATCTATGCCTCGGTGCCGGGCTCGATGGGAGCCGGGCTGGGCAACAGCGTGGTGGCCATTGACCCGACGACCGGCGTGATCGAGAAGACCATCTTTGTCGGCAGCAACCCGAACCGGATGGCGCTCTCGACGGACGGGACCGAGCTGTTCGTTGGTCTCGACGGCGCGGGCGCGTTCGTACAGGTGGACCTGACGGCAGACTCGGTGGGAACGCCGGTCACACTCGGCGGCGGTTCGGGTGTGTATAACCCGCCGTACACGGCGCTGAGCTTTGCCCCGGTGCCGGTCGCGGCCGGTTCGGTCGCGGTCTACACCACGGCCGGCGTGGTTACGGTGTATGACGCGGGCGTGGCGCGGGCCAACACCAGCGCCAGCTCCGGGCTCTCGACGTACTTTGTGAGCAATGTCGGGGCGATTGCCTTCGGCAGCTCGGCTTCGACGCTCTATGCCATGTCGAATGCCGTCGGCGGCTATCTCTACCAGTTGACGATCGACTCCACCGGCGTGAGCGCGGCCAAGCAGATCGGGGCCGGGACCGGCGGCTCGACGCTGCAGTATGACAACGGCCTGCTTTACGTTCCCGAGGGGCTGGTCTACAACGCCAGCACCGGCGAACAGGCCGGGCAGTTCTCGACGACTACGTCCAGCTCGAGCACGACGGCGCAGGCCGCCATCGGCCCGATCATCTCCGACTCCTCGCTGAATACGGCATGGATCACGCCTACCTCCTACACCAGCACGGCGTCGGAGATCGTCTCCTACAACGAGACGACCTACGACCCGATCGCGACCCTGCCGATCGCCAGCCTGGGCTACACGCCGGTGGACCTGATCCGCTGGGGAACGGATGGCCTGGCGCTGCACACCGCCAGCCAGCTTCTGGTCTTCAAGGGGTCGATTGTGAAGGACAACAGCAGCACGCCGGCGGATGTGGCGGTGAGCATGTCGGCGCCGGCCAGCGCGACCACCGGCACGGCCCTGAGCTATACCGTGACGGTGACGAACAACGGTCCGAATGCGGCCACGGGCGTAGTGGCGACCGTGACGCTGCCGGAGGGCGTGATTGCCGGCACGGCCACGGCCTCCGCAGGCAGCTGCAGCGGTGCGGGCGTGTACTACTGCGACCTGGGCACGCTGGCCAGCGGCGCCAGCGCGACGATGGCGGTGAGCGCGACGCCGACCGCTGCAGGCGCGCTCGAGGCTTCGGCGACACTCTCCTCGGTGAGCTACGATCCGAATACCTCCAACAACCAGGCGAACGCCACGGTGACGGCGACGGGCAGCGACTATGCCGCCTCGCCGGTGGCGACGCAGCTGGTGCCGGCCGCGGTGCAGGCCGGTTCGAACAGCTTCACGCTGACCGTGGACGGTGAGGGCTTCACCTCGTCTTCGACGGTGCTGTGGAACGGCACGGCGCTGACCACAACCTACGTGAGCAGCGGCCAGTTGACGGCGAGCGTTCCGGCTACGTCGATTTCGGCCATCGGCTACGCGCTGGTCTCGGTCGAGACCGGCGCGCCCGGCGGCGGCACTTCGAGCGTGCTGCCGTTCTCCACCTACCAGCTGGTGAACGTGCCGGCCAACGCCATCGCCTACGACGGCTTTACCCGGAAGCTCTACGCGGTGCTGCCCAGCACCTCGCAGCAGCTCACCGGCAACAGCATCGTCGCGGTCGATCCGACGACCGGTGCGGTGGGCACGCCGGTCACGGTGGGCAGTGAGCCGAACCTGCTCTCGGAGACCAGCGACGGCAACTACATGTACATCGGCCTGAGCGGAGCCAAGAGCCTGGGACGCTTCAATCTTCTGACCCAGGCGCTGGACCTGACTGTGCCGCTGCCCCCGATCACGGAATACGGCACTAGCGGGCAGGCAGCGGCCGAGGCGATCGCCACCGTCCCCGGCACGGATTCCAGCCTGGCGGTCGAAGACGATTCCTTTGACGGCATCGGGATCCTTGACATCTCGGGATCAACCGGCACATTGCGCAGCAAGATCGTCGGCGGCTACAGCGGCGATCACCCGGTTTTCGCCGACGCCACGCATTTCTATGCCTACGATTCGGATACCACCGGGGCCGAGCTTTACCGCTTCACCATCGACGCTAGCGGCGTGACGCTGGTGGATGGCACGACGCTGGACGGCATGGGCGGCTTCAGCGGACGGATCGCCTATGACGACGGGCTGGTCTTCGGCGGGGCAGGAGGCATCGTCAATCCTTCCACCACCCCTCCGTCGCAGGTGGCCGTGCTGCCGCTGACCACGAGCTATACCTCGTCGACCTACACGACGACCTACGGCTTCACGCCGTACCAGGTGGAGCACGCGGCATTCGCCGGGGCGCTCTCCGGCTACCAGCCGCTGGGCATGTATCTGCAGCGCTTCGATACGCGGTCCTACACGCTGAGCACGCAGCTGCAGCTTCCCCTGAGCGCGAGCTCGCTCACCTCCGGCACACGTTGGGGGCAGGACGGGCTGGCCTACCTGCTGCCCAGCCAGGACAGCTCGGGGAACCCGACGACGCAGATCCTGCTGCTACGCGGCCCCTTCGTGCTGCCGGCCGAGGCGGTGGCCAATTCCGCGCCGACGCTCAGCTCGGTGAGCGCGAGCACGATCACCAAGGGCAGCGGCAACCAGGTCCTCACCGTGACGGGCTCGGGCTTTCTGCCCGGCACGACGGTGACCTGGGGCGGCGCGGCGCGGACGACCACCTGGGTTAGTTCGACTGAGGTGACGGTCGCCATCCCGGCCTCGGACGTGGCCACGGCCGCGACGGTGACGCTAGGCTCGGCCAACCCGGGCTCGGAGGCCTCGAATACGCTGACGGTAACCGTACAGTAGCTGGATGCAGTCAAACGCGCGGTGCGGAGAGCCTGCAGGCTCTCCGCACCGCGCGTTTAGGGGCATTTATGCTCAGAATATTGGCGAATCCGGCCCGATTCCCCTATACTGGTTGATGTTGCACGCACGTTTTTTTCAAGCAGGATAACCATGCCCAAATTGAAGACCCATAAAGGCGCCGCGAAGCGCTTCAAGAAGACTGGCACGGGCAAGATCGTCCGCGGTCAGTCGAAGATGCGTCACATCCTCACGTCGAAGGAAACCAAGACCAAGCGCAAGCTGGGCCATGCCGCCCTGGTCTCGGATGCCGACCACGCGAAGGTCGCACGCATGATCCCTTACGCCTGATCTGCACCGCTTTTTAAGCGATGCATGGGCCGGCGGTAAAGGGCCCCCGGGTGTTCGGAACAGAGCACACGAGAGATCAGGATCACCCAGCGAGTGAAGAGGTTCCGGAACCAGCGTTCCCTGCCTTCAGCCGCGCAACCGAAATTGAAACGGAGAACAAGCAATGCCCCGCGTCAAACGTGGAACAAAGCGCAGTGATCGCCGCAAAAAGATTCTTAAGCGGGCGAGTGGTTATTTCCTCACCAAATCAAAGCTCTACCAGGCAGCCCAGGAAGCCGTCGAGCGCGGCCTGAAGTTTGCCTACAGCGGCCGTAAGCAGAAGAAGCGCCAATACCGCTCCCTGTGGATCGTGCGCATCAACGCCGCGGCCAAGCTGAACAACATCAGCTATTCGCAGCTGATCAACGGCCTGAAGAAGGCCGGCGTGGAGCTGGACCGCAAGATGCTGTCCGAGATCGCGATCAACGACGCAGCCGCCTTTACGGCGCTGGTGGGCCAGGCCAAGGCCGCCCTCGGCGAGCAGGCAGCAGCCTAAAACATTCACCAACGTGCAGCAACAGGCCATGAAGGGCGCGGACGATTCCGCGCCCTCTGGCTTTTTGCGGCAAATTTGCCGGTAGAGTGGTGGAATGAGTGAGCAGTCGCCGCTTTACAAAGCCGATCCGCGGGTGCGGATCGGGCATGTCCACCTGAAGGTTGCGGATCTGGAGCGCTCGGTGCGCTTCTATTCCGGCGTGCTGGGGCTCGAGGTGATGCAGCGCTTTGGCTCGCAGGCCGCCTTTCTCTCGGTTGGCGGGTATCACCACCACATTGGCCTGAATACCTGGGAGAGCCTGGGAGGTTCACCGCCTCCAATGGGCACGACCGGGCTTTATCACACGGCAATTCTCTATCCCACGCGGGCCGCGCTGGCCGAGGTGTTGCGCCGGGTACTGCAGGCGGGCATCGCTCTCGATGGCGCAGCGGACCATGGCGTGAGCGAGGCGCTCTACCTGCGCGATCCCGATGAAAATGGTGTGGAACTCTACTGGGACCGGCCACAGGAGCAGTGGCCGAGGACGCCGGCCGGAGAGCTGGCCATGTACACGCGCCATCTGAACCTGCACGGTCTGCTGCAGGAACCGGTGCCAGAGTTGGGCAGCGGTCCGCAGGATTTGTAGCGGGATTTCTAACTCAATCCACTGTTGGCTATTCTTCTGATGGAGCTTTTTCTTCCCGCCAGAGGCTCCCGCAGGCGTTACATCTCCATGATGTGGGCCCTGGAGGCGCGGGCAGCGATGCGACATAGAGCAGAGCCAGCGCCGCAGTTCGGGAAGCGCCACGAAACTCGATTTCTATAGATCCGCAGGAGGGACAGCGAGGTTGTTCGAACGCCTCTTCGATGCCGTAAGAGAAGTTGTCCGGAACCGGCTGGTTGAGGATGTCGATTGCTTCCGCGGCTTCTTCCTCACTCACTTCCAGCCGTATTCCGCCAATGAAGTTCGATAGCTGCCAGTCGAGACGCACATAGTTTTCGTCGCGGAGAAAGGCTGTGATCCCTGCTGACTCCAGGAGTGCTCGAGAGACGATGGCTTCGGAAAGATCGCGAAATCGGCGCACGGTAGTGAGCCTGCGTGATTGGGGAACATCTGTCGCTCCGATCCTGTTGGGCAGGGATTGGCCGCGTTTCTGAAGTTCTTCTTCGAGGATTGGCTGCGCCTCGGGTGTCAGGAGATCGTATTGTCCGGCTAGGATCAGGAGCTCCTCATCGGACATGACCGCATACCGTGCTGCGAGGCGTTCTGCTGAAATTTGCATGCCGGCAGGCATCGTAACATGCTGCGCATCTTCCATTGCAGCTCGATGCGCATGTTGCTTTGAGGCGTTGGCTGGCCCTATGGCGTGCTGTGCATGGCTGCCGGATTTGCTTCCTTCTCGTCGAGCAGTCGCACGGCATCCTTGAGCGTCGTGTGATCGGGCAGCGGATGGAAATCCGAGCGCATCTCATCCTGCTGTTTGCTGATGCTCTTGAAGAGGATGATGCGGCCGTTTACGTGGACGGCCACCCGGCTGGTCTTCCAGTGCGTGTCGGAGACAGGCGTGCGCGCGATGCTGAAGCTGCCGCCTTGCTCGATGCGCCCGATAAGCCCGAAGCCAAAGTCGACAGGATGGATGAGCGAGCCGTCGAGGTGCATCAGGCGCTTTTGTGCGGCGTCAATTTCGATGCTGCCGGAAAGGCTGGCAAAGGCGCGAGCCTCGTAAGTCGGCGGATGGAAGTCGGGATTGGGCGCAAAGAGCAGGCGGATGCTCTTTGCGTCGTGGCTCACCTCGGTATAGGTAAAGGCGGTGGGCAGCAGTGCGGTCAGCCGTTGCAGGCGTTCCTCGTCCTGCTCGTGCGCCTGCGCAATCTTTCGTTGCTGCTCGGGGTGTGCCAGGAGGGAAGCGAGCCTGTTGTCTTCGGCGCGGGACTGCTCTGCCGTCAGCGGCTGACCATCCACGGCCAGAAGGCGATAGACCGGGCCGTCGGTCGATTCAATCTGCAGCTCCGAGAGGGTGTGGCCTTCGGCCTTGCGTTCGACGTGGTATATCCAGCAGCTTTGGCGGCCGCGATCCTGGACTTCGTTATAGGCCACGTCCTTCATGAGCTGTTCCGGTGCCTCCTCCTGTGCGAAGGAGCGAAGCGCGGGCAGAAGAAGGAGCGCGGCGGTGAGCGCGAGTACGGATTTTCTCTTCTTCACCGCAGGTCGTGGTCGAAAGCGAAGGCCCATGGAGTGAGTGTAGCTGCCGATCCTGAAGACAGCCTGAATCTCTGAAGATACGTTAGCGTGCGTGCCAGAGGCTCCAGAGAAGAATGACGAGGACCAGGAGGCTGATCGCGACATAGAGGCGGTCGCGCTCGAGAAAGAATCCGCCTGCCGCAACGATCACGCGGACAATCGGCGTGGCAATGAGCAGGAGCAGACCGAACTGGATGAGTCCTTCCGCGTCGCCATGCGCGGCGCGGCTCACAATGCCGGCGGGAGTGCGCAGGTCGGCATCGATGCCGTGGAAATGCGTATAGTCCGGGCGGGAAGCCCCGTTCCGTGCGTGGTCGTGGGCAAGGTAGAGCAGGCCGCCCGCGAAGACAACGAGCGCCGCGAGCAGCACGCCGAACTGGAGCATGCGGCCGATGGCCATCTCCAGGCCCTGGTCTGTGAGTCGAGCGTGGGGGCTTTTGCCCGGGCGGAGGGCCGCGCCGCCTTGTGACGGTGTCTGTTCCATCAGAGCTTTCCTGCCAGGCTGTTGTACATCATCTCCATGCCAAGGGCGACGATGACGGCGGCGAAGACGCGCCGCAGGGTCTTGACCTCGGCGTGGACGAGAATTCTGGTTCCCGCGAGCGAGCCGATGAGGACACCCAGCATCACCGGCATGGCGAGTCCGGGCGATATGTAACCGCGGCTGAGATAAATCCCGGCGCTCGCCGCGGCGGTGACACCGATCATGAAGTTCGATGTGGTCGTCGAGACCTTGAAGGGCAGCCGCATGGCCTGGTCCATGGCCAGCACCTTCACGGCTCCTGAGCCGATGCCGAGGAGTCCCGAGAGTGTGCCGGCGGTGAACATCAGTCCGAAGCCTGCGGGCACATGTTGCGCGACATACTTCTCTGG
Organism: Silvibacterium dinghuense; assembly: GCF_004123295.1. Taxonomy (NCBI): domain Bacteria; kingdom Pseudomonadati; phylum Acidobacteriota; class Terriglobia; order Terriglobales; family Acidobacteriaceae; genus Silvibacterium; species Silvibacterium dinghuense. The sequence goes on along the minus strand of NZ_SDMK01000001.1, from coordinate 1,165,186 downwards.
ACCGACTGGCGTAGGCATCGAGCCTTCGAGCCGCAGCCGCATAGCCAGGGCATCGGGCGCGAGATGGCCTTTCTCGGTATGGCGCTGGCGCAGCGAGGCATACGCGGAGTACAGCAGGACGATGCCGAAGAGAATGCCGATGGAGTGCGTGGAGATGCGTGTGGTGAGCCAGGCTCCGAGCAGCGCTCCGAGGGTGGTGGCGATCTCGAGGAACATGCCCACGCGGATGTTCGAGAAGCCCTCGCGCACATAGGCTGCCGCCGCGCCCGACGACGTGGCGATCACCGATACCAGCGATGCGCCGATGGCGTAGTGAATATCGATGTGGAAGAGGACGGTGAGCACCGGCACGATGACCACGCCGCCGCCGAGGCCGGTGAGCGAACCAAGCAATCCGGCGAGGATGGAGCTCAGAAAAATCCAGAGCGAAAAAACATCGGTGCTCATGCGGGACCAGAGTATCTGCGCGGAGCGCGAAATGCCAGCGGGTGAGAGGGAAGAGGACAGCTCACTCGCGTGGGTTCAGACCAGCTTCACGATGGCGATGGTGTCGGATGGCAGCGTGATGGTAGGGCCGCTGATGACGATCGCAGGATCGGAGGCAAGCAGCGGCATGACCGACTTTGAGACTTCGACGCCGATAGGCGCGGTATTGAGGTTGACGGCCACGAAGATGGCTCCGCGGCGCATGGTGAGCCATCTCTGCTCTTCGGAAAATCGTACCTCGACCTGGTCGAGTCTGCCGTCGGTCAGCTCAGGTGTGGCGCGCCGCAGCGCGATGAGCTTTTTGTACCAGTCGAGCATGGCGGCGTGCACCGGGTCGGACAGCTCCTCCCAGCGCAGCTTCGAGCGCTCGAAGGTTGCATGGTGCTGCGGATCGGGTACGTCCTCGGGATTCCAGCCGAAGGCGCCGAACTCCTTTTTGCGCCCATCGGAGACGAGGCGCCCCAGCTCTTTGTCCTCGTGATCGGTGAAGTATTGAAACGGCGTGGACGCGGCCCACTCTTCGCCCTGGAAGAGCATGGGCACGAAGGGCGCGGTGAGTACGAGCGCCGCGGCGATCTTTGCGCGGCCTGCGCCGGAGAGGTGCGAGAGTCGTTCGCCCTGCGCGCGATTGCCCACCTGGTCGTGATTTTGCGCATAGCCAAGGAAGCGCCAGCCGGGCAGGCCCGCAGCCGGCCGCCCGTGATGGTGGTCACGATACTGCGAGTATTGCCCGTCATAGACGTAGGCATGCCTGAGTGCTTTGACCAGGCCGGCGATGGAGCCGAAGTCCGCATAGTAGCCGCCGCGGTCGCCGGTGAGCAGCGCGATGAGCGCGTGGTGGAAGTCGTCGCTCCACTGTGCGTCAAACCCATAGCCGTTCTCTTCGCGGGGCGCGATGATGCGCGGATCGTTGAGGTCGCTCTCGGCAATGAGCACGTACTCACGGCCCTTCTCGGCTTCGAGCGCGGCAACCTCGATGGAGAGCTGCTCCATGAAGTGGATGGCGGAGCGGTCCATGAAGGCGTGCACGGCATCGAGGCGCAGTCCGTCGAAGTGATAATCCCGCAGCCACATCAGCGCGTTGTCGGTAAAGAAGCGGCGCACCTCGTGGCTGCCGCCCTCTTCGAGATTTACCGCATCGCCCCACGGCGTGTGGTGGCTGGCTGTGAAGTAGGGGCCGAAGCGTCCCACATAATTGCCCGATGGCCCGAAGTGGTTGTACACGACATCGAGGATCGTGGCCATGCCGTGCGCATGGCAGGCATCGACGAAGCGCTTGAGCGCGTCGGGGCCGCCATACGACTCCTGCGGCGCGAAAAGATCGACGCCGTCATAGCCCCAGCCATGAGCGCCGGGAAAGCTGGCAACCGGCAGCAGTTCGACGTGCGTGATGCCGAGCGACTTGAGATAAGGCAGCCGCTCGATGGCCGCGTCGAGCGTGCCGGCTTCCGTGAAGGTACCGATATGCAGCTCGTAAACAATGGCTTCGGGCCACGCGGATGGCTTCCAGCTCTGATCGGTCCATTGGAATGCGGCATGGTCATAAATGCGCGAAGGTCCGTGCACGCCTTCTGGTTGCCACAATGAGCGCGGATCGGGAACGGCATAGTCATCGCTATCGAGCAGGAACTGGTAGCCGGTGCCGGGACCGGCCGAGGCGATGTCGGCCTGCCACCATCCGCCGTTTTGCGGGGTGAGTGGCGTAGCGGTGCCGTCGATGAGGACAGAGACGGACGTTACGGCCGGAGCCCAGATTCGAAAGGTATGCATGGAACGAACCATCCACGTAACTGCGCTTGCGCGCGTGTGATTGTTGCCTGCTCCGCTGGTCGATACACCCCGTCGGCCTTGGGGGTATCTGGCAGCATCATCTCACGGTCACTGTTCGTGATAATTACGGGAGAGACCGCCGTCGATGATGAACGTGGAGCCGTTGACGTATGCCGCTTCGTCGGAAGCAAGCCACGCGACGAGGCCGGCGACGTCGTCGACCGAGCCGAGACGGCCAAGCGGAATATTGGCCAGCAGGGCATTGAGCTTGGGCTTGTCTTCGAGCAGGGATGTATTGATCGGTGTGGCAATCGCGCCGGGGGCAACGTTGTTCACGGTGATGCCGAGCGGACCAAGCTCCACGGCGAGGTCGCGCATGAGCATGCGGACGCCGCCCTTGCTGGCGCAGTAGGTGGCGAAGCCGGGGAAGGCCATGTCTTCATGGACGGAGCTGATGTTGATGACGCGCCCAGGCTTCTTCGCCGCGCGCAGGCGCTGCACAAAGGCCTGAGTGAGGAAGAACGGTCCTTTGAGATTGACGCCGAGAACGTGGTCGTAGTCGTCTTCGCAGGTCTCCCAGAAATCGGATTTCTTCTCCATGCCTGCGTTGTTCACCAGGATGTCGGCCGAGCCGAAGGCCTTCCACGCCTCGTCGACGAGCATACGGACAGCCTCGACCTTGGCGACATCGGCCTGCACGACGATAGCCTTTGCGCCCGTGGCTTCGGCTTTCTGCCGGGTCTCCTCTGCGCCTTCCGGCGCTCCCACATAGTCGATGACGACATTTGCGCCTTCGCGGGCGAGCCGGATGGCAATGCCCTGGCCGATTCCTGAACTGGACCCGGTGATGATGGCGGTGCGGCCTGCGAGCGAGGACATGCGGAGATCTCCTTTGTGGAGTTTCGTTGAGGCAGCCTGTGGCTTTCCTTGTTGAGATGCAGGGTACGGCAGGATGAGTGTAGCCTGAGAATGCTTAGCCGATGAAAGCGCTATCATTAGCGCGTCCGGCAGCTTGAATTTCCCCCGAGGTTGTCGATGCGCTGTCTGCTGCTCTCTGCTCTTGCCTGCCTTTTCGCTCTGCCTGCCGCCGCGCAGACCTTCCAGAACCCGCTGCTGCCCTCCGGAGCCGATCCGTGGGTGGCCGAGCGCGATGGCGTCTACTACTATATGCAGACGACGGGCCGGAACCTGACCATCTGGAAGACGCGGGATGTCACCGATCTGCGCCACGCGGAGAAGACGGTCGTATGGACGCCGCCCGCGGCTGGCCCATACTCGAAGGAGATATGGGCGCCGGAGCTGCACTGGCTCGACGGCAAGTGGTACCTCTATTTCGCGGCCGATGCGGGCGATAACGACGGCCATCGCATCTGGGTGCTCGAGAATGCCTCGGCCGATCCAACCAAAGGCGCGTGGACAATGAAGGGCAAGCTCGACGACGGCTCCGACAAGTGGGCGATCGATCCTTCCGTCTTCACCGCAGGTGGACGCGACTACGTGATCTGGTCGGGATGGCAGGGCGATACCAATGGCGTGCAGAGCATCTACATCGCGCAGCTCAGGAATCCGTGGACGATCGAAGGCAGGCGCGTGCGCATCTCGACGCCGGAGTACCCTTGGGAAAAGGTCGGCGATCTCGATTCACAGAACCGGATCATTCCTATGCCGCACGTCGATGTGAACGAGGGGCCCGAGATCCTGGAACACGGCGACAGGATTTTCCTGATCTACTCCGCGAGCGGCTGCTGGACCAACTACTACGAGCTGGGCATGCTGACGGCGGAGAAGTCGAGCGACCTGCTCGATCCGAAATCATGGAAGAAGTCGCCGAAGCCGGTCTTCTGGCAGTCGCCTGAGGCGCAGGCCTTCGGCACAGGACACAACACCTTCTTCCAGTCACCGGACGGCAGGCAGGATTGGATTCTTTACCACGCGAATGCGGGAGTGAATCAGAGCTGCGGCGGCGATCGCTCACCCCGTGCACAGCCTTTCACCTGGAATGCGGACGGGACGCCGGATTTCGGACGGCCGATACCGCTGGATCAGCCGATCCAGAAGCCTTCGGGAACGAAGGAATAGGAAGCAGCCCGGCCGGATAGGACCGGGCTTTTTACCGTAAGGAAGCGGAGCAGCTCAGCTTGCGCTGGTGGTGCCGGCAGCCGTGCTCGAGGTCGTTGTCGTAACAGATTTGCCTTCCAGGATCTCGAGCGCCTCGGTCACGATGGGCGCGAGCTTCTTGAAGTCTGCAATCAGCGCAAGGAAGTGCTGATAGGCCGCACTGTCGGCCGTGAAGTTGAGGCCCTCTGCCGAGAGCGCGGTGCCGGATGCGGCAATGAGCGCTTCGACATCGGCGACAACAGTCGAAAGCCCCTCGACGAAGGGCTCTTCGAGAGGCTTTGCAGCCCTGAGCACCGCTTCAATCTTTTCGGCCAGGTGCACGGTGCCGGTGATGGCGTCGGCAATCCACTTGCCGAAGTCGGCGATGCCGGTGCCGAACTTCTTCAGGATGTTGGTCATGATGCGTCTCCTTCGCACGCGCGGAAAATCCGGGCAAAAGAAAAGGCGCGGCTCGCAAGCCGCGCCTTCCCGCAGAAAATATGCCCTTACTTCCATGGTAGGTCGAAAGGAAGAAATTCGATGCCACCTTCGAGGCTTGGGTATCTGCTTCAGCGGAGGCAAGTTATGGAAATGCTGAAAGAAGGGCAGGCTTGACAGCCATCTGTCCTCTGCGCCGGTTACGAAAGGATTCTGACAGCGCTCCACGATTCTCTGGATATTATGGCCATCACGATGGAACGGAAGAGTGCAGGGATACGGGCTTTGAGAATCACGCTGCTGGGTGTGCTCTGTTGCGGAATCGGATGTTTGGGCGTGGCGGCTTCCGCGCATGCGCAGAAGGCCGGCGTGGCCCCGGAGGACAATGCGAAATCAGCGGCTCATGCTCAGGAGATCCCCGTGAGTCGCGTCACCGTTGGCGATCCCAGGGATGTAGCGGATGGGATGAATCTGGCGGGCGCATTCATGCCGCTTGCCTGCACTCCGGAGGGTGGCGTCTTCAAGGCGGCCATGGTGGCGCCGCAGTACGACATCCAGATCAACGGCGTGTGGATCGAGAAACCCGGGGAACGGATTCACCTCGATGTAGGCCGGGTGCCGGGTTTCAGCAGCCTGTGGTTTCGCGGAGTCAGCGTGAACGGCGATGAGATTGCCGTCATGGCCTTCGGCCAGGAGGCGGTCACAACGGTTACAACGGGTGAAAAGCCTGAATCCCAGGCGTACATGCTGGTCTTCGATCGACAGGGTGGCTTTGTGAAGAGCATCGAGCTGCACCTGAGTTTTACCCCGTATCACTTCGCTGTGCTGCGGTCCGGGGACTTCGTGATGACCGGTGTCGATGAGGGAAACAAGGTGCCGAAGGCGGCAGTGGTAAGTACCGGCGGCGAGGTGATCGCGTATGTCGACATGGGCCTCGAGACGCAGGATGCCTATGCGAAAAGTTACGGCCAGATTTCGCTCGGGGCTGCAGCGGATGCTGCCGACGCTGCGAGTCGTGCCGTGACCGGCATCAGCAGGAATGACGATATGAGCAAACTGGGACTGCAGCAGCTCATACCCGCTGGAGATGACGTGCTGCTGCTCTCGCCCTTCACCGCGTTGCCGGTGATCGAAGTCGGCGATGCGGGCGTAGTGCGGACCACGAAGATTCAAACTCCGAAGGGGATGCGGGTGGATGGATTGATCGCTGGCGGCTCGCGCTGGCTGGTGATGCTGACCGGAGGCCCGTTGGCGCAGAGGTATTCATACTACGAGGTCAGTTCCTCGACGGGTGAGGTGTTGCGGAAGTACGAAATGCCGGAGAAATTCGAGCCGGTGTGCGCAACAGAGGAGTCGCTCATCGGCTTCACGGCGGGGACCGGCGACCGAAAAGGCAAGATGGAGCTGCTGCTGGGGCAGTGGTAAGCCGAAGGCAGCTCGCCCGGCGTCAGCCGTCAGCGCGGAATCAGCTGAAACTGCTGTACGGCGATCTTCGATCCGCTCTCGGCGCGGCTGGGCTCGGGCAGGAAGACGACGCTGATCTCGTCGAAGCGGCGCAGGCGCGCATCCGGCGGGATGGTGAAGGTGAGCGTTTCGGAGACAGGCGCCGATTTCATGGTGAAGCCTGCCGGGAAGCTCGAGAGGATGGGCTCAGGGCTGAGTGAGAGCGTGCGCGCGATGTTCTGTTGCTGTCTCATGGCATAACTCGCGCGCGGGTCCAGCATATTCGCAGGATGAGGCAGCTGTTCTTCCGGCTGCGTGGAGTCGCGCAGAACAAGCCCAAGGACAACACCGCCGCGGCTGTTATCTCCGTTGCGAACCACCACCTCGATAGCGCGGCAGCAGTCGGTCGAGATCGGCTGGGCAAGGAGCTGGTGCGCCTCTTCGAAGAGTGGTTCGGCGTCGATGGAGTGGATGTCTACGTTGAGCGGGCTGGCATGAGCCGTGTGTGCGCGGTCGGGGCGCCAGATGCCGGGCGTCTGGAAATAACGGTAGGAGCCGTCGAAGGGAATCACGAGCGGCCTCGAAAAGTGAGCAGCGGTCAGGAGCGCGGTGTGTGGCACCGGTGGCAGCTTTTGCTTCTTCGGCGGGTACGGCCACAGCACGATCGCATGCCAGCCATCGGCATCGAAGCGCGGCATGTTGGCATGCGATGCGGACGGATTCTTTGCATCGTGAGTCGGGCCAACGAGCAGACGTGACATCTGCAGCGTAGGGCTCGCCGTATGCATCCACGGCAGCAGCGCGACGAGAGTGAGCAGAAAGGCAAGCACCAGGCTCGCGCTGAGACGCAACAAGCCAGGCGGTTGGCTATTGCGCTGAGTAGGGCTGTCGCGGTGCTTCATCAACCCCGACCATTGCCGGATGAGGAGATAGGCCGTGAGGCCGAGAATAAGGCCGGCGGTGGCGAGATCGCCGTCGGCCACTTCGGCGGTCGCGGCCACTAGTGCGAGCGCGGTGTAAAGAGCGCGGCTGCGCGAAGGCAAGGGAGGCGGTTCGGCGAAGAGCTGGCCGGGCGGATGCGAAGCGGGCTCCGGAGGAGCAGGGAGGAATCGCTCGAGCGAGAGCGTGACGGCGACGGTGGCGATAGGCGCGAGCGCAAGCAGGACGGGTGAGTTTTCCCACAGCAGCAGCATGAAGGCCGGGAAGAACAGCCACGCCTCGCAAAGGCAGCGCACGAGCGATCGGAAGACCCGTGGCGGCTCTACTGCGGCGAATTGGAAATAGAGCCAGGTGGCGCCCAGGCCGATGGCGGTGGGCGCAAAGAGATATTTGCAGGCGATCCAGAGAAGCGCACGCGCCGGAACCGTGCCGGGATGAGCTTCCGGCACGCGGCAGAGGAGCAGCGCAGCCGAGAGCGCAGCGAAGGTGCCGGCGAAGGAGACGGCGCGCAGAGAGGAGGTATCGGACTCGGCGGCGGACTCTCGGAGTGTCGGCATGGCTTGGGCTCGTCCTGAAGCGGGGCTAGGAACGGAACTATCGGTTGGCGCGAAGCGGAGGTCTCGGCGGCAGCGGCAGCGCCGCGATCAGGGAGAGGAAGAGGCTGGGCACAAAGTACAGGATCGCCGGGAGCGAGAGCGGGTTCAGGGCTTCCATCCTTGGTGCTGCTCTGTGCAGAGTGCCGTGTTGACCGAAGAAATGCATGAGCAGAAAGCCCGCGAGCAGAAAGGCCGGAAGTGTGGTGAGCCAGCCGCGGGCAATGGCCGGCAGCGCGCGGTGTTTGGTCGGTCGATACGCTCTAGGGATGAGCAAAACGTAGAGTGCGATAGCCGTCCAGAACGGCAGGAGCACCGGCGCCAGTTCAAGCAGCAGCGTGGTAAGGGCCGAGGTGGGCCAGTCAAGCTGAATGGCGCGCTCCCAGACTCTCAGGAAGAAGGCGCTATGGCGCCAGCTCATCATGAGCGTCGGGACAGGCGTGCTCGCAGCGAAGGAGAAGAGCGCGATCTGCACATAATGCGCAGCCATCGAGCGTTTGCCGATGGACACGGCCGCCAGCGTTTGCCGCCATACCCAGAGAGGCGAGCGGCCGGCGTGCATCTCTTCGAGAAGGTCGCCGGCGAGCTGCTCGCGCAGAGGCTCCGGGGTGAAGTGCTTCAGCAGCCAGTCGGCAAACATCGGTAACTTCACAGGGATTCTCCTTTACCGGTCGAGTGCCGGAGCCGGATCGAGTGCCGGAAGCTTACGCCATAGCTCGGTTAGAACCCGCCGGGTGCGGTGAAGTTCCCGCAGCCCTTCGCGTGTGAGCTCGAAGTAGCGCTTGGCGCGTCCGCCGCGTTCCGGCGTGGGATCGCCCAGCATGGAAAGCACCAGGCCGCGCTCCTCGAGGCGCGTGAGCACGGCATAGATGCTGCCCAGCGCAACCTCGCGGCCGCGATAGAGAGCAAGCTCGCGGGCGATGGGGACGCCGTAAGCCCGGTCGCCGAGCTGGACCAGTGCCAGCAGGATGAGCAGTTCGAGTTCGCCGAGCGAGGTCTGGTCGTTCATTTCTTCAAAAATAATGAAGAAATATCCGGATCGCAAGAGAAAGATTTCCGGGCGCTTGCGGGCGGGAATGGAATGGTTACCAAGGTTTTCTTGCGAAAATTGCAATCAGCGATAAAGTTATTGCGGATTGCGATATAGCAATCCGCTGCAAAGAAGCAAATCACGGCAGTTTCGAACCAGAGCCGCCGTGAACGAAGGAGAGCAGGACGCAATGAAGCTGGGCGAAAAAATCCGCTATCTGCGTGAGGTGGAAGGCAACTTGCGCGGCATGGAGCGCGCCATGACGCAGCAGGAGCTGGTGAAGGCGATCAAGGCCGAAGTGGGCGGAACGCTGAGCCAGAGCTACCTTTCGCAGATCGAGAGTGGGGCGAGGCCGCACCTGACCAACGCCACGCGCCAGCTTCTTGCCAGGTTCTTCAAAGTGCATCCGGGATACCTGGTCGACGATCCGGAGGGCTACCACGCGGAGCTGATGAGCGATGCGCGGACGCTCGAAGACAAGCTGGATCTGTGGCTGGTCGGCGGCGCGGAGCGCTTTCGCAAGGACGCCGCGCTGCGCCAGGCGCTGCTGACACTGGCCAGGCACGAGAACACGCGTGACTGCCTGCTGCTGATGGAGGCGGTGATCGAGGCGCCAGGACTGGTGGAGCGGCTGCTGGAGGTGCTACGGCCGGCGAAGCCGGAGGGGGTCAGGAAGAAGCGGACAGGAAAGGAGTCCGGAGTATGAACGGGGTATTTCCGTGGGAGGCGTTTTACCTGGTCTGTTTTGCGCTGGGGCTGTCGTTCACGGTGCTTTCGTGCCTGGGGATGTTTTCTCACCTGCACTTCGGGCATGTGCACTTTCATGCCGCGCACGCGCAGGGCAGCGGTCACGGCGTGAGTCCGATCAACGGCTTCACCATCGCGGGCTTCCTCTGCTGGTTCGGGGGCTGCGGTTACCTGCTGCATCGCTTTGCAGGCCTGCTGACCCCGATTGTGCTCGGAGCTTCGAGTGTGGCCGGGCTTGCCGGTGGAGCAGTGCTGTTCTGGTTCCTGGTGAAGGTGTTGCTGCCGCATGAGCGCGAACTGACGGCGGCGGATACCGACATCGTGGGCGTGCTGGCGAAGGTGACCGCCACCGTGCATGAGCGTGGCACGGGTGAGATTCAGTACTCACAAAACGGTGTGCGGCGCTTCGCCGTAGCCCGCAGTGAGGATGGGCAAGCGGTTCCGCGCGAAACAGAAGTAGTGGTGATGCGCTATGAGCAGGGCATCGCCTGGGTGCGGCGGTGGGATGAGTTGCAGGGAGATAGAGGGTAAAGCATAGCCGCTCGATCGCATGCTGCCGAAGAAGTGGTCTTGTTCATGGTTTGAAGTCGAAGTATCAACCGAATTTGTTGTGTTCCTGATGGAAAGGATCAGGAGGCCGTTATGACGAATACAGTCGTAGTGATTGTTGGGTTGTGCCTGCTGGCGGTAATTGTGCTGATGGGTCTGATGGCGAAGATGTTTCGCAAAGCCGGTCCGAACGAAGCGCTGATTGTCTATGGCTTTGGCGGCACGCGTGTGATCAAGGGCCATGGCACGGTGATCTTTCCGATGGTGCAGAACTGCCGCGAGCTCTCTCTCGAGCTGATGGGCTTCGATGTGGCGCCGCAGCAGGATCTTTATACGAAGCAGGGTGTTGCGGTGACGGTCGAAGCGGTCGCGCAGATTAAAGTCCGCAGTGACCAGGAATCGATCCTGACGGCAGCCGAGCAGTTTCTCACCAAGACCCCGCCGCAGCGCGAAGGCTTGATTCGCCTGGTGATGGAAGGCCATCTGCGCGGCATCATCGGTCAGCTCACGGTCGAGCAGATCGTGAAGGAGCCGGAGATGGTCGCCGATCGCATGCGCTCCACCTGCTCCGACGATCTGAGCAAGATGGGTCTCGAGGTCGTATCGTTCACCATCAAGGAGGTGCGCGATAAGAACGAATACATCACTAACATGGGCCGGCCGGATATCGTGCGCATCCGTCGCGATGCGGATGTAGCTGCAGCCGAAGCTGAGCGTGACACGGCGATCCGTCGTGCGAACGCGCTGCGGGAATCGGCGGTGGCGAAGGCCGCGGCCGACCAGGAGCGCGTGATTGCAGAAACGGCATCGCTCGCGCGGCAGGCCGAAGCGCAGCGCGATCTCGACATCCAGAAGGCGCAGTACGAGGAGCAGAGCCGCCGCCAGCAGGCGCAGGCCGACAAAGCCTACGAGATCCAGACCAACATCATGCAGCAGCAGGTCACCGCGGAGCAGGTGAAGGTGCAGCAGGTGGAGAAGGAGCAGCAGATCAAGGTGCAGGAAGCGGAAATCCTGCGCCACGAGAAGGAGCTCATCTCGACCGTGCTGAAGCAGGCGGAAATCGAGCGTCAGCGGATCGAAGCGCTGGCTGCGGCGGAGAAGATGCGGCTTGCAACCGAAGCCGAAGGCCGTGCGTCGGCGATCCGTCTGCAGGGTGAGGCCGAAGCAGCCGTCATCTTCCAGAAGGGTGAGGCCGAGGCGAAGGCCATGAATGTGAAGGCCGAAGCCTACCAGGAGTGGAACCAGGCCGCGGTGGTCGATCGCATCATCACCAACATGGCCGATGTGGTGCGTGCCATGGCTGAGCCGCTCTCGAAGGTCGACAAGGTCACGATCGTTTCGACCGGCAACGATGGCGCGACGGGCGTGAACAAGCTCACCGGCGACTTCACGAAGATTGCCGCGCAGGTGCCGGCGCTCTTCGAGGCGCTCTCGGGCATGGACATGCGCGAGCTGATGTCGAATGTGACGGCCATGAAGCCGCGCGCGAACGGCACTGGATCGTCGCCGGAAGCGAAGTAATGGCAATGCGGGCGGAGCGCAGAGCTCCGCCTGTTTCTGCACAAGGGAACAAGGAGGACGATATGGCACTGCTGGAGAGGGTAGCGACACTGTTGCGGGCAAACCTGAACGACCTGGTGGATAAGGCTGAGGACCCGGAGAAGCTGATGAAGCAGCTTGTTCTCGATATGGAGAACCAGCTGATGCAGGTGAAGACGCAGGTGGCGATTGCGATTGCCGATCTGCATGTCCTCGACAAGAAGCGCAAGGAGCATGAATCCGCAGCCGAGGAGTGGAAGCGCAAGGCCGAGCTTGCGGTGAAGAAGGATGCCGACGACCTGGCGCGTGCGGCCCTCGAGCGCGTATTGAGCAGCGAGCAGATGGCGAAGGGATTCGCCGAGCAGCTCGAAGACCAGAAGGCCGAGGCGGAAGCGTTGAAAGCCGCGCTGCGCAAGCTCGAACAGAAGCTGGCCGAGACGCGCTCGCGCTGTGAAATCCTGATTGCGCAGCACCGGCGGGCGAAGGTCGTGGGACGTGCCCAGCAGGCACAACACAAGGCCGATCCTGTGCAGCATGAAGCGAGCCTGGCGAAGATGAGGACGCGCATTGTCGGTGCGGAGGCGGAGAACGCCGCGCATGGCGAGCTCGCCGGCGGTGATTCGCTCGAAGACCGCTTTGCCGCTCTCGAGCGCGAGGAGCAGATCGACGCTCTGCTTCAGAATCTGAAGTCTCAGCACCCGGCCTGATCTGCAGGCGGGAAAAGAGAGGAAATATGTCCGGCAGAAAACCATGGAGTGCGCTCGAAGGGATTCCCTTGCGCGAGCTTCTGAGTGAATTAAAGGGCGAGGATCTCGACGGCGTGAAGTCGGCGATGATCGCCCGCGCCTTGGCCTCTGCGGTGCAGGGTGGCGAGGACTGGAAACAGGCGCAGGATGCATGCCTGGCTGCGTTGGCCTCGCCGCATCCGCCGGTGCGCAGGGCCGCCGCGGTGTGCCTGGGGGAGCTGGCCGCATTGCGACGGAGAATGGATATCGCGGTCGTGCGGCAGGCGCTCACCGCCGCATGCGAGGATGCTGCCGTGGCGGATGCGGCGCAGACCAGCCTGCATGCGCTGGACCGTGCCGCATCATGAGCGGCACGGGGTTTGCCGGCCGCAGGATGCGCTCTATGCCGGTCGCGTGCTAGGGTGAAGGCGTATGCATACGGGCGCGCGGTTTGACCTGGTGGCGGCAGCAAAGCAGGCGGTAGCAGAGCAGGGATTCTGGCCGGAGTTCCCGGCCGAGGTGAAGGCAGAGGTGAAACAGATCCTCACGCAGCCTGCGCCTTTGAATGCGCGGGCGGAAGATTTGCGTGGCCTGCTCTGGTCCTCGATCGACAACGATACTTCGCGCGATCTCGACCAGATCGAATACGCGGATATTCTGCCCGATGGCCGCATGCGGGTGCGCATTGGCATCGCCGATGTGGATGCGTATGTGCCGAGGGGCTCGGCGATCGATCGTTACGCGGAGCACGAGACGGTCACTCTCTACACGGGAGTGAAGAACTTCTCCATGCTGCCCGAGGAGCTGTCGACCGGGCTGACATCGCTGCTCGAAGGCGAAGACCGGCTGTGCATGGTGACTGAGTTCGTGCTGGATGCGAATGTCTGCCAGACGGAGAGCTGTGTCGCCGAGAGCCGCATCTATCCTGCGCTGGTGAACAATAAGGCGCAGCTCGCCTATCCGGCCGTCGGAGCGTGGCTCGCCGGGCGCGGTGAGGCGCCGGAGAAGGTGGCGGCATCGCCGGAACTTCAGGAGCAGCTGCGGCTGCAGGATCGCATTGCAAGCCGGCTGCGCGCCGAGCGTGTGAAGCATGGCGCCCTGAACCTCGATCTGGCTGAAGCGCACTCCACGGTGGAGGACGGGGAGATTCATCTGGGCACAGAGCTGCGCAATCCGGCGACGGATCTGATCGAAGACTTCATGATCGCGGCCAACGGCGTGGTGGCCCGGACATTCCGTGCAAAAGGCATCGCCTCCATCCGGCGCGTGGTGCGCGTGCCGAAGCGCTGGGATCGCATCGTGGAGCTGGCAGCGGAGCTGGGCACGGATCTGCCTGCGGAACCGGATGCGCGGGCTCTGAATGATTTTCTCTGCGCACGCAAGGAGGCCGATCCCGACCGCTTCCCGGATCTTTCGCTCGCGGTCGTGAAGCTGCTTGGTCCTGGCGAGTATGTGCTGGAGCGGGCCGGCGCCCCGGAGATCGGCCACTTCGGTCTGGCCGTGGAAGACTACACGCACTCGACTGCCCCCAACCGCCGTTATGCCGACCTGGTGACGCAGCGGCTGCTGAAGGCGATGGTAGCCGGCGCAGCGACTCCGTACACCGAAGATGAGCTGTCAGCGATTGCCACGAACTGCACGGTGAGAGCCGCAGCCGAGCGCAAGCTGGAGCGGGCCATGCAAAAGCGCATTGCCGCCGTGGCGCTGGCAGACCGTATCGGGCAGCGGTTCCGCGCCATTGTGACCGGCGCGAATGAGCGTGGAACCTTTGTACGCACGCTCACGCCACATGTGGACGGCATGCTGGTGCAGGGCAAGCACGGGCTGGATGTAGGCGACAAGATCGAGGTGAAGCTGGTGCATACGGACCCGGCTCATGGCTTCATCGACTTTGCGCGAGCATAGAACGGGCCGATGATGCGGACGCACCTCGCCTCTCTGGTGGAAGACTGGCGTCGCCACGGAAATGCCACTGCCATCGTTACCTATACGGGCAATCGCCGCGTAGCTACAAGCTACGCGGGCCTGGCCCTGCTGGCCGACCGCTTCTCGGCGGAGCTGCGTCGTCGTGGCGTAAGCGCGGGCGAGCGCGTGGTGCTATGGGGGGCAAACGGTGCCGAGTGGATGGGCGCATTCTTCGGTTGCCTGCTGCGTGGGGTGATTGCGGTGCCGCTGGATACCGCGGGCGCCGTCGACTTTGCCCGCAGGGTCATGGCCGAGACCGCGCCCAGGCTCATCGTCGGAGATGCAACGCTGCTGGCGCAGCTGGACGGCGAGCGGCTGGCATTCGAGTCCTTCTCGGAAGAATTACCGCAGGTGAGCACACCGGAGCAGCCCGATCCCTCGCTGAATCCGGACACGCCGCTGCAGATTCTCTTCACTTCCGGCACGACAGCGGAGCCGAAAGGCGTGGTGCATACGCATCGCAATATCGCGGCCAGCGTCGCGCCGATCGAACGCGAGATCGGCAAGTATCTCAAATACGAGAAGTGGGTCCATCCGCTGCGCTTTCTGCACACGCTGCCACTGAGCCATGTTTTCGGGCAGTTCATGGCGCTGTGGATTCCGCCGCTGCTCGCAGCCGAAGTGCATTTCGAGTCGCGCCTGCAGGCCGGACGGCTGATGGAGACCGCGCGCCGCGAGCGTATTTCCGTGCTGGCCGCGGTGCCGCGCGTGTTGGAACTGCTGCGCGAGGCGTTGTTGGCGGAGTGGCCCGAGCTCGAGCGTGAGCTGTCCGCTGCGCAGGGCGAAAAGGTGTGGAAGCGCTGGTGGCGCTTCCGCAGAATTCATCGCAAACTCGGTTACAAATTCTGGGCCTTCGTCTGCGGCGGCGCATCGCTCCCCTCCGATCTTGAGCAGTTCTGGAACACGCTGGGCTTTGCGCTGGTGCAGGGTTACGGCATGACGGAGACCGCCGCGCTCATCTCGCTCAATCACCCCTTTAAGGTCGGCAAGGGCACGATGGGCAAGGTGCTGCCCGGCCGCGATGTGGAGATCGGCGAGGACGGCGAGGTGCGCGTGCGCGGCGATATGGTCTCGACCTCGACTTGGCGCAACGGGCGGCTGGAGCAGGCGGAATCCCCCTGGCTTGCGACCGGCGATCTGGCGCAGCGTGATGAGGCCGGGCAGTTACGCTTCCTCGGGCGTAAGAATCAGATGATCGTGACCGCATCCGGATTGAACCTGCATCCGGAGGATGTGGAGCGGGCGCTCGACGCGCAGGCTGGCGTGCAGGCCTCGGTGGTGGTGGCGCAGAACACGTCGCGTGGACCGGAGCCGGTGGCCGTGCTGCTGCTGCGCGGCACGCGTGAGGATGCGGAGCGCGCAGTTTCGGCCGCAAATGCAGGGCTCGCCGAGTTTCAGAGAGTGCGTCGCTGGCGGTTATGGCCGGAGCTGGATTTTCCGCGCACGGCGACCGGAAAGATTCGCCGTGGCAAGGTCGCGGAGTGGGTGAACAACACCGCGAAGGAAGAAAATGCCACGGAAACTGTGACAAATTCCGACGCGCTGCTTGCTGTCATCGCCGGCATAACCGGGATCAGGCCCGCTCGGCAGGATGAAAGCGCGCGGCTTGCGGACGATCTCGGTCTCGACAGTCTCGGCCGCGTGCAGCTGCAGGCAGAGCTGGAGCAGCGCTTTGGCCTTGGATTAGGAGAGCAGGAGCTCGAGCAGGTGGGGACGCTCGGTGAACTGCGTCGGTTACTGGGTGTAGGAGCGGGCAGCGCAGTGGTACATGAGGAGGCCTCGAGTACCGCAACGGCTTTTACTCCGGCTCCGGCTGTGCCACAGGGCGAGCGGGATATCTATCCGCACTGGCCATGGTCGGCTCCGGCGCGATGGGGACGTACGTTTTTTATGGAGCTGGTGCTTCGGCCGCTGGTGTGGCTGCTGGCTGCTCCCGTGGTGCGCAGGGAAGGCGCTGTCGATACGTCACAGTCACTGTTACTGATTGCGAACCACGTAAGCACGTATGACATGCCGCTGATTCTCTACGCCCTGCCGGGGCGCATGCGCCGGCGCGTAGCAGCGGCGATGGCCGCAAACATGCTGGAAGACTGGCGGAAGAGCCGCAATCAGGGAAGCTGGTTTCTGAATGTGCTCGGACCGCTGACTTACCTTACGGTGACCGCCGTCTTCAATGTCTTCCCGCTGCCGCGCAGCGCGGGCTTTCGCCGCAGCTTTGCGCACGCCGGCGAAGCGCTCGATCGCGGCTTCCACGTGCTGGTCTTTCCGGAGGGGCATCGTTCGGACGGCACCCTGCAGCGTTTCCGGCCGGGGATTGGGCTGCTGGTGGAGGAATCGAAAACTGCGGTGCTGCCGATAGCGCTGGCTGGCCTGGGCGCAATGAAGACGGGCCGCGAACGCTGGTTCCGCTCCGGCAAACTGCGCGTGATGGTGGGTGAGCCCATGCGCTTTGAAGCTGGGTTGACTGCTGAAGAGATCACAGAGCGACTGCACGCAGAGATAGAACGGCTGCTGAAAAAGCCGTGAGGTAAGTCAAGAGCGCAGCGCATAACGGAAGTACCGTGGGAGCTTCGCCGGGATTGCGTGAGAATGGCGGGATGTTTCTCCTGAATCTTCTCGATCGCACCCTCTCGCTTTTGGATCGCCTCGCGCTGCGGCGTGGAGATGCGGAACAGCAGACCGAACATCTGGTCACAGGGCAGCGCGGCGAGCAGGCTGCCTTTTTTTACCTGCGACGTCTGGGTTATCTGATTACGGCACGGCGCTGGCGCTCCTCGCGTGTGCGCGGCGATCTCGATCTGGTCGGCTGGGAGAAAGATACGCTGTGCTTCATTGAAGTGAAGACGCGCAGTACGCGAGCAGTGGCTCCGGCTGAGGCTTCCGTAGATTCGCAGAAACAGAAGGTTCTTTCTCGGCTGGCCTTTCAGTATCTGTCGCAGTTACAAATGGAGAAGATCCCGGTGCGCTTCGATATCGTGTCTGTCTATTTCGAGGCAGGAACGGCAACGCAGTTCGAGCTATTTCGCGGGGCTTTCGACTGGCAATAAGCCGGTCTGGTGTGCCACTTCGAGTTCGGCCAGGGCGCTCCGCACGAGTGGTTGCAATCCGGGTGCATCGCTGCGGATCGTCTCGAAGACCCACCCTGCCAGCAGGAGTACGGGGGCCGGGCCGGGTTCGGTCGTGGCCAGTGCAGCGAGCGTGGTGACGGTGATCTGCTGATCGGGCCGTGCGGCGTGGGAGATGGCTATGCAGGGAAACTCCGGCGGCAGGCCTTCCGCGCGCCACTCGCTGGCGATGGCCGTGAAGTCGCGGCCTGGCATGTAGACGATGCGTGTGGCTGCGGCTGGGTCGCAGATGTGGTCCGCCGTGGCGTCCGGAGCATGATGACCGGAGCGGAAGACAATCCCCGAAGCTGCTCGGCGATCGGTAAGCGAGCACTGGAGCGCAGAGGCCGCGGCAAACGCAGCGGTGATGCCGGGCACGATCTCGAAAGCAATGCCTGCGGTGCGAAGTGCGTCCATCTCTTCGGCGGCGCGGCCGAAGACCAGCGGATCGCCGCTCTTGAGGCGTACAACGGTGAGGCCCTGCCGCGCTTTCTCTACGATGAGCTGGTTGATCTCGGCCTGCGTGATCTTCTTGGTGCCGCAGCGTTTGCCCACGCTCACGCGAAGCGCGCGTGGCCCGGCGAGCGACAGAATCGCTTCCGGCACAAGGTCGTCGTGAAGAACGATCTCCGCCGAAGCAAGCAGGCGCGCAGCTTTCACAGTCAGGAGATCGGGATCGCCCGGGCCCGCACCGATGAGGTAGACGGCGCCGGTCTTCATCGCGAGGCTCCGGCATGCCTGGCACGCAGCGCGAGCTTCTGCGCGGGGCAGGCGGCTGCTTCGCAGGTGGGGCGTTGCGCAAGCTGGTGCAGCAGCAGCTTGCGATCCTCGCCGGGTTCATACGCTTCGAGGATTTCACCCCGCTGCTCGCCGATAGTGTGCAGCCATGGACCAAGATCTTCCGGAAGCTGCGCATCGATTTCCTTGCGCAGCTTTTGCGCAAAGGCCGGGCTCTCGCCCGCGGTCGAGATGGCGATCTGGAGATCGCCGCGCGTCACGATCGAGCCGAAATAAAAGTCGCAGTTCGGCGGGTCGTCCACCGCGTTGCAGAGCAGGTTGCGGCGCAGCGCCTCTTCGTAAATCGCGGTGTTGACAGCGGAATCGTTGGTGGCCGCGATGACAAGAAAGAGGCCATCAAGGTCGTCAGGACGATAGCCGCGTTCTTGGAGCGTGATGCGGCCGGCAGCAGCCAGCGCGGCAATCTCCGGATGGACACGCGGCGCGATGACGCGGACTTCCGCTTCGGCATTGAGCAGGGCCGGAATCTTCTGCAGCGCGACCGAGCCCGCGCCAATGATCAGGCACGGGCGGCGGTCGAGCTTAAGAAAAACTGGCAGCAGGCTCATGGCAGGCTCAGTCGCCGAAGCCGGGACGGGTTGCGGCGTCGCGAACAACGGGTGCGAGAACTTCACCGGCCAGCCGTGCGCGAATGGCATCGGCATCGTGGCGCGAGAAGTAGCTGCGCAGGTTCTCGCCTTCGTTGCGCTCGTCGAGGTACGACGAAAGCAGGCGGGTAAGCGCCTCCGGAACCTCGGTCGCAGGCACGCGATAGCCGACCGGCCGTGCAATCGCGGCATGCGCGCCGACCGCTCCGCCAACGCAGAAATAGAAGGCATCGACCAGCTTGCCCTCATGCTTGATCTTCTTGCCTTCCAATCCGATATCGGCAATCCAGTGCTGGCCGCAGCTGTTGGGGCAGCCGGTCACGTGCAGCTTGATCTGCTGATCGAAGCCGGGCAGGCGCTCCTCGAGCTCCTCGACCAGCCAGCGCGTGAAGCCCTTGGTCTCGCTGATGGCCAGCTTGCAGAACTCGGTGCCGGTGCAGGCAATGGCGCCGCGCCAGAAGTTCGTGCCGTCCACATGCAGGCCGATCTTGCCCAGCTCCTGTACCAGTTCCGCGGTCTCCGCCGTGCGGATATTCACGAAGATCAGGTTCTGCATGATCGTGGCGCGCAGCTGGCCGTCGCCGAAGCGCTCGGCAAGATCGGCGGCCGCCACAAGCTGGTCGCCGGTGAGGCGGCCGCGCAGCACCGAGGCGCCGACATAGCTGAGCCCGGGCTGCTTCTGCCGGTGGACGCCCACGTGATCGCGCAGCACATCCTGCGGCAGGGTTTCCTGCGGAGCGGCCTCGAATTTGTAACCGAGACGGCGCTCTATTTCCTCGAGCATCGTTTCGGCGGTCCACTTTTCGCGCATGAAGAGGTACTTGATGCGGGCGCGGTCACGGCTCTCGCGCAGCACTTCCTGGTCGCGGAAGATCGCGGTGATCGCGGTCGCCACGACCACCGCCTGATCCGGGCGGATGAAGGCATCGAGCTTCACGGCAAGATGCGGCTCATTCGAGAGGCCGCCGCCGACGCGGACGGTATAGCCGACTTCGCCGGCTGCGTTCTTGATGGCCGTGAAGGCAACGTCGTTGATCTCCGGATAGTTGCACCAGACCGGGCAGCCGGAGGCGGACATCTTGAACTTGCGCGGCAGGTTGTAGAACACGGGATTGGCAACCAGCGTCTGCGCGAGCTCCACCGCCAGGCCGGAGGCGTCGATGAGCTCTTCGTGGTCAATGCCGGCGAGCGGGCAGCCGGTCACATTGCGGACCACGTCGCCGCAGGCGCCCTTGGGCGAGAGGCCGATCCTGTCGAGGATGTCGACGACTTCCGGGATGTCTTCGATGGTGAGCCAGTGAAGCTGGATATTCTGCCGCGTGGTGATATCGGCGAGGTTGCGGGCGTACTTCTTGGTAAGGTTGCCGATAATGCGGAGCTGGTGCGAGGTGAGCAGGCCGTTGGGCAGGCCGATGCGCATCATGAAGTAGTCGGTGGCCAGACCCTCGCCGCCTTTGCCGCCTGTGACACCGGCGCCATCGCCCTGCGTGTAAATGCCCCACCACTTGAAATAGGCGTTGGCCCACTCGGGGACCACGCTGGCGCGGCCCTCGCGGGCGAAGGCGCGGACTTCGTCGAAGATCTCCCAGGGATTCTTCTCGCGCTTAAGGCGCTCCATGCGCTGGGCTTTGGTCTCTTTGGGGGCGGCCTGCGGGGTCGTTGTGGTCAGCGTCATCTCGTCTTCTTTGATCTGAAATAGAAAAACCCACCGTGTGAGGGTGGGCCGGGCGGAGCGTGTATGGATGCAGTGAAACTACACGCGACTCCGGCTCAGCATGAGACAACATGCAGGACAGGGAGCCGGGATAGTGAAAATCCGCATGAAATAAGGATACCCGGCCCGCAGTGAGCGGGCAAGGACCATATAGTCCCAGCTGCCTCGATAGAATGGATAAACCGATGAAACGGCAAAAGAAACAGCACTGGTTCCTGATGCTTTTTGAGTGGCGGGGTTCGGTGCTCAGGCAGATCCTGCCGCGGCTGGGGCTGATGTTTCTGCTCTCGAGCGCGGCCGTGTATTCCGGTGGTCGCATCGGGCGCTTCCATATTCCGCTCAATGTCGCGCCGTTCACGCTGACCGGCGTGGCCATTTCCATCTTCCTCGGGTTTCGGAATAGTGCCAGCTACGATCGCTTTTGGGAGGGCCGCAAGCTGTGGGGTTCGCTGTTAAACAGCCTGCGTGCGCTGGCGCGGCAGGGCCGGACACTCACCGGTCTGCCGGCGGACGATGAGCGCCTGCAGCAATGGACGGCGTTGCTGGCGTCCTGTCCCCATGCGCTCGAGCACCAGCTGCGCAAGACCGATGCCATGAGCGAGCTGCAGCGGTTGCTGCCTGCGGCGGTGTGTGCGCGGGTGCGGGCTGCACATTTTCGGCCCATGGAGCTGACCGCGTTGATGGCCGAGTGGGTCGTCGAGCGCCAGCGGGAAGGGCGTTTCGGAGAAATAGTGCTGACGGCCTTCGATCGCAATCTCGATGAGCTGGCGAACATCATCGGTGGCTGCGAGCGGCTGGCGAACACGCCGATCCCGTACGGATATTCGGTCATCATCCATCGCACGGTCTACATCTACTGCCTGCTGCTGCCTTTCGGCCTGCTGGACTCGGTCGGCCTGCTGACGCCGGTGATCGCGACCTTTGTGGCCTATACCTTTATCGCGCTCGAGACGCTGGCCAGCGAGCTCGAAGACCCCTTCGGTACAGCCTTCAACGACCTGCCGCTGGAACAGCTCAGCGAAAATATCGAACAGGCCGTCTCGGAGATGACAGGCACACGCTAACGCTCGGCCAGCCAGGCGTCTTCAAAGCTGCTCACGCAGGACTGTCCGCCTTTCTTCTTCCCGTCGCTGCTCTTCGTCGTATAGAAGGGTGTCTCCGAGCCCTTGAGATACGCGCGCATGTGGACCTCCGACGAGAAGCTCATGGTGTAGCCGTAATCGGTGGGATTACCGTTGGCATCGGTCTTCTGCGTATTGCGGCCGTCGCGCTCGGTCTTGTGATCGAAGCGCAGGACGATATCGGCGCTTTCCGGATCATCGATCACGGTGAAATGTCCCCAGCGTTTTAGCTGTTCGAGAGCTCCGTCCGTGACCTCGCCGGTCTTGGTGTCGTTGAGAATGGCGATGGTCTTCGCGGTGAAGGCCGCTTTGGGCATGGGTGATTGCGCCGCGGCAACGAGGGCAAAGGAGGCAACGAGGGCGAAGGCGGCAGGGCGTGCGAACGGCTTCATGAGGGGCTCCCCAGGCAGTTGCGCACCAGCATAGCACTGCCTCCTTTGGCTGAGGGAGAATCTCCCTCAGCCATTCCGGTGCATCATGGAAGAGAGGAGTCGCGTGCGTGGACCGCATTGAGGACCGGATATCCGTCATCCGTCAGGACCGCATGGTGCCATTGCTTCCCGGCCGGCCGGAGCAGAGCAGCGCGCATCTGCCGTGGCGCGGCCTCACCGTGGAGAAGCACCTCATCGGCGCGGTGGAGATTCCCGAGCACGAACATACTTCGCTGTGCCTTCACCTGCAGACCAGCGCCCCGGTGGAGATGGAGTGGTGGAGCGAAGGCCGGCATGGTCTGGAACGGACAGGCCCCGGATCGCTGACGCTGCTCGACGCCGGCACGCGGGATCGTCTGCGCTGGGGTGGCGGATCGCGGCGGCTGGTGGTCTCTGTCGATCCTTCGCTCGTCCAGCGTGCCGCGCAGGAGCTCCATCTGCCGCTGCCTGCAGGGATGGCCAGCCGGTGGAACTTTGAAGACCGCCAGCTTCGTCTGCTGCTCACCGAGATCGACCGCGAAATGTCCTCAGGCTGGGGAACCGGCGCGCTCTATGGCGATCTGCTGGGCATGTCGCTCACCGTCGCGTTGCTGCGCAAATACGGCGCGCCGCGCGCAACCTCTCCGCAGGGTAACCGGCATCAGGTGCGGCGGGTGCTCGAGTTCATCCGCGAGCACAGCCATGACTCGCTGCGCCTGGAGCAGTTGGCCGAGGTGGCCGGGATGAGCGTCTTTCACTTTGCCCGCATCTTCCGCGAAGCGACCGGTCTTACGCCGCACCGCTATGTGCTTGAGGAGCGCATACGCCGCGCAGGTGCGCTGCTCGAGCGCGGTTCGCGCAGCATGGCCGAAGTGGCCGCGGAGACCGGCTTCGCCACCCCGCAGCACTTCGCGCGCGCCTTCCGCAGTGTCACCGGCCTGAGTCCAAGCGCGTGGCGGCAGCAGCGAGGCTGAACTTCATCGCAGGAACAGATACAGCAGCGCAGGAATAGACCCATCCTCTCCGCGTCAGCTCCTATAACAGAGCCAGAGCGGGCTGCTTTTCCATTGCCGCCGCCCGCGGACGGAAGGAGAAATCGCCATGGCTTTGGAGATTGTCGGCGCTTTGATCGTGCTTTCGCACCTGATGGTGATGGGAATGCTGATCCTGTGGTTCGGGCTGCGCAAGCCCACAAGCATGGAGCAGTTCCGCACACGCTTCCGGCAGCAGTTTCTGGGGAGCGGCAACCGCCGTTAGAACAAACCCAGCTGGAAGGACACGTTTCTCGGGTGCCCCACGTCTCGAGGTTGAGACGTGGGTTCCCATATCAGGGGATCGCGACCGAAGGGAGCGGAGGCCGAAGGCGGGTCGCCCTGCGCGCAGCAGCGGCCAGTCCGTTATTCCGCTACCGGCAGCACGATATGCGAACTCGCATAGATGTGCTGTTCGGCAGCCTTGTAGTCGGAGGGCTTCGCCTTCATGATGTTGGGCACGAAGGTCTGCGGATTGCGGTCGTAGAGCGGGAACCAGCTGCTCTGCACCTGCACCACGATGCGATGGCCCTGCTTGAAAACATGGTCCGCGCCGTGCAGGCTGAACTTGTACTCCTCCGGCTTGCCTGCCGGGATCGCCTGCGGATGCTCGTAGCTCTCGCGATAGCGGCCGCGGAAGATCTCATCGACCACCATCAGCTGATAGCCCGCCATGTTGCCCAGGCTGGCATCGTCCGGGTTCTCGTCGATGAGCTTCACCACCCAGTCGGAGTCTGTGCCCGAGGTTGAGGCGAGGATATCGGCCAGCACATCGCCGGTGATGGTCACGTCGTGATCGAGGACCGGAGTCTTCCACGTGGCCACATCGCTGCGCGTCTCATACGGCTTCTGATTCTCGACCAGCCAGTAATACCAGTGCGATCCGGTCGGGGAATAGGTTGCCTCAATCGGCCGCTTGCGATAGTTCACAGGCGAAGCAGGATCGGACGTGTATGCCGTGAAAGCCTCTGCGGCCGCAGGCCTGTCGAAGCTGAGCGCGTGATCGGTGCCGAGATAAAGATTGCGCTCCACGATCCCCTGTTTCGGCGGCCACACCGGGTATTGCTTCCACGTATTCGATCCTGTCTGGAAGCTGATCGCGCTCTCCGCATCGAAGCCCGGCTGGTCCTTAAGATAATGCGCAAAGAATGGCGCCTCGATGTGCTGCCGGAACCAGTCGCCGGTCGCGGAGCCGAAGTCGACTGCGCCAAGATGCCGCGTGGTGAGCGTCCATTGACCGTGATTCCAGGGCCCAAGCGCGATGTACACCTCGTGCTGCGCGTCATGCGGTTTGAGCGCGGCGTATTCCGCCTGCGGCCCCCACATATCTTCCTGGTCCCACCAGCCGCCCACTTCGAGCGTGGGCACGGTGACGCGATCGAGGTGCGGTTGCACGGCACGCGACTGCCAGAAGTCGTCATAACCGGGATGCGCAAGAAACGCCTTTCCCGTAGGCAGGTCGTCAACATTCGATTTGCCCGCCGCCGCGAAGGAGCCGGCCTTCAGAAAGAAGTCGTAGGCATCTTCTTTAAGCGGCTGGAAGGTCGCTTCCTTGCTCGACTCCATACCGAGCACGTAATCGTAACCGTATGTCTGACGAAATGCACCGTTGTGAAAGAAGTCGTCGCCAACCCACACGTCCGTCATCGGCGCCTGCGGAGAGATGGCCTTCACCGCGGGGTGCGGATCGATACCTGCCTCGGCAGCAAGAAACCCGGGATAGGAGACACCCGCAACGCCTACGCGACCATTGTTCTCGGGAACATTCTTGATGAGCCACGCCACGGTGTCGTAGGTGTCGGTGCTCTCGTCCGTGTTCTTTGTATCGGAGGAGTGGGGATCATGGTGTGCCGCGATGGGACGCATCATCACGAACTGGCCCTGCGACTCGTACCGGCCGCGAATGTCCTCCATCACGAAGATATAGCCGCTCTGTGCCAGCTCGGTGAACTGCGCGTTGATGCGATCGGGCACATAGCCGTCGACGCCATAGGGCGTGCGCTGCATCATGAAGGGCAGTGGCTCATGCGTGTCTGTGGGGCGTAGGATGATCGCATGTAGCTTGATCCCGTCGCGCATGGGGATCATCACCTCCTGCCGGCTATACGGACGGAAGTGATTGTGTTCCGGAGTGTCGCTGACGCGAGCTGCCTCGGTCGGAGTGGGAACGCCGCGAACGCTGCGTGTCCAGTGAAGGGCGGTCGCCTTGCCGCCGTCGGCGCTGGTGAACTCATAGCGCAGCTTGCTGCCTTCGGTCGTGAAATCATTGCCTCCGGCCGGAGTGAGCACCATGGCGGTCGAGCGCGCGGTTTCAATGGTCAGGTGATCCCCCGCGGCAAACACGGAATAGACCACATCGGGCTCGGACTTCTCGCTGTATTCGCCCGCGAAACGGTCCAGGTTGCCGGATTGGGCAAAGCCCGAAAGCCCGGGAAGCCCGGGAAACGTGGACAGAAGCAGTGCCAGGGTGACGCGGCGCGACAGTGGGAGGACAGGCATGGGCAGAACTCCTTGGGCAGGGAGGCGAAGAGCTTCAGTGTATATGGCCGCTATGTGGTCGCCAATGCGGAAAGTGCTGATGAAACAGGCTTTTTAGACGTTTACGAAGATGAATGGAAGCGCTTACAATTCCGATCACCCCATGCCCCCTTTTCACCCGGTATGCTGAACGCCGGGTTTTCCATGATGTCGATTGCTGCCCGCTCCGGAGAGAACCGGAGATCATTGGAGATAGGCTGATGACGCTCGCACGCTGGTTTTTCCCTCTGCTCGCCGGAACTGCATGGGCAGTTCTGCCGCTTTCTCTCTCCGCGCAGATCTCCGAGACCCAGGCGCCGCCCTCCGTGGTGAGCCTGCATGTGGATGCTGCGAAGGCGGCAGGCTATCGCATCCCGCGGACCATCTTCGGCAGCTTTCTCGAGCCCATCGGCAACTCCACCTATAACGGGCTCTGGGCCCAGGTGCTCGAGAATCCGAGCCTCGAAGAGAACCTCTGGGACACAAATCACATCGCGGAAATGCTGCGTGAGCAGCCGGAGCTGAGTGAAGCCTCGCGGCTGGGATTGCCTCTGCCGTGGCGTCCGCTCGATGTGCGGCAGGGCAACCGCTATGAGCCGCACTGGGGCGATGCGGCAAACTCCTGGCGTTCGCTGGAGGTCCTGGGCGTGCCGGGAGAAGCCACGGGCATTGTCCAGCGCGTGTATCTGCCCGTGCAGCGTGAGCTGAGCTATCAGGGCAGCCTGTGGGCGAAACATCTGCTCGGCCCGGCGACGCTGACCATGCAGATCCGGCGGCATCATTCGCTGGAAGTGATCGCCAGCACAACTGTCACCGCCACGGATACAAATTGGACGAAATATCTTTTCACGCTGCAAATACCGCAAGGCAAGCTGCAGCGGCTGGAGCCGGCAGACTTCGTGGTCCTGGTAGACGGCGAGGAACGCGTGGACCTCGACAACATCGACCTCTTTCCGGCCGATGCGCTCGAGAACGGGCTCGGCGGCCTCGATCCGGACGAGGTGAAGATGGCGCGCGAGATGCACACGCCGCTGGTGCGCTTCGGCGGCAACTTCACCTCTGGCTATCACTGGAAGGACGGCATCGGCCCTGAGGACAAGCGTGTAAGCATGCTGAACATCGCATGGGGCATTCCCGAGTACAACACCTTCGGCACCGATGAATTCCTTCGCTTCTGCAAGCTGATCGGTGCCGAGCCGCAGGTCGCCGTGAACCTCGGCAGCGGCACGCCCGAAGAGGCCGCGGCCTGGGTGAAGTACGTGGACAACAGGTTCAACAGCGATGCCGGCGGCCTGCATTGGGAGCTGGGCAACGAGCTCTGGGGCAGCTGGAATCTGGGCTGGCCGACGTTGCAGCAACTGCCGGCGCGCACGAAGGAGATGAGCGAGGCGATCCGTGCCGTCGACCCCAGGGCGAAGTTGATTGCGACCGGCCAGGACCCCGATCACTTCCAGCAGTGGAATGCGGCGCAGCTGACGAATCCCGCGGGAACCTTCGACTACCTCTCCACGCATTTTGTCGTCACGACCGATGCGACGGTGAAGCCCAGTCCGAATGCGGATTTCCTGGCGCAGGCCACCTTTGCGCTCCCGGTGCAGCTCGGGCGGCAACTGCGCGAGATGCAGCAGCAGATGGACGGCACGCCGGCCTTTGCGCACAAAACGCATATCGCATTCACAGAGTGGCTCTTCGTGGGACATCGCCCGGATACGCCGCGCTTCACGAATATGGGAGGAGCGATCGCCGCGGCGGCCTTCTTCAATATGCTGATGCAGAATGCGGACGTGGTGCCGGTCTCCGACATGACGGGCATCATGGAGTTCGCGGGTATTTGGAAGAAGCGCGGCCAGGTCTACGCGGCCCCTGCGTACTATGTCTTCCAGATGTACGCGGGCGCGGATGCGACGACGCCGGTTGCAATCACCGGCTCCACTGGCTCCTATGCGGTGAAAGACGGGATCACGCGCCTGCCGAATATCGCCGACGTACCGTATCTCGACACGGTAGCGGCCAAGAACGATGCTGGCGATACGCTGACCCTCTTCGTAGTAAACCGGCATCTGACGCGGGATCTGACGACAGATATCGACGTGCAGGGCTTTGCCGCCGCAGCGACGGCGCAGGTGAAAACGCTGGATGCGCCGAGCCTCTACAACGAGAACACCGACGACAATCCGCAGTCTGTGATTCCGAAAGAGTCCGCGGTGGCAGTAAAAGGCGGAAAGCTGCGCTGCGTCTTTCCCCACGAGAGCGTGACCGTCATCACGCTGAAAAAATCGTAACGATAATGGTTACTTATCCGGCTCGTCGACCTTGAGGTATTGGCCGCTCTTCACATCTTTGAGCGTCTGCACAATGCCGCTCGGCCAGCGAATCTCGACTGATTGCACGGAAGCCTCTCGGCCGAGGCCGAACTCCACCCGCTTATCGCTCGCGGAGAGATAGCTCGATGCCGTCGTCACCGTAGCCCATTGTGAACCCTGCGGAGTGGTAATCTTGATCACTGCTCCGATGGCGTCGCGATTGCTTTTGTGACCCACAAGGCTGAAACCGATCCAGTGATTCGCGGTCTTCGTCTCGTTGAGCAGCACATGCGCTGGCCCGCCGTTCTCGGTCACGACCACATCCTCAAGCCCGTCGTTGTTGATGTCGCCTGTGGCCATGCCGCGTCCCACCCAGCGCTTCGTAAACACATCGCCGGAGACAGAAGAGACATCGACGAATTTCTTGCCGCCGAGATTACGCGCCAGCAGCAGCGGCTCGCGGTAGTGAAGCTGCGGCGAGGTCAGCTCGATAGTGTCGAGGTCATGGCCCTGCGCGAAGAGCAGATCCTTCCAGCCGTCGTTGTCGTAGTCGAGAAAACGCACGCCCCAGCCGGAGTGCAGCAGCGTCATGCCGGCGATGCCGGTCATGTAGCTCGCGTAGTTGAACGTGCCGTCGCCTGCGTTGGTAAAGAGCGCGTACTTCTGGTTGGCAAGGTCATCGACGACAACGTCCGGCAGTCCGTCGTTGTTGTAGTCCGCAAAGTCGATGCCCATGCCGGCAAAAGTGCGCCCTTCGCCATCGACGGCCACCTGCGAATCGAGGCCGACCTCTTCGAACGTGCCGTTGCCCTTGTTGTGGAAGAGGAACTCCACCATCGAATCGTTGGCGACATAGAGGTCGATGTGCCCATCGCGGTCGTAATCGGCAATCGCAATGCCCAGTGCCTTCGCGGGCTTGTCGAGACCGAGCTTCGCAGCCTCTTCCGTGAACGTGCCGTCGCCGTTGTTGTGATAGACCAGCATGGAGATGGGCTGAAAGAC
Source organism: Silvibacterium dinghuense (assembly GCF_004123295.1). Taxonomy (NCBI): domain Bacteria; kingdom Pseudomonadati; phylum Acidobacteriota; class Terriglobia; order Terriglobales; family Acidobacteriaceae; genus Silvibacterium; species Silvibacterium dinghuense. The sequence goes on along the minus strand of NZ_SDMK01000001.1, from coordinate 1,136,278 downwards.
GTCGGGATGGCAGTACCCGCGATAGCCTTCGCGATGTTCGCCGCAGTAAACATCGTCCCAGTCCCACTGGATGTAGCGCAGCACCACGAGATCGAGCCGTCCGTCGTTGTCGAGATCGACCCAGGCCGCGGAGGTGGACCATCCGCTGCCGCCGACACCGGCTTTGGCTGTGACATCCGTGAACGTGCCGTCGCCGTTGTTGTGGTAAAGCTTATTTCCACCCAGCGCGGTTACAAATAGATCCTCGCGTCCGTCGTTGTCGTAGTCTCCGACGGCCACACCCATGCCGTAGCCCACACCTTCGAGCCCGGCCTTCTCCGTAACATCCTCAAAGGTGCCGTCAGCCTTCTGGTGGTAGAGGCGGTTCCAGTACTTCGGCCCGGTCTTCTGCGGGATGGTGCCCTTCGGCGTGGGATCGCCGTAGGGCGCGCCGTTGACGAGAAAGAGGTCGAGCCGTCCATCGTTGTCGTAATCGAAGAGCGCGGCGCCCGAGCCCATCGTCTCGATGAGATATTTGCGCGAGGTATGCGGAGCCTGGTGCTCGAAGTGCACACCAACCTGGTCTGTCACTTCGACAAAGTTGCCAGGAACAGACGCATCCTGGGCAACAGCAAGAGATAGGCCAAAGAGGAGAGAGGCAAAGGCAGCAAGGCGATAGGCAGCCGTCATGGTGACTATTTCGCTGCCTTGCAGGCGGTGCAGAGTTCGCCGGTGATGCCTTTACCTTCTTCCACCGTGAAGATGCGATCGACGTTCGGCAGCTTGATCTTTTCCACCGCACCGCTCGGCCAGTGAATCTCGACAGAATCCACAGTCGTGGCATCGCCGATGCCGAAGTGCACACGCTGATCGTTGGACGAGATATAGCTGCCGCCGCTGAGCACATCGTCGCGATGTCTCACGCCAGCGGCAGTGAGATAGACCGTCGCCCCTACAGCATCGCGCGGCGATTTCGGGCCGCCCACAAGCTTCATCTCCACCCAGTGATGATGGTCGTTGCTGACATTGCGCAGCAGCACAGGCGTGTGATCGATCGCATTGATCACGACGTCGATCTTGCCGTCATTGAAGAGATCGCCGAAGGCCGCGCCGCGTCCCGGAATGACGTCGGCCAGGCCAGTGTCCTTGACCGGCGGCACGAGCTCAAACTTCTTGCCGCCATGGTTGTGATACAGCAGCGGGCGCTGGGCGAAAGAAGTGCCCCAGTCGTACTTGTCGACCTCGGGATAAACGTGGCCGTTGATCATCATCAGGTCTTTCCAGCCATCGTTGTCATAGTCGAAAAACTCGGCTCCCCATCCGAGGAAGGGAATCGTGTCCTGCGCGATGCCGGCATGGTAGCTCACATCGGTGAAGTTGGCGTCGCCGTCGTTATGGAAAAGCACCTTGTAGTCGTCGGAAAAGGTGGTGACCAACAGGCTGTCGAGACCCGTGTTCTCATAGTCGCCTACCGCCAGCCCCATGGATGCGACCTCGCGGCCGTCCTGGTTCAGTGCAAAGCCCGAGGCATAGCTGTCGTCCTCGAATTTCCCGCCGCCCTTGTTGATGTAGAGATAGTTCGGCGTCGAATCATCGGCGACGACGAGATCGACCTTGCCGTCGTTATTCAAATCCACAAAGACCGGAGTAAAGCCGTAATACTTGTTCGGATCGTTGGTGCCGGTCTGCACGCTGACATCGGTGAAGGTGCCGTCTCCGTTGTTGCGGAAGAGATGATCGGGCTCGCCTTCCAGCCCGCGCGGTCCGCACATCACCGCCACGCCGCGGAAATTGCAGAAGTTGTAGGAGACGGCCTTGGTGCCGGCAATCGGCAGATTGTTGCGATCGAAGTGAACATAGCCGGCAACGAAAAGATCGAGCTTGCCGTCGCCATCGTAGTCGCCGAAGGTCGCGCCGGCCGACCAGTTGCCGAGCTGGACGCCGGCCTTCTCGCCTACATCGGTGAAGGTGCCATCGTGATTATTGTGATAAAGGCGGTTCTTGCCGTAGTTGCAGACGAAGATATCCGGCCACCCATCGTTGTCATAGTCACCGATAGCCACGCCAAAGCCCCAGCGGTCATTCGTCACACCGGCCTTGTCGGCAACATTGGTAAAGGTACCGTCGTGATTGTTATGGAAGAGCGCGGCCTTGGGCGGCGTGGTCTTGCCGTCGAGCGCATCGAAGCTCGAGCCGTTGACGATGTAGATGTCGAGCCAGCCATCGTTGTCGTAGTCGATGAGCCCGATCCCTGAGCCATTGGTCTCCAGGATGAACTGCTTCTGCGGAGAGCCCATGGTGTGGTGCCACGTCGTGAGCCCGGCCTGCTTCGAGATGTCTTGAAAGACGATGGGGCCGGAGTCGACGAAACCGCCCGCGGTGATGGGGCGGTTCTGGGCATCGTGCACGGCGGCGTGGACGCCGCCGGTAGAGTTGCCGCCTGCCATGCCTCCCTGTTGCTGTTCCGCGGCCGGCGGGGCCGCTTGCGGCGATTGGGCGCGCAGCGCCGGCGAAAAAGCAAGGGCCATCACTCCGAGGCCCGAAAGAAAACTGCGCGAAAGCCGTGAGAACAACCGTGAAACTCCTGTTTTCAGCTACGGCGGAAGGATATCAGGAGGCTCATGCTATTTGCTGTTCGATTCCGCGGTCAGTCTGCGGATCAGGTCCGTTTCATATTTGCGATACGGCGTGCCGTCGGTGTGAAAGACCTCGTGAAACCAGACCGTCGGCTGCTCCACGACATAAGGACGCTGCCAGGAATCCCACGGCAGGTACGTCTGCGTCTTGCCTGCGACCAGTCCCCAGTTGATGGCGGCCACGTGATGCTTCTGCGCAATGGGCAGAATGGTCTCGAAGAGGCTGCCCGCGCCGCGCGCCATGTATTCCGTGCACAGCAGGGGACGATGGAGCTGCTCAAGCTGGGTGATCCGCTGCTCGAACTCCTCGGGCCAGCCATAGTTGTGGAAAGAGATGACGTCGGACTCTTCCACCTGCACGCGGGCCATGGGGCTCATGGTGCTGGTCGAGGACCAGTCACCCTGCCAGATGCCGCTGGTGAGCGGCTGCGTCGGATTCTCCTCGCGTGCCCAGGCGAAGACCTGCGGCAACAGCTTCAGCACCAGCTCGGTCTTGTTCTTCGGTTCTTCCTTGCCGTATGAGCTGTCGTTGCCGTTATCCGGCTCGTTCCAGAGATCCCACGCCAGCACGCGGTCGTCCTTGGCAAAGGCGCCGACGACACCCTCGACGTAAGCCTTCAGGCGCGGGTATTGCGAGGCATCCTCGAGCGCGGCGGCGCCCGGAGCCTGCACCCAGCCGGAGTTATGCACGCCAGGAATCGGAGGATGCTGCGGGCCGAGCTTCGGATTCGGGTCCCAGCAGGAATCGAAGAGAACGAAGACCGGGCGGATGTGGTGCTTTGCGGCGATGGCGAGGAAGGTGTCGATGCGCTTCTTGAAACCCTCGGGGTCCTGCTGCCAGAGCTGGTCGTGGAGGAAGACGCGCATGGTATTCATGCCGATGGCCTCGGCCCATCCCAGCTCGCGGTCGTTCTCCTGCGGATCGAAGCTCTCCGCCTGCCACATCTCCAGCTGGTTAATGGCGTTGGAGGGGATGTAGTTGGAGCCGACCAGCCAGGGCTGCTTCGCGTACCAGTCGTTTGCCTGCTGCTGGGTCCAGCGGTCGCGGGCAGAAGCCACGGATGTGGCGACGAGGAGCATCAGGCAGGCTCCGAGAAATTTCTTCACTTCCATCCTCCAGCAAGCGGTAGCGCTACCGTGGCGGCCATCATACGTGAAATCGGTTACATCGAGCCACTGATGGATAAATACAGCTCCGCTGCATACGAAATGACGCGGCCCAGGATGCAATCGCTTTCAAAAGCAACGGCTTCTTGGATATAACCTTGGCCATGAACATAAAAGAGGTCGCCCGGCTGGCCAAAGTCTCGACAGCCACTGTTTCGCGGACCATCAATGGGTCGGACAAGGTCACCGCGGAGACGGCGGAGCGGGTACGCAAGGCGATCGAAGAGCTCAAGTTCTATCCGAATACCAACGCCCGTGCGCTGGGTTCGGGACGCAGCAGCCTCTACGGGCTCATCATCTCGGATATCACCAACCCCTTCTTTCCTGAGCTGGTAAAAAGCTTCGAGGATGTGGCCGTCGAGTTCGGCCAGGAAGTGCTGGTCGCGAACACCGACTACAACGCGCATCGCATGGAGGTGTGCGTAAGCCGCATGCTGCAGCGCAAGGTGGACGGCGTGGCCATCATGACCTCGGAGATGGACGAGCACCTGGTCGACGAGCTCAACAGTCGTCGCATCCCGCTGGTCTTCCTCGATACCGGCAAGCCGCAGCCGGGTATCAGCAACATTGCCATCGACTACGCCGCAGGCATCGACGCAGCAGTGGAGCACCTCATCGCGCTCGGCCATATCTCGATCGGTTTCATTGCCGGACCTATGAACCTGACCTCGGCTCGGGTACGCAAGGCTGCCTTCATCGATAGCCTGAAGCGCAAGGGGCTGCAGTTGGATGAAGATCTGATCGAGAATGGAAACCACCGCATGGACGGCGGCCATGATGCCATGCTGCGGCTCCTGGGGAAGCAGCATAAGCCGACGGCCGTGCTGACCTCGAACGACATGACGGCGATCGGCGCCATCGGCGCGCTGAGCGAGCATGGGCTGAAGGTGCCGCGCGATATCTCCATCATCGGCTTCGACGACATCGCATTGAGCGCCTTCACGCAGCCGGCGCTGACCACGGTGCGCCTCTCGCGGCAGGAGATCGCCAAGGTCGCCTTCCGCGCGCTGTATCACAATCGCGACGACGCAGCCGCCGAAGGCGCCGAGTACATGATCCAGCCATTGCTGATTGAGAGGAAGTCAACCGGGGCGGTGGCAAAGGAGAAATAGCAGACGGAGCGGCAAAAAGGCTGGGAAAACAGATATTTCTGAGCGCTACTCCAGATACCTGTCATCCCAGCCGAAGCCGCTCTCCGCGCACTCTTATCATCCCGATCGAAGCATTCGTTCTTTACGTTGTCATTCCGCCTGGAGCATATTCCCAAACACTTGTCATTCCAGCCGAAGCATTTGTTCTTTACGTTGTCATTCCGACCGGAGCGAAGCGAAGTGGAGGAACCCGCGGTTTGTCCCCACTCGCACGGACCCGGGTGGCCCATTCAAGCCCGCAGTTGGCTTGAGTGGGGAAGCGCGATATCCGCGCTCACGCAAACGCTTGTCATTCCAACCGAAGCATTTGTTCTTTCCGTTGTCATTCCGACCGGAGCGAAGCGAAGTGGAGGAACCCGCAGTTTGTCCCCACTCGCACGAACCCGTGTGCCCCGCCCATGCCGCAGTGGGCATGGGGCAAAGGTACGTTGCGCCGGGTGGAGGGAACTCCTACACCTCACTCCGCGTATGGTTAGCCGGGAGTCATCATGCGCAATCGCCCGGCAGTCGCAGGTGGCCGTGGAGTGTCCTGGCCGGAAGAGGGGCGAGGACCGGCGTGGTTCAACGCCGTCATGCTTCTCGTATGGCTGTTGGCAGGAGTCGTCGCATTCCTTCCCTTTGCCTTGAACACCTCGCCATGGGATGCCGTGACGCTGCGCGTTCCCGGCAACCAGGGAAACTGGTGGCACGTGCTGGTCGGCGCGCCGTTCTTTCTGGCATATCCCATGATCTGGCTCCGGCTGCGCGCGCTCTTTGCCTCGCAGTTCTCGACCACGCAGGGACGGCGATCTCTCTGGAGCGCGATCGGTCTCTCCATCGCCGCTACGGCACTCGTGGAGGTGCCGTTTCTCCTGCACCTTGCCGGAACCAGCGCATGGCAACGGCTTTCGGTTCTCAGCCTTGGCTTCGGCGTCCTGATTCTCAGTGCCATCCTGCTGTTGCTGCGTCGTGATCGCGTCTTTCCCACCCAGGCATGCCTGATCGGTATCGATGCCGCCTATCTCGCCAATGCCGCACTGTGTCTCGTCGTGTACAGCGAAGCGCAAGGCAGCATAGGGTCAAGAGTGGGATGGTTTCTATCGATGGGCATTGTCTGGATCATCCTCCTTGATCTTGGAGTGCTCTTCGTCAGGGCTTACCGGGCGTAGCGCCACCGTATCCCTCCGGTCATTCCTCCGGCCAGGGGCTGAGAGGAATTCGACGGAACCGCAGAGCCGAAACGGCCGTATGCTCTGTAGACGCGGATACCTGGGAGTCCCGGTCTGCGCCTCATGTCTGCGCCCGTGGAGGAGAGCATGATCCCGGATATACGGCTTGCTTTGCGGCAGTTGCGTAAGTCCCCCGGATTCGCCGTCACCGCCGTGCTGACGCTGGCGCTGGCCATCGGCGCGAATGCCATCGTCTTCAGCGTGCTCAATGCCCTGGTGCTGCGCCCGCTGAGCGTGCCGCATCCGGATAACCTCTTCATGGTCGAGCGCGTCACCGGGTCTGACACTTCGCCCTCGCAGTCCTATCCCGATTACCGTGACCTGCGCGATCGGAATCGCAGCTTCGACCAGCTGGTGAGCTACAACATCATGGGTAGCGTCGGGCTCGACACCGGCCACGGAGAGCCGGCCGTGGTGTGGCCTTACCTGGTATCTGCAAATTACTTTGATGCGCTCGGCATCCAGCCCCATCTCGGCCGCTTTCTTCACGCCTCCGAGGAGCGTGGCAAGAACAGCGTGCAGGAGATCGTGCTCAGCTACGCATTCTGGCACCGCTATTTTCACGACGATCCCGGCGTGGTGGGCCGCACGGTGCAGTTGAACAAGCACCCTTTCACCGTCATCGGCGTGGCGCCGAAGAGCTTTCGCGGCACCGAGCTCTTCTTTGCGCCCGATATGTGGGCGCCTCTGGTCGATATGTCGCAGATCTCCGACTGGAACCCATACGACGAACGCGGCAGTCATTCTTCCTGGATGATCGGCCATCTCAGGCAGGGCATTACGCCCGCGGCGGCTACCGCCGATCTCAACACCCTCGCCGCTTCCATGGCGAAGTCGTATCCGAAAGACGATGACGGCCTGAAGTTCACGCTCTCGCGGCCTGGACTGGTGGGCAATACCCTGGGCCGGCCGGCCCGCGCCTTCATGGCCGGACTGATGATGCTCGCCGGTCTCATTCTGCTGGCCGCCTGCGCCAATCTGGGCAGCCTCTTTGCCGCGCGTGCGGCGGACCGCTCGCGGGAGATTGCCGTGCGCATGGCGCTCGGCTCGCGTCCCCGGCTGATCCTGCGCCAGCTGCTCACCGAAGCTCTTCTCCTCTCATTCACCGGGGGTGTTCTCGGCATGGCGGGAGCCGTGGCGATCCTGCGTCTCCTCAGCACCTGGCGGCCTATCCCCAACATTCCGATTAACGTGCCGGTGAATCCGGATGCGACGACCTACCTGCTGGCCGCCGGGCTTGCCATCTTCAGTGGACTGCTCTTCGGTATGGTTCCCGTGCGCCAGGTGCTGCGCAGCAATCCGTGGCAGGTCATCCGCTCCGGCGGAGCCACCACCGGAGCCGCGCGCCGTCTGACTCTGCGCGATCTTCTTCTCGGTCTGCAGATCTCCATCTGCGCCGTTCTGATTACCGCTTCGCTGGTGGCTGTCCGCGGGCTGGCGCGTTCGCTCGAGAGCAGCTACGGCATCCACCCGGCCGGCGCCATGCTGGTCCAGACGGATCTGGAAATGGCCGGCTACCCGCGCGAGCAGTGGGTGCCGATGCAGAAGAAGATGCTGGATGCCGTCGCAGCCATCCCCGGCGTCACCTCTGTGGGCTACGCCGACCGGCTCCCGCTCAGCATCGGCGGCAACGACTCCGATGTGTACACCGACGCAACCACCGATTACCGCTCCGGGACCGCGATTGCCGATGCCCAGAAGTTCGATGTTTCGCCCGATTACTTCCAGGCTGCCGGCACGGCACTGCTCGCCGGCCGCAGCTTTACCCTGAATGATGCGGACCCGAACCCGATGGTCGCGGTCATCAATCGCGAGTTCGCCCGCAAGGTCTTCGGCTCGGTGGAGAAGGCCATCGGCGCGCACTTCAAGGTGTGGGGCGGCGAACGGGTACTGGTCGTCGGCGTAGTAGAAGACGGCAAGTATCAGACGCTCACCGAAGATGCGGCGCCCGCGATGTTCTTCTCCTTCCAGCAGCAGCGCAGCACCTCCACCTGGCTGGTGGTTCGCTCCCGGCGCGCGCCGCAGGAAACTGTGGCGGCGTTGTCGCAGGTGCTGCATGGTCTCGATCCGTCGCTCCCGCTCGGCATTCGCACCTGGAACAGTGAGATGGACTCGGCGCTCTTCGCCGCCCGCGTGGCCACCGTGGCCCTGGGCGTGATGGGACTGCTCGGTACCATGCTGGCGATCACCGGCATCTTCGGCATGGCTTCTTATACGGTCAGTAAACGCATGCGCGAGCTCGGCATCCGCATGGCGCTCGGCGCAAATCAGCGCAGGGTGCTGGGTGCGGCGCTGGGGCGTGCCTTCCGGCTGCTGGCCATCGGCTCTTTCGCCGGACTGGTCCTCGGCTTTCTCGCGGCGCGCGTGCTTGCGCACATCGTTTACCAGGCCACGCCGCGCGATCCCATCATTCTCGGCGGCGTGATCGCAACCATGTTCGGCATCGGACTGGTCGCAACCTGGCTCCCGGCGCGCCGCGCGCTCGCCATCGACCCCATGATCCTTCTCCGCGAAGAATAAATCTGCGAAGCGCTGTCTATCTTGGGCGGTATCCCCATGGAGCCATGCCGCAAATTGTCATCCCGGCCGGCGCAGGGCAGTGGTATCGTCCTGCGCAGTGGAGGAACCTGCGGTCCTGCTGAACTCCCGCAATGATTCCATCGCGACCAACGAAAGCGGAGGCGCAAAGCGCAAAAGGTCTGGACGGCCAGTCCCCGAAGGCAGTCGCCTAGACGGCTAATCGATCCATTGGTGGCGGTAGCCTCCGTTGGTGAGCAGCTGTGTCAGCTCGTCGATATGCTCGGAGCCGCGCGTTTCCAGGGTGAGATCGATCACCGTATCGCCAAGATTCACGCCGTAGTGCGCGCGGTCGTACTGCGTCTGGACGATATTGGCGCGGGCGTCGGCAATGATGCGCGTGAGCTGATGCAGCGCGCCGGGCCGGTCGGTCAGATGGATGCGCAGACGGGTGCGGCGCCCATCCTTGAGCAGGCCGCGTTCGATGATCCGTGCCAGCAGGCTGACATCGATGTTGCCGCCGCCCACGAACACCGCCGTGCGCTGTCCGTTGAGCGAGGTCTTGTGCTGCAGCAGCGCGGCCAGAGCCACGGCGCCCGCGCCTTCTGCGAGCGTCTTTTCACGCTCCAGCAGCACGAGGATCGCCTTGGCGATCTCCTCTTCGTCGACCGTAACCAGCTCGTCCACATACTTCTGCACCAGCGGCAGCGTGCGCTCACCGGCGCGGCGCACCGCGATGCCGTCGGCGATCGTGGCCTCGGCGGGGATGCTGACCGGCGCGCTCGCCTCCGCCGCGCGCAGCATCGAAGGCAGCCGGTCAGTCTGCACGCCGATGATGCGGATCTTCGGATTCGATTCCTTGATCGCGCAGGCCACGCCGCCGATGAGCCCGCCGCCGCCGATTGGTACAACCACGGCTTCGAGATTCGGCACCTGCTCGATCAGCTCGAGCCCGATCGTGCCCTGCCCGGCAATGACCGCGTCATCGTCAAAGGGATGTAGGAAGGTCATGCCATCCTGCGCGCCGAGGCGCAGAGCTTCTTCGCAGGCTTCGTCATAGTTCGCGCCGTGGAGAATGACCTCGGCGCCGAAATTCGCGGTGGAGGAGACCTTGACCAGCGGTGTCATCAGCGGCATCACGATGCGCGAGCGGATGCCGCGCTCAGTGGAGTGAAAGGCGACGGCCTGTGCATGGTTGCCCGCGCTGGCGGCGATCACGCCGCGCTCGCGTTCCTCGGGCGAGAGGGTAAGAATCTTATTGAGAGCGCCACGCTCCTTGAATGCGCCGGTGCGCTGCAGATTGTCGAGCTTCAGGAAAACCTGCTGCCCGGTCATCTTCGAGAGCGCGTGCGAGTGCGGTGCCGGCGAAAGATAAATGAAGTCCTGGATACGGCGTTTTGCTTCCTGTACGTCCTGCAGCGTGACTGCCATGGGTCGTTCTTCTCCTCAAAACGGAAACAACAGATGCGTAAAACGAAAAAGCCACCATCTCTCCCTCTGTCCTCGGGAGCGGATGGTGGCTGGTCCTGAAATCCTGGTGCTTGCTTACGCTCGCCCGGCCGCCCGCTCCCGATAGGAGGGAATGCAAAGAATGCCAATAATTCGGCTGGCCATGCGGACGGGCATGGAGGGTACGACGCCGAAGCTGGACAGAGCGCGGTGCATGCGGATGACTCGATGAAAGCAGACGGCCGCAGGCGAAGTCAAATTTCTCCGGAGAGTCATCGATGGGTCGGCGAGGATGCGGATGCCCCATCCAAGCTCCGCTTGGGTGGGAGGCAACAAACCCAGGACGTATCCCCCTATATCCAGACTGAAAATAAGCGGCTTATATAGCGAATGGTCATTCCGACCGGAGAGAGCCGTAAGGCGAACGTAGCGGAGGAACCTGCAGTTCTGTTTAGCCCGCAACACTCCAGTTCGCGACCTGCGGAAGCGGAGGCCGAAGGCACATTCGCCCTGCGCGCAGCAGAACAGCAGGTTTCTCCGCTGCGCAGGACGATAGAACTGTCCTGCTCCGGTCGAAATGACAACCCTTTCTCGTTGCTATAGGTGGATACGTCCCAGGTGGCCCGTTCAAGCCTGCAGTTGGCTTGAACGGGGAAGCACATCCGTCTCCCTGCGACCTTTGCGGAACTTCGCGTCTTGGCGCGAAACCGGGAAGCAGGAAGCGGCACGGACCTCCTCTGTGGTAAAGCGTCCTCCCGCAAATTCCCGGAATCCATCCCGCCCCAAACCGCGTCAGTCTTATTGTGCCTGAACAGATTGCCGCTCCCATCCCTGCCGACCCCCTGCCCGCTCCCACCCTGCTGAAGCGCGCCGTGCGCCTTGGCCGCAAGTTCCAGAATCCTGTCGAGACAGAGATCGGCGGCTTCGGCATGATCTTCAAGCTGCTGCCTCTCTACCTGTCCAACCGGGAAGAGCGCACGCCGAAACGGCAGCTCGGTCCATTTGTCACTGCGGCGGATACATATGCGCGGCCGCCGGCTTCCGGACTGCGGGTGACCTGGTTCGGGCACTCGATCATGCTGGTGGAGATTGACGGCGTGCGCGTGCTCATCGACCCGGTGTGGGACGAGCGCGCCTCTCCCATGAGCTGGGCGGGACCGAAGCGGTTCTTCCCCTCGCCGCTGCCGCTCGAGAAGATGCCGGAGCTGGATGTGATTCTCTTCTCGCACGACCACTACGACCACATGGGGAAGGAGACCGTGCGCGCGCTGGCCGCGCTGCCCGCTGCTGCAGGCGCGCAATGGGTGGTGCCGCTTGAAGTCGGAGCCGTGCTGCGCAGCTTCGGTGCTCCGGCGGAGAAGATCATCGAGCTCGACTGGACAGAGTCGGCAGAGATGCGCAGCGCGCGCACCGGCGCAAGCCTTCGGATCACCGCGATTCCTTCACGGCACTTCTCCGGACGCAGCATGCGCAACCGGTTCGAGACGCTGTGGGCCTCCTACGCGCTGAAAGGCGCGGAGCACAATGTCTACTACGGAGCGGACTCGGGCTACTGGGATGGGTACACGGAGATCGGGCAGCATTACGGTCCCTTCGATCTGACCATGCTCGAAGTGGGTGCATGGAATGTGAACTGGGAGAGCATTCACATGGGCCCCGACGGCGCGATGCGCGCCTTCAGGGCGATGGGCGCGCATGGTCTGCTGATGCCCATCCATTGGGGGCTTTTCGATCTCGCGCTCCACGCCTGGCGCTTTCCCATCGAACGCATCACGGAGCTGGCGGATGCGGATGGCATCCCTCTATGGTCGCCTCCGCCGGGCGTCCCGACGGAGTTCGAAAAGGGCGTGGAGCTGCGCTCGTCCTGGTGGCGATAGACCAGGAACAGGCATTCTTATTCCTTGTCATCCCGAGCGAGCGCAGCGAGTCGAGGGACCTGCGGTGTCCGTCTCCGGGAAACAGCCGGGTGCCCCACGTCTCGAGGTTGAGACGTGGGATCACCTTAGACCGCTTTCATCCTCATCCGCGCCACTCGTCGAAGTGACCCTCGCGGATGGCCTGTGCCAGCTGCTCGATCTCTCCTGAGAGCACGCGGTCTTCGCGCAGCGGAGCCACGAACTCCCGCACCTTGGTGGCCGCATGTTCGACGGCGCGCGCCGGACGCAGGGGTAGGCGATACTCCAGGCCCTGCGCGGCAGAGAGCAGCTCCATCGCCAGCACACACTCGGCGTGCTCCACAATGCGCCGCAGCTTGAGCGCGCCCGTCATGCCCATCGAGACATGATCCTCCTTGCCGCCGGAAGTGGGCACGGAGTCGACACTCGACGGATGCGAGAGCACCTTGGCGTCATTGAGCAGCGCCGCCGCAGCCACGTGTACGATCATCAGCCCCGAAGAGACACCGGCCTCCGGCGAGAGGAACGCGGGCAGGCCTTCATTGATGTCCGGGTTGATGAGCCGGTCGATGCGCCGCTCGCTGATGCTCATCAGGTCGGTGAGTGCGATGGCCGCGTAGTCGAAGGCCAGCGCCAGCGGAGCGCCATGGAAGTTGCCGCCGGAGAGAATCGTTCCCTCACGCTCATTTCCGAAGATCAGCGGGTTATCCGTAGCCGAGCCGGTTTCGATCTCGATGACGCTCTGCACGTGGGCGAGCGCGCCGCGTGCTGCGCCGTGGACCTGCGGCATGCAGCGCAGGCAGTACGCGTCCTGCACCCGAGGATCGTCATGGCGGTGCGACTCGCGGATCTCGCTCTGCTCGAGCAGCGTGCGCAGGTGAGAGGCGACGGCCATCTGGCCCGCATGCGGGCGCGCAGTATGGATGCGGGCGTCGAAGGCCGCCGGTGTGCCGCGCAGGGCCTCCAGAGACATGGCTCCGGCCAGGTCGAAGAGCTCGGTCACGCGTCGTGCGCGGACCAGTGCCAGTCCTCCCACTCCGGCCATGGCCTGTGTGCCGTTGAGCAGCGCCAGGCCTTCCTTGGCGGCCAGCGTCAGCGGAGCAATTCCGGCCTGCCGCAGGGCTTCGGCCGAGGGGATGCGGCGCCCCTGGTAGAAGGCATCGCCTTCGCCGATCAAGGTGAGAGCAAGGTGAGCCAGCGGTGCCAGATCGCCCGAAGCGCCCACCGATCCGCGCGCGGGGATCACAGGATGCACCCCGGTATTGAGCAGCGCCACCAGCGTCTCCGCGACGATCGGGCGCACGCCGCTGAATCCCTTGGCGAGAACGTTGGCGCGGAGCAGCAGCATGGCGCGGACCTCGTCCTCGGGAAGCGGTTCGCCCAGGCCGCAGGCGTGGCTGCGGACGAGGTTGCGCTGTAGTGCCTCGAGCTGGTCCGGGCCAATGTGCACATCACTGAGCTTGCCGAAGCCGGTGTTGATGCCATAAGCGGTCTCACCCCGGCCCACCAGGTTCTCGACGATCGCGCGGGACTCCGCAATCCGTTGCAGGGCCTCAGAGGTGAGCTGCGCCGGGAGGCGGCGGACGGCGACGCCGGCAAGTTCTTCCAGGGTAAGCGGCTGTCCGTCGAGGAGCAGGCGATAGGACGCAGGGCTATCCGATGCAGAAACGGGTACAGAGGAGCCGGAAGCAAGGGGTTCGATCATCACTGGCTGATCCTAGCCAGGAATGCGTGCCGAATCCACGGATGATCCACGGAATCCGTGTCAGAATAAGGTGGATATCCTGTGGAAGATGAGGAAATATCCGTGGAATCGACGGAAATATTAGACGAATATGCGCGAAACCTGATCGCCGAGCTGACCGTGAACGCGCGCGCCTCGTATGCGGAGCTGGGGCGCAAGGTAGGGCTTTCGCCATCCGCGGCCGCCGAGCGGGTCAAGCGTATGGAAGAGGAAGGCATCATCCGCGGTTATAGCGTGGAGATCGATCCCGCGGTGCTGGGGGTGGGATTGCTGGCGGTCATCCGCATGACCTGCGACGGCACCCACTACCAGGCCTTTCTGAAGTTCATGAAGACCTTGCGCGAGGTGCGGATCTGCCACCATGTGACCGGCTCGGATGCATTCTCGCTGGAAGTTGCGGTGGGTTCGCTGATCGAATTGGAGCGGCTGATCGAGCGTCTGCTGCCCTACGGCATTCCGACGACCAGCCTCGTCCTCTCGACCCCGGTGGAGCGGCGTGGACCCGATCTGGAACGGCTGAAGGCAGCTCCAGGCCGTTAGGCCGTATCCACCGATAAAGGAATGGAAAGTAAAAAATACCGCTGCATCGTCATCCCGACCGGAGCGGAGCGAAGTGGAGGAACCTGCAGTTTGTCTCCACTCGCACAACCCGGGTGCCCCATGTCTCGCTTCTGAGACATGGGAAAGCACGAACCCCAAAACAACAACGCCCATCCGGAGCTTCCCGGATGGGCGTTGTTGTAAAGAGCTGCGATTGCAGCGGGAGCTGATTAGTCGAGCGACGGCTGGATGATCCGTGCACCGCGCCAGCCGTAGTAGGCGATGAAGAGATAGCAGATCACCGGGACGATAAAGGCATGCTGCAGGCCGATCTTATCGGCCAGAATGCCCTGGATCTCCGGCAGCACCGCGCCGCCGACAATCGCCGTGACCAGCAGTCCCGAGGCCTCACCCGTCAGCGGTCCCATCTCGGCAATGCCCAGCGTGAAGATGCTGGGGAACATGATCGAGTTGAAGAAGCCCACCGCCAGGATGGTCCACATCGGCCAGGAGTGGGGCAGCGCGAGCGTGCCCTGCCAGAAGAGAAGGTTCAGGTGGATATTGGTGACCGCGCCCGAGGTGTAGGTGGTTCCCATGCTGATGAGGACCAGAGCCATGGCGACGAAGGCGCAGAAGGTAAGCAGGTGCGTGGTCTTTACCTTCTGCAATACGGCTGAGCCGATGAAGCGGCCCATCATGGCTCCGCCCCAGTAAAAGGGCACGAAGCCGGCCGCGGCCAGCTCTGAGATGCCGGCAATCTTCGGCTGGTTGAAGTAGTTGATCAGGAAGCTGCCCAGCGAGACCTCGGCGCCCACATACATGAAGATGCAGACCGCGCCCAGCACCACGTGCGGATAGCGCCAGATGCTGTCGCCCTTCTGTCCGGCCTTGGTGGGGCGGTAGTCCTTCGTGTTGTCCAGGCGCGGGAACTTGTAGAGCGCGATGGCCAGGGCCAGCACGATCAGCGCCAGCGTGATGGCGATATACGGAAACTTAACCGTGGCTGCCTGCTGCAGGCGGTAGGCGTGCAGCGCGGCCGGAGACATGGCCTTGAGCTTGTCGGCTGCGATGTCGGCGCCCTTGAGGATGAGCAGGCCGCCGAGCGGCGGTCCGATCGTGGTGCCGAGCGAGTTGAAGGCCTGCGTCAGGTTCAGGCGGCTCGAGGCGGTCTGCGGCGGTCCGAGCACCGTGACATACGGATTCGCCGCCACCTGCAGCGCCGTGATGCCGGCGGCCAGCACGATCAGCGCGGTGAGGAAGAGCCCGAAGGACGGGATATTCGCGGCCGGGATAAACCCGATGGCGCCAACGCCCATGGTCAGCAGCCCAAGCACCATCGTGCGCTGATAGCCGATCCATTCCACGATCTTGCCCGAGATGAACCCGAAGGCGGCGTAGGAGCCGAAGAAGGCGAACTGCACCAGCATCGCCTTGGCGTAGTTCAGCTCGAAGATGGCTTTCAGGTGCGGGATCAGGATGTCATTGAGCGAGGTCAGAAAGCCCCACACGAAAAACAGTGTGGTGACCATGGCAAAGGCGCTGCGGTAGTTATTGGAGCCGGCGGGCGCGGCGGTAACTCGGGTAGAACTTCCTGCGTGACTGATGGCCATCGGATTTCTTGATTTTCCTTATGGGTTGCGTCGTGTTCGCGTCTGAAACTTTTCGGATGCGGGCCGCCCGAGCGGTAACCGGAGCGGTACAAGGCATCCATTTCGTGACATCGGTATCGATGTTGCCGCTGGCTGCATGATACCTGCTTCTTTCCTGGCTTGGCTCGTGCGCAGACAGGCCGCTCGCGCCGGCCGTGACAAAAACGAAGATCCCCCCGTGAAACTTTGCGGCTGTAAGTTCGTCACACATGCAGCGCGATTTCGGTATGTTCCCTGTTGCCGAATGTTACAAATCTCGCCGCGCATCCGGTCATTTTGCAGGAGAAAATGGGTTCCATGACCTCAGCACGAGTTCTTTTGTCGGTTGCACTGTATGGTGGCTTCGGAGCACTGGCTCCGCTCGGCATGGCAGCTCCGCTGGGCGTGGCAGCCTCCGGGCAGGCCGCGCAATCTGCGCCGGCCAGCCGCGTGGTAGGTGCGATCACCGCGATCAATGGCCAGTCGGTGACCGTCAAGCCGGATACCGGAGACCCGGTGACGGTGACCGTCAGTGATTCGGCCCGCATTCTGCGCGCGGAGCCGGGCACGAAGACACTCTCCTCCGCGACTCCGATCCAGTTTTCCGATCTTGCTGTGGGCGATCGCATCCTGATGGCGGTGCATCCCGGTGCGGATGGAGGCGCGGCGACGGCAACGACGGTCGTGGCCATGAAGAAGGCCGACGTGGCGCAGCAGCAGCAGGCTGAGCAAGCGGACTGGCAGCGGCGCGGCGTAGGCGGCCTCGTAAAGTCGGTCGACGCCTCGGCTGGGACGATGACCGTCTCCGCCGGCTCCAGAACCTGGACGATCCACACCACGCCGAAGACGGTCGTGCGCCGCTATGACGCGGCCTCCATTCGTTTTGCGGATGCCAGGCCCGCGACGATCGATCAGGTTCATGTTGGCGATCAGCTGCGCGCGCTGGGCGATCATGATCCGGCCAGCACCGATGTCGCCGCGGAGGAAGTCGTCTTCGGCACTTTCCGCAATATCGCGGCCACGGTCATCTCTGCCGATGCAGCCGCAAACACCGTCACCGTCAACGATCTGGCCACGAAGAAGCCGGTGGTCATTCACATCTCCGCCGATTCGCAGCTGCACAAGCTGCCGGAGATGATGGCCCAGGCATTGGCGGCCCGCTTCAAGAGTGGCGGCCAGGGCGCTGCGTCGGGTGGCGCTACTCCGAAGGGCGCGCCGTCGGCTCCGCCTCAGGGAGGCGATCACGCTCCGCAGGCGCAGCCTGTGGCCGAAAACGGACAGGGACCGCGCGCGGGCGGGGCACGCAACGGCGATCTTTCGCAGATGCTGCAACGCACCCCGCCGCTCTCCCTCGGAGATCTTCATAAGGGCGATGCCGTCATGATCGTCGCAACCCAGGGCACTCCGGCAGAAGCCACGGCAGTCACACTGATTGCCGGGGTCGAGCCAATCCTCTCCGCGTCCCCTTCCGCCAGCCGGGATATGTTCTCCGCCTCGTGGAACATGGGCGGCGGGGGTGAGGGCGAAGGAGCGCAGTGAGCATTTGCTGCGTATCGTAAACAGATTTTTCCGTCTTTCGCCGCTTCCGGGGCGATCGGAGGGCGGAGACTGCGCTGCCCGTGTGTCTCCGGCTCAAACCGGCATAAGGGCGGCGAAAGCCGCCAGGCTGTAGTACCGGCGTACGACATTCAGGTTCAGTTCATCCTTTTGTGTTTCTTTGGAGCATTGTGAATTACAGATTCATATCTCGTTTTCTTAGTCTTTGGTTGGCAGTGTTAGCGCTTGCCTTCGCGCCGCTGCTGCGGGCGCAGACGCCGACCGGCACGCTGCGCGGCACCGTGACCGACCCCTCCGGCGCGGTCATACCCAGCGCCAGGGTCAGCATTACGACGACCGACGGCCATACGCTCGCAACCGCCACCTCGGATGCCTCGGGCGCATACGCAGCCGCGAAGCTGCCGGCCGGAACCTATATCGTGATCGCCTCGGCGCAGGGCTTTGCGCCCTCGGCCTCGAAAGCGGTGACGATCGCCGCCGGGCAGAGCAAGCAGTTTGATGTATCGCTCCAGATCGCGATCGAAAAGCAGCAGGTGGTGGTCAATGAAGATACGCCGACGGTGAGCGTGGACCCCACCAGCAACGCCAACAGCCTGGTGCTCAAGGGCAAGGATCTCGACGCGCTCTCCGATGACCCGGACGAGCTGCAGAATGAGCTGAATGCCCTGGCAGGTCCGGGCGCGGGTCCCAACGGCGGCCAGATCTACATTGACGGCTTCACCGCCGGCGAGCTGCCGCCCAAATCCGCCATCCGCGAGATCCGCATCAACCAGAACCCCTTTTCGGCGCAGTACGACAAGCTGGGTTACGGCCGCATCGAGATCCTGACCAAGCCGGGTACCGACAAGTTCCGTGCCCAGTTCATGGCCCAGGGCAATCCCTCGCAGCTGAACACCGGCAACCCCTTCGATAAGGACATTCCGGACTACTACAGCTACCAGTACAACGGCACGGTCAGCGGTCCTATCAGCAAGAATGCTTCGTACTTCGTCAGCGCCGAGCATCGCACCATTCAGGATGACGCGGTCGTCGATGCGTACCGGTTACAGGGTGAGGTGAACGGCGACTTTGCCGCCGGCATCTATACCAACGCCGCCGACTACGACACCGTTGCCTTCAACGATGCGGTGGTGACGCCCCATGGCCGCACCAACATCAGCCCGCGCATCGATCTGCAGCTGGGCGCCAGCAACACCCTGAGCGTCCGTTACCAGTTCTATGACGACAATGAGAAGAACGAAGGCGTGGGGCAGTATTCGCTGCGCGACCAGGCCTACAACACCTCTTCGACCGAGCACACCGTCCAGATCAGCGACACGCAGGTCCTGAGCGACAAGGTCATCAACGAGACGCGCTTCCAGTTCCTGCGTGACTTTTCGAAGACCACCCCGGCCTCGACCGACCCGGAGACGGCGGTCTCCGGTCTCGAGACCTTCGGCGGTTACACCGGACAGACCGAAAACGACCACACCCTGCGCTATGAGCTGCAGAACCTGACCGAGATTGCTCTCAAGACCCACGCGATCAACTTCGGCGGCCGTCTGCGCTACGCCCGCGACGCCAACACCTCGAGCAGCAGCTTCAACGGCTCCTTCACCTTCGGCGGCAACCAGTGCAGCAGCTCGGAAACGGACTGCACCACCACGACGGCGGCCGAAGCCTATGCGGCCACCATCCAGGGCCTGGGCACCGGCGAGACCTGGGCGCAGATCCGCGCAGCCGGCGGCGGTCCCAGCCAGCTGAACCTGACATACGGCAGCCCGAACATCGTCTCCAGCCTCACCGACGTGGGCCTCTACTACCAGGACGACTGGCGTGCGAAGCAGAACCTGACGCTGAGCTATGGCGTGCGCTGGGAATCGCAGTCCGGCATCCACGACAAGAACGACTGGGCGCCGCGTCTGAGCTTTGCCTGGGGACTGGCCAAGCCGGGCAAGCAGGCC
Organism: Silvibacterium dinghuense; assembly: GCF_004123295.1. NCBI lineage: Bacteria > Pseudomonadati > Acidobacteriota > Terriglobia > Terriglobales > Acidobacteriaceae > Silvibacterium > Silvibacterium dinghuense. The sequence continues at coordinate 1,116,864 of NZ_SDMK01000001.1, read as the reverse complement.
AAGACCGTCCTCCGCGGTGGCTATGGCTTCTTCTATGACCGCTTCGCCCTGGCAGAAATTCTCCAGGCCAAGCGCCTGAACGAGAACGCCGATTCCCCGCAGAAGGAAGCGGTGATCGAGGATCCGACCTGCTACTCGGCGACCAGCATCACCTCCACCGATCTGACTTCCTGCCAGGAAGCCGGCAGCACCAGCAGCAAGACGGCCGTCTACCAGATCGCTCCCGACCTGCACGCTCCGGTTACGCAGCAGGCCGCTTTCAGCATCGAGCGGCAGGTGACCAAGGCCTCGACCATTTCGGTGACCTACATCAATTCGCTGGGGAACCATCAGCTCATCACCCGCAACGCGAACGCGCCTTACATGGCCGGTTACGATGCGGCCGATCCGAACGTTTATCAGTACTTCTCTGAAGCAGTCTTCAAGCAGAACCAGCTGATGACCAACTTTAATGCTCGCTTCAGCCCGAACCTCTCGCTCTTCGGCTTCTATTCGGCAAGCTGGGCGAACAGCGATTCGTCCGGCGTCTCCGGCAATCCGAGCAACTCGGCCAATCTGAAGCAGGATTACGGTCGCGCCTCCTTCGATGTCCGCAACCGCCTCTTCCTGATGGGCAGCTGGTCCACGCGCTGGAATTTGCGCTTTAGCCCCTTCATCGTGGTCCAGTCGGGCACGCCGTTCAATATCACCACGGGTGAGGACAACAACGGCGACTCGTTCTTCAACGACCGTCCGACCTTTGCCCAGTCCGGCGACACGGACACGGTCGCCACGTCCTACGGCACCTTCAACCTGAACCCGACCGCGGGCCTGGCCAAGGGTGAGAAGCTGGTGCCGGTGAACTACGGCGACGGCCCGAACCTCTTCACCTTCAACCTGCGTGCCAGCAAGACCTTCAACTTCGGCCCCCGGGTCGCAGGCGCGGCCTCGCAGGGCGGCGGCATGGGCGGCCCCGGCGGTGGTCCCGGTGGTGGTGGCGGCCATGGCGGCGGCGGTGGTCCTGGCGGCGGTCCCGGCGGTGGTCTTGGCCCCGGCGGTCTCAGTGGGAATCGCGGCCGTGGTGGGCCGGATGGTCAGCAGCAGCAGACGCCGACGCATCCCCGCTACAGCCTGACGCTTAATGCCCAGGCGCTGAACCTCTTCAACGACATCAACCTGGCCGCACCCACCGGCATCCTCGGCTCGCCGGAGTTCGGCAAGTCCAACGCGCTGGCGGGGCAGATCTTCTCCTCGGGTTCGGCCAGCCGCCGTATCTTCGTGCAGGCGGTCTTCAGCTTCTAAAGGCAGCTTCTAGCTACTAGCTTTTAGCGAGAACCCGGGTGCCCCACATCTCGTGCCGTTCGAGATGTGGGTTCCCAGACCCCAGAAAATCAACACAAAAACAACAAAAAGGCCACGCATCGAGCGTGGCCTTTCATTTTCAATCTTTAGCTAGAAGCTAGAAGCTAGAAGCTAGAAGCTAGAAGCTAGAAGCTAGAAGCTTTAGGCGGCCTTGAGCGCCAGGGCCTTCACGCGGGCGTTCAGGCGGCTCTTGTAGCGGGAAGCCGTGTTGGCGTGCAGGATGCCCTTCTGGACGCTCTTATCCAGAGCGGAAGCGGTGGCGCGATACTGCTCGGCCGCAGCCTTGACATCGCCCTTCTGGATCGCCTCACGCAGAAGGCGGAGGCTGCCGCGCACGCGGCTCTTGTTGGCGCGGTTCACTGCAGTCTTCTTCTCGGTCTGACGAACGCGCTTCAGCGCGGAGACGTGATTTGCCATGGTAGTTCTTGAACTCTTTTCCTGAAGTTGGGATGCAGGCAATGAGGCATCCCCTGCAAACCTTAAGTTTAGGGGAACTCGCCCCGCCGGTCAATTGGAAACCGACCCCGGCAAGGGAATTCTTCCGGATTACTCTCTTATAGAAAGTCACTCTCTAAAAGAGAGTGACTTTCTATAAGAGAGTAATAGCCTTTTTAGGCTATTACTGTTATTTGGAGAGTGTATCGCTCCCTGCCTTAACTTCAATTCTATCAATCAAATGAGGCGGTTCATGCTGTGGTCTTGAGTTGCGGACGCAGGCCCGTGCACAACTCAGATCGCAAGGCCATTGACGCTCGTGCAGGCTCCGGGCGAGCATGGACGGCCTATGAACAAGCGAGAGTTCTTGAAGGTATCGGGCGCAGCGGCGGCGGGTACGGTCGTCTCCCGTATGCTGAAGGCGGAGAAGACCTTGGCGGCGCATCGGACGAACTGGGCGGGAAACATCGAGTACAGCACGGACCAGCTTTTTATCCCCTCGTCGGTCGACGAGGCCCGGGAAACCATCCGCGCGGCCTCGAAGATCCGCGCGCTGGGCGCGCGGCACTGCTTCAACCGCATCGCGGACAGCACCGCGGCACAGATTTCGCTCGAAAAGCTCGAATCGATGGAGCTGAATGAGACGGCGAAGACGGTGACCGTGGGCGGCGGTGTCCGCTATGGCAAACTGGCGCCCTGGCTCGACGCGAAGGGCTATGCCGTCCACAATCTGGCCTCGCTGCCCCATGTGACGGTGGCCGGAGCCTGCGCCACGGCCACGCACGGGTCGGGAAATGAAAACAGGAACCTGTCTTCCGCGGTGGAAGGCTTCGAGCTGATCACCGCCGACGGCCAGCTTCACTCGTTCTCCCGCGAGAAAGACGGAGGAAATCGATTCGATGGCATGGTCGTCGCGCTGGGGTCGGTCGGCGTGCAGGCCTCGACTACGGTGCATGTGGTGCCGAGCTTTCAGGTGGCGCAGAAGGTTTATCTCGACCTGAGCTTCGATCGCCTGGAGCACGATCTCGATGCCATCTTCGGCTCGGCTTACAGCGTGAGTCTCTTTACCGACTGGCAGCAGAACCGCGCGACGCAGGTATGGCTGAAGCGCAAGGTTGAAGGTGGCCAGATCCGTTTCGAGGACGAGTTCCACGGCGCGAAGGCGGCCACGGTGAAGGTGCATCCCATTCTCGGCCACGATGCGACGCCGTGCACCGAGCAGCTCGGCGTGCCGGGGCCATGGTATGAGCGGCTGCCGCACTTCAAGATGGCCTTCACGCCTTCCAGCGGCAACGAAATCCAGACGGAGTACTTTGTGCCGCGCGAGCATGGCTACGAGGCAATCCGCGCCGTAGAGAAGCTCAAGGACAAAATCACGCCGCACCTCTTCATTACCGAGCTGCGCACCGTCGCCGCCGATGACCTCTGGCTGAGCATGGCGTACCGGCGGCCGTCGCTCGCCATTCACTTCACGTGGAAGCCGGAAATCGAGGCTGTCCACGCCGTGCTGCCGGAGATCGAGCAGGCACTCGCACCCTTCCAGCCGCGTCCGCACTGGGGCAAGGTCTTCACCCTGGCACCGGAAAAAATCGATGCGCAATATCCGCGGATGGCGGAGTTTCGCGCGCTGGCGGCGCAGCTCGATCCACACGGCAAGTTCCGGAATGCGTTTCTGGACCGGGAAGTGTTTGGCTGATGCCGCAGAATGAATCACTCAGTCATAGCACTCAGTGCTAGAGTATTTCTGTGGGCAGGATGCCCCGGCAGCCGCTGGCGGTTTATAAGAGCAGGCCGTTTGCACGCTTCCAGCGGAAAGCGCGTATATCCGATGCTGATTTACTGCAGGCAGCAAAGGCAGCCGAGCAGGGGCTGATCGATGCGGACCTCGGAGGCGGGGTCATCAAACAGCGAATCGCGCGGGCAGGAGAAGGGAAATCTGGCGGCTCCAGATCGATCATCTTCTTCCGGCGGGGTGACAGGCTGGTGTACGTCTATGGTTTCGAGAAGAAGGACCGGGCAAATATTCGTCTGGATGAGCTCGACGCCTTTCGAGAACTCGCACGAGTGGTACTTGGCTATACGGAGGCCGAAATCGCGCAGCGGGTGAGGGATGGTGCCTTGTTGCAAGTTGGACCTTCGGGGGAGGAAGGCAATGCCTAAGAAGTTTCGCAGCGATGCCATGGCAGCTGTGCACGAGGCTGCGGCGGATCTCTACCGTGTAGGAGGCATGGATCGTAAGACGATGCGGAAGTTCGATGCACTCTGCCTGACCCCGGTCCAGGAGATGACGCCGGCCCAGATTCGCGCACTGCGCGATAGGGAACAGGCGAGTCAGGCGGTCTTCGCAGCCTATCTGAACGTGACGCCAAGCCTGGTGAGTAAATGGGAGCGCGGCGAGAAGCGTCCGCAGGGCGCGTCGCTGAAGCTGCTTTCGCTGGTAGCGAAGAAGGGGCTGGAGGTCGTGGCGTAAAAAGCCGCGCGAAGCCCGTGCAGCGGTAGCGCCGCTGTTTCTATCCGGATACATCGGTCTTGAAAAATTCACTGCCTGCGCATTGACTCGTCGTCCCGACGGGGCTACTCTGAGCGCATCGTTACCCTTCGGCACAGCGGCGGAGTGCATCGGGATCGCGAGGAGGCCTGTCCGGCCTGTCTTCGATTTCGTTTCATGGCCACTCGCGCCTGCTCCCCGGCTGAAGGTTCTCTCTGCACCCATCCCCATCTAAAATCCACGGCGCCGGCAACGGCCCAACCCGGAGGGCATTTCTCCTTTTGACCAAAAAAGCGCTCGACATCACGCCGAACCTTGAGCCCCTTTTCGGGACCCGCGATGAAAACCTCAGGCTCATGGAGGACATGCTCCATGTGCGCATCGATCTCCAATCGGATGCCGTGGTGGTGGAGGGCGCGCCGCAGAACATCGTGCGGGTCGAGCGCATCTTTGCCGACTACGAGGCCATGTGCAAGGCGGGGCAGTGCCCCCAGGGCGCGGAGCTGCACAGCATGCTGCGGCTGGTCGTCGCCGATCCGGCGGTGTCGCTGCGCTCGCTCACGGAGAGCGGCAAGCAGCGTGCGGCGGGCGGCATCAAGCGCATGGTGCAGCCGCGGTCGATCAACCAGCGGCGCTACGTCGAGTCGATCGAGCAGAACGACATGGCCTTCGGGATCGGGCCGGCGGGCACCGGCAAGACGTACCTTGCCGTAGCCATGGCCGCCTCGGCGCTGCTGGCGAAGAAGGTCAGCCGCATCATCCTAGTGCGTCCGGCGGTCGAGGCCGGAGAGAAGCTGGGTTTCCTGCCCGGCAGCCTGCAGGAGAAGGTCGATCCCTACCTCCGTCCGCTCTATGACGCGCTCTATGACCTGCTCGAGCCGGAGCGCGTGGACCGTATGCTGGAGAAGAACATCATCGAGGTTGCGCCGCTGGCCTTCATGCGCGGACGCACGCTGAACGATGCCTTCGTCATCATGGATGAGGCGCAGAACACGACCAGCGAGCAGATGAAGATGTTCCTCACACGCCTGGGCAACAATTCCAAGGCCGTCATCACCGGGGACATTACGCAGATCGATCTCCCCAATCCGCGCAAATCCGGGCTGGTGGAGGCGATGTCGATCCTCGAGGGCGTGGACGGCATTGCTTTCACGCACTTTGAGAGCGGTGACGTGGTGCGTCACCAGCTGGTGCAGCGCATCATCCAGGCCTACGACAACTTCGGCCGTCAGCAGCCGGAGCTGCCGCTGCGCATGCCGGAAGGCGATGGCTCGAGCGCCTCGAAACCGCAGTAACGGTTTTGCTGTGGGGTATCCTCAAAAGGAGGGCTCAGTGCCCTCCTTTTGCTTTGTCTGCACGTGATGAGCCATTTCAGACCATGATCGACATCGACCCAGAGATAGAGGAGAAGTTCGGGCGGACCGCGCTCAAGCGGGCGCGGCTCACGCGCTTTCTGGCCGCCGCGCAGGCCGAGGCGCGCCTGAAGGGCGAAGTTTCCGTGCTGCTGACCGGCGATGCGGAGATTCGCCGCCTGAATCGCGACTATCGCAAGAAGGACAAGGCGACGGACGTGCTCTCTTTCCCGGCTGACGAGATGGGGCAGGCGATGGGCATTGCCGGTGATCTGGCGATCTCGGTCGAAACCGCCGCACGCGAGGCCGAATCGCGCGGGCATGCGCTGGTGATCGAGCTGGAAGTGCTGCTGCTGCATGGTGCGCTGCACCTGGCCGGATACGACCACGAGGTCGACGACGGCGAGATGGCGCGCAAGGAAGAGCGCCTGCGCAAGAAGCTAGGGCTGGAAGCAGGTCTGATCTTGCGGACCCTGGGTAAAGCGAAGCCTGCGGAGAAAAACACTTCACCTGTGAAGAAAAGCGCGAAGAAGGCGCCTGCAAAAAAGGCTGTTGCGAAGCAGGTCTCCGCGAAGAAAGTGGCAACGCATAAAGACTCCAGGAGCCGCGCGCGATGAGCCTCTGGACGGTGATCTCCATTGCGCTGCTGCTGCTTATTCTTACGCTGGCCTCGTATGTCAGTCGCCTCTACTCGGAGATGGGTAAGTTTCTCGCCGGTGAGTTCCAGGAGAATATCGACGCGTGGGAGCAGCACGTAGAGCCGCGTCTGCGTCTGGATCGTGACCACATTGCGCTCTCTGCGGCCATTCTTGCGCAGCTGGCGCTGGCCGGGCTCACGCTGATCTTCGGCATGCTGCTCTTCGACCGCAAGCCGAGCGATCACCTGACCGCGCCCGAGGTGCTGCAGGTTGGCCTGGGCGTGGTGATGATCGTCGTGATCTTCAACCAGGTGCTGCCATTCGTTTTCTTTACGCGCACGCGCGGTCTCTGGATCGTGCGCTGGCGGCATGTGCTGCGCGTGCTCTTCTACCTGATGATGCCGGCGACCCTCTTTCTCGGCTTCCTGCTTTCGATCGCCGCGCTGGCCGAGGCTCCGGCGCGCAAGGAAGAAGAGGCGACGACCGAGGCGGTGGAGGCGCTGCTCGAAGCCGGGCAGGAAGAGGGCATTCTGGAAGAGAGCGATCGCGACCTGGTGCGCTCTGCGGTGGAGTTTGGCGACAAGCTGGTGCGCGATGTGATGACGCCGCGTCCGGAGATTTTTGCCGTGCCCATGGAGACGATGCTGGCTGCGTTTCTCGAAATGCTGGTGAACGAGCCGTATTCACGCGTGCCGGTGTACGAGGGCTCGCTCGATCATGTGACGGGCATTGCCTTCGCGCATGACCTGCTGCGCATCCGCGACGAAGACGCGCTCACGCAGACGGTCGCAAGCATCGAGCGCACCGCGACCTTCACGCCTGAGACCAAGAAGGTGAACGAGCTGCTGCGCGAGATGCAGCGCGAGAAGCAGCACATGCGCATCGTGATCGATGAATACGGCGGCGTGGCCGGCCTGGTCACGATCGAAGACCTGATCGAAGAGCTGGTGGGCGCGATCCAGGACGAGCACGAGCAGGAAGACGATAAGGACGGCCCGGTGCGCGAGGCCGATGGCTCATGGACGGTGCCCGGATGGCTGCCCGTCGAGCAGATGGAAGAGCTGCTGGGCGAGGCGCTGGAGCTGCCCGAAGACTATGAGGCGACCACCGTGGCCGGCCTGGTGAGCGAATCCGCAGGACGGATTCCGCAGGCCGGCGAGGTGGTGGAAGAACACGGCCTGCGGTTCGAAATCCTCGAATCGACCGACCGCAGGATTGACCGGCTGCATGTCTCGCGCGTAGGCGCTGAGCAAACCAACGCAGCGGCAGAAGAAAAGGAAAAAGCATGAAGTTTCGATCGGGATTTGTATCGATCCTCGGACGCCCGAACGCGGGCAAGTCCACGCTGATGAACTCACTGGTGGGTGAGAAGGTGGCCATCGTCACGGCGAAGCCGCAGACCACGCGCAACCGCATTTACGGCATCGTGGAGGTGCCCGCGCGCAAGAAACAGCGGCCGGCTGCGCAGATTGTCTTCGTGGATACGCCGGGCGTGCACAAGCCGCATACCACGCTCGACAAGCGCATGATGCAGGAGGTGCACGACGCGCTCGAGACGCGCGATGCCGTGCTCCTGATGGTGGATGCGACGCGGCGGCTCGACCTGCCGGGCCTCGATCCGGAAGCCGAAGAGGGCGAGAGCCCGAATCTTGGCCTGACAATTACCTCAGCCGATGGCAAGCAGGTGACGCGCTCGGCGCCCAAGCGGCCGGGCGGACGCGAGGGGCAGAGCGAAGACGAATTTGTATTTGATTTGTTAAAGAAACTCGATTGCCCGGTCTTTTTGCTGCTCAACAAGATCGATCTCATCGAGCGTGCCAAGCTGCTGCCGCTCATCCAGCAGCTCTCGTCGCTGTATTCGTTCGCGGAAGTGATTCCGATCTCAGCGCGCAAGAAAGACGGGCTGGATCGGCTTATCGATCGCCTGGTGGCCGTGCTGCCTGAGGGCGAGCGCTATTTTCCGAAGGAGCAGTTCACCGACCAGCCCGAGCGTTTCCTCGTCGCCGAGCTGATCCGCGAGAAGATTCTCACCGAGACCGGCGAAGAGGTGCCGTACGCTTCGGCCGTGATCATCGAGCGCTTCGAAGAGCCGACAGCGGAAGAGCTGGAGCGGGCGTCGAAACCGGGCGCGAAGCTGCCGGTGACAAAGATTGCCGCGGCTATCTACTGCGAGCGCAGCGGGCAGAAGGCGATTCTGATCGGCAAGGGCGGAGCGAAGCTCAAGGCGATCGGCACGGCTGCGCGCAAGGAGATCGAATCGCTTCTGGGTACGCGTGTCTTCATGGAGCTGCATGTGATCGTCCGCGATAACTGGCGCGAGCAGCGCGGGTTCATCGAGACGCTGGATTGGCGGAATCAGCTGGAGCATTTGATTCCTAAAAATCAGGACGAGGAAGAGAACTAGGGTTTAGGGGATAGGGTGTAGCGGGTTCGTTCTGCTGCTTGCGGCTTCGCTTTTTCAAAGGGATTGTCATTCCGACCGAAGCGAGCCAAAGGCGAGCGAAGTGGAGGAACCTGCAGTTCTCCCTCACATGGGGCCTGGCAAGCCCGTTTGCAATGACAAGAGGTTAACGTGTTCAGTAAGATTCTGGGTCGCATCAAACGTGCAGAAGCAAAGCCTGAGGGTGCTCCCGGCGAGATGCCGTTCTCTGTGGTGCTGCTATTCCGGAAGTTTGTGTATCTCCCGAATGCCGATCTGCAGGCGGCGGCGGAGCGTGGCTGGGAGCGGCGTTTCGATGGCCAGGAAGATCCGTTGTTCGCGGTGACGGGCAAGCCGGGGATGCAGTTTGTGAAGGCCGGTCCGCACGTGATTGCGCTGCTCGAGGGCAACAAGGGCTACCTTGGCGCGCAGAAGGAAATGGCGAAGCAGCTGCGCAGTGAGCAGCAGGCCCGTGCGTGGCGTCAGCATCGAGGCTGGCTGGCGCTCGATCTCTGGAATCTCGAACTGCCCAAGGCGGAAGCCTACTCCACGCTCGCCCGGCTTGCGCTTCCCCTGCTTGCAATCCCGAAGATGAGCAAGAGCTGTGTTGGCGTGTATCTGCCCCGGGAGGGTGTCTTTGCGTTGAATGATGGGGCGGCGGTGGAAGGGTTGTCGCTTATGCTTCGGCAGGAGTTTGCTGGGTGATCCGCAAAATGTACCACTCAAGCCTTCTTTTTGGCCTGCGTAGGGTGCTCTTTCCTGCGCAAGCTTAGCTTGCGCAGGAAAGAGAAGCACGTTTTATTGGTCCGCGTAGATAGATTCGAACACGCCACGCATCTTTATCAGTACATTGAATGCGTCCTCTAGCGTCGTTGGCTTTTCGTGAAGCACATCATTTCCAGCCTTCGCGACTTCTTCTGCGAGCTTCCGAACGCTGCGGTCTAAACCGATCCCAGATTCAGCTTCGTCTAGTAGCCCCTTCATCTCAACGATCGTCTTCGTTGATTGATATCCCATACCCTCTTTTAGAGCCTGCTCTAATGCCGCTCGGCTTAGTGCGACTGACGCTTGCGGGAGACCTAGAATGTAGGTTCGAATTGCCTCTCGTAAATACGAGTTCGTGACCGCAGAGGGTGTTATCTGTATCTCTAATTTCGCGAGGCGTAATGTCCGGTCAACTTGAGAGGGGATAGCGTCTAGTGCCTCACGGGTGTAGAAGTTGTTTAAGGTGCCCGCGATCAATTCGTGGCCTTCGCTGTCACGTACAAGGACTTCAAGAGCCGCCAAACTCTTATCTACTCTGTCCGTGCGCGCCTTAATAATGTTTCGCGCAACCGCCTCTGTAAAGGCTCTGTCCTTCTCCGCCTGGGCTCGCTCTTCTGGCGTGAAGGCATCATCACGTGATTCGATTTGAGTGATTAAGAACTCAGAAGTACTAAGTTCGCGTTTCATCATTCCCGCCATTATGAGAAGGTTGAATAACAGCAGTATTTATACAGTATTCAGTGTGTCTGGATGGTCGCTTTATTCTTTTCTTGGCTTGAATGGTGTCGCGCTGTCCCGCCCAAGCGGAGCTTGGACGGGGCACCCTTATCCTCGCGTATAGAGAGAACTGCAGGTTCCTCCGCTGCGCTCGCCTTTGGCGAGCTTCGGTCGGAATGACAATTAGAGAGATAAGTTGTCCCGGTCGGAATGACAATGTGCGAGATACAGGCGCGGCGGTCGGGTGAGAGTGAAGAGTGTGCCGCCCCACTCAAGCCAACGGCGGGCTTGAATGGGCCGCCGTCAGTTTTTCTACACCCCACACCCTGTCCCCTACACCCTGTCTTGCTTACTGCTCCCGTACCACCACGCCCAGGGCTTTCATCTTGCGATATAAGTGGCTACGTTCCAGTCCCAGGGCTTCGGCGGCGCGGCTCATGTTGCCGTGGCATTCGTCAATCTTGCGCAGGATGTACTCGCGTTCGTAGGCTTCGCGCGCGTCCTGCAGGGTGCTGAACTCGTCCGTTTTGCGCGTGGCGCTGCGGTGGACGAGCATCGGCAGGTGTCTGCGCTCGATGCGGTTCGATTGCGGATGCAGGATGATGACGCGCTCGAGCACGTTCTTGAGCTCGCGCACGTTGCCTGGCCAGTGGTACTGCTTTAGCAGCTCCAGCGCGTCTTCGCCGATCTCGATTCTTGGCCGGCCGTACTCGCGCCCAAAGCTGCGCAGGAATTCCTTCGCCAGCACCGGGATATCTTCCTTGCGTTCGCGCAGCGGCGGCACATAGAACGGAATCACGTTGAGGCGATAGAAGAGATCTTCGCGGAAGTTGCCCTTGGCGATCTCTTCTTCGAGATTCTTGTTGGTCGCGGCGATCACGCGTGTGTCCACACTGATGGGCTGGGTTGCGCCCACCGGCACGAAGCTCTGCTCGTCGAGCGCGCGCAGCACCTTGGCCTGTGTCTTCAGGCTCATGTCGGCCACTTCGTCGAGGAAGAGCGTGCCGCCGTTGGCGCGTTCGAATGTCCCGCGCTTCTCGGCCGGTCCGCCGGGCATGGCGCCGTTGCGATAGCCGAACAGCTCGCTCTCGATGAAGTCTTCGGGGATGGCCGCGCAGTTCAGCTCGATGAAGACGCGGTCCTGGCGCGGGCTCTGTGCGTGGATGGCGCGCGCGATCAGCTCCTTGCCCGAGCCCGACTCGCCGAAGATGAGCACGCGGCCGTTGGTCGGCGCCATGAGCTTGATCTGCTGGCGCAGTGCCTTGGCCGGCACGCTTTCGCCGGTGATGGTGGTTTCGAGCGCGAACTGGCGCTTGAATTCGAGGTTCTCGTTGCGCAGCCGGTGTGCCTGGATGGCGTTCTTGATGACGATGAGCGTGCGCTCAAGGGAGAGCGGCTTCTCGAGGAAGTCAAAGGCGCCGAGCTTGGTGGCGCGTACCGCGGTCTCAATGGTCGCGTGGCCGGAGATGACAATCACTTCGGGCCGGTTCTCGGCTTCGAGCGTAGAGAGGTCGTTCAGCACCTCGAGGCCGTCGCGGTCCGGCAGCCAGACATCGAGCAGCATCACGTCATAGGTGGCATCGCGCAGCAGCACGAGTGCTTCCACGCCGCTCGGTGTGGAGGAGACGCCGTACCCCTCTTCGCGGAGGATTTCTTCGAGGAGCTGGCGGATTTCCGGTTCGTCGTCGACGACGAGGATGTGATTCATTCGCTCTCTTCCACAGGTGGCATGAGCAGTGTGCCATGTTCCGGCTTATGAGACAGATGCCCGTTGGATGCCTTGCCGTTGTGCTGGGCTGTGCCGTTTATCGGCGTGTTGTCCTGGCCGGCTACCTCGGCAAAGGGAAGATTCACGATGAAGCGCGCGCCGGCCGGGGTATTGTTCTCCGCCCGGATGGCGCCGTGGTGCTCCTGAATGACCTTGGCGGCGATGGAGAGACCAAGGCCGCTGCCGCGCTGCTTGGTGGAGAAGTAAGGCAGGAAGAGCCGCTCGCGGCTTTCCTCGGTGAGACCGTGGCCGGTGTCGGCCAGTACGATCTCCGCCATGGTGTGAGTCTCGTTGTAGCCGGTAGAGATGGAAAGCATGCGCAGCAGGCTGCGCTGCATGGCCTCCGCGGCATTGTCGATGAGGTTGGCGAGCGCGCGCTGCAGCGCCTGCGGATCGACCATCACCAGCGGCAGTGTCCGGTCCAGCCGCTGCTCGATGCGGATGTCCTGCAGGCGGCCGTGGAAGAGGGCAATGGCGTTCTCGACGATGAGGTTCAAGTCTTCGGGCCGGGGCTGCGCGGCAGGGAACTCGGCCAGCACGGCAAACTGATCGACGAGCGTGCGCATGGACTCGACCGAGGAGAGGATCACGTCGCTGCACTTGCGGATGACCGTTTCGCTATCCGGGCGGGGCTGGTCCATGTGGCGCCGGATGCGCTCGGCGGAGAGACCGATGGGCGTGAGCGGGTTCTTGATCTCGTGCGCCACGCGCTGGGCTACCTGCTTCCACGCCAGCTGACGCTGGGCACGCAGCAGCTCGGTCACGTCTTCGGTAACGAGAATGGAGCCTCGCCGCTGATAGCCGAGATCGAGGGCGGCAAGCGTCAGCGTGAGGCGCAGCGGGCCGTCGGGCCGTGCCAGCTCGAACTCGTTGGCGGCGATGCCCATGCGCTGGGCGCGGCGCTCGAGCAATGCAATCTCGGCGGTAAGCTCGGCCGGCAGAACAGCGTTCAGGGGCGTGCCGGCCAGGGCATCGTTGCCGGGCAGGTCGAAGAGGTCGAGAAAGGCGCGGTTGGCCTGGGCGATGCGCAGCCCGGTATCGAGAGTGACGACGCCGCTGGGGATGGTTTCGAGAATGGTTTCGAGCTCGCGGCGACGGGTTTCCAGAGAAAGATTGGCCGCGGAGAGCTGTTCGGCCGAGCTTTGGGCCAGGTTGCGGTTCTGCTCGAGATCGGCGGCCATGTGATTAAACGAGCGCACCAGCTCACCCAGTTCCTCGGTGGCGGAGACGGTGACGCGGCGCTCGTACTGGCCCTCGGCAATCTCGTTCATGGCGTCGGCCAGTGCTTCGACGGTGCGTGTGATCTGCTTCGAGAGGTAAAGCGCCAGCCAGCTGGAGGCAAAGAAGATCAGCGCCGTCAGCATGAGCAGCAGCAGCAGGTAGGTGAGCCGGATGGTGCGGCGGGTGCGATAGATGGACCAGTACTGCGTGGAGCCGCGGCTGATCTCGGTGACGGCCTGGTCGAGGCCCGAGGGCATGGGCAGCCCGACGACGATCATGCCATCCTGCCCGAGCGTGGCCATGCCTACGGTGTACCGGCCGTCTCCGATCGAGAGCACCGGCTCATCGGTCCTGTGGGCGGTTTGCAGGACGACGGCGGGCAGCGGGTCGGCCGGCGTCTCGCTGGAGCTGTCCTCGGAAGAGTCGAGGGAGGTATCGAGCCAGGAACGCACGGTGACCGGTCCGCTCGACGAGGGCACGTCGTAGCTGGCGATGGCGCTGCTGTCCCGGTAGACGATGGCGAAACCGCCCTGCAGCGTGATGCGGTGGCTGCGGATCTCCTCCACCATCGCCTGCCGGTCGGAGGCCTGCCAGGCCGTCTCGAAGCTTGGAGAGCGGGTCAGCGATTCGGCTTCGGCGCGGGCATTGAGGCTGACGTACTGCGCCAGGCTCAGGGCGATGCGGGTGGAGTTTTCGCGGATCTCGGCTACCGGCTGCGAGAACCAGCGATCGATGGAGCGGTTCATCAGCAGGTAGCTGAAGGCGAACATGACCGCCGCCGGAGCGATGGAGATCAGCAGCGCGCCGACGATCATGCGCGTGCGCAGACGCGAGCCGAGCACCCGGCTGCGCTGGTCGGCCAGCAGCTTGAGGATGTTGCGCAGCAGCAGAACCAGCAGCGTGACGAAGAGCAGGAAAATGAGGATGGAAAGCGCGCTGAAGACCAGGATCTGCACCGTGGAGCTGGGGTGCAGAAAGCCCAGGTGAAAGGCATTCAGGCCGCTGATGAGCAGCAGGAGGAGGAAGGTGGCCGAGGCCAGCACCACGATGGTGGCCCGGCGATGTTTCGCTTCGCCCAAAGAGTTCTCCAGGTCGTCTTCCGATCAGGCTTCATTATAGGCGCGGTATAAAACAGCGCCGGATGCGGCGCGGGAGGGGCCGGTGTTTGCCCCGGAAGGATTTTTGTGTCGATTTTGCGCCACTTCCTGGCTGGAAGTGGCATCATATTGGGCGTTATGACTATGCATACGCTTTCGCGGAAGCTCTTCCCCGTTGCCCTGGCCAGCGTGCTGTTGGTCTCGGGCTGCAAGAAGCAGGATCAGCAGGCCAGCACGACTCCGGCCACCACCCCCGCCAGCACTCCGGCCCCGGCAGCTTCGACCCCGGACAATTCGGCTTCGGCGCCGGCGGCAACCCCGGCTGCTCCGGCAGCGAGCACAAGCACGGCAGCACCTGCTCCCGCGCCTGCCCCAGCACCGGCTCCTGCTCCGGAAGCTGCAGCCCCGGCGCCCGCGCCGGCAGCAGCGGCTGCTCCGGCACCGCCTCCGCCGGTGGTGATCCCGGCCGGCTCGCACATTGCCGTGACGCTGCGCAATGCGGTGGGCTCGAAGATCAGCCAGCCCGGCGATACCTTTACCGCGACTGTCGCCTCGCCGGTGACCGTGGGCGGGCAGACCATCATCCGCGCCGGCTCGACGGCGACCGGCACGGTGGTGGACGCGAAGCCGCTCGGCCGCTTCAAGGGCGGAGCCGTGCTTTCGCTGCGTCTGGATACGGTGCGCGCGCAGGGCGCGACCTACCAGGTTGCGTCGAGCACCATCGAGCGTGTGGAGCAGGGTAAGGGCAAGCGGACGGCCGGCTTTGTCGGCGGCGGCGCTGGCCTGGGTGCGATCATCGGCGGCCTGGCGGGCGGCGGCAAGGGCGCGCTGATCGGCGGCCTGGCCGGTGCCGGCGCAGGCACGGCGGGCGCAGGTCTCACCGGCAAGAAGGACATCGTGATCCCGGCTGAGTCTACCCTCACCTTCCGCCTGCAGCGTTCGGTGAGCGTCAGCCAGCAGTAAGGCGCTCTCGAGAGGTACAAGAAAAGGCGTGGCCCGCGGGCCACGCCTTTTTGCGTACTCAGGAAACTCCGGGTGGCCCACTCAAGCCAGCTGCGGGCTTGAGTGGGCCACCGGCCTTGCTACACCCTATCCCCTACACCCTAGACTTACGCCAGCAGTTCGCGCACCGGCTTCCAGGGTTTCTGCTGCGAGGCCGCGACCGGCTCGCAGGTGATGGTGCCGTCGTAGGTGTTCACACCGTCGCGGATGCCGTCATCCTCGAGAATTGCGGCCTTCGCGCCCTTCTGCGCCAGCTTGAGGACGTAGGGGAAGGTGGCGTTGGTGAGCGCGAGTGTGGAGGTGTTCGGCACCGCCGCCGGCATGTTCGTGACGCAGTAGTGCACCACGCCGTCGACCTCGTAAGCCGGGTTCGAGTGCGTGGTCGGCTTGGCGGTTTCGATGCAGCCGCCCTGGTCGATGGCCACGTCGACGATGACCGCGCCCTTCTTCATCTTCGAAACCATGGCGCGGGTCACGATCTTCGGGGCCGCGGCGCCGGGGATCAGTACGCCGCCGATGACCAGATCGGCCTCAGAGGTGGCGCGGGCGATGTTGTAGGAGTTCGAAGCCAGCGTGAAGAGCTTGCCGCCGAAGATGTCGTCGAGCTCGCGGAGGCGATTGAGGTTCAGGTCGACGATGGTGACCTTCGCGCCCATGCCCACCGCGATCTTGGCCGCATTGGTGCCCACGATGCCGCCGCCGATGATGCAGACATTGGCCGGAGGCACGCCCGGGACGCCGCCCAGCAGCACGCCGCGGCCGCCCTTTTCCTTCTCAAGATAGGCAGCGCCGACCTGCACGGACATGCGGCCTGCGACTTCGGACATCGGAGTGAGCAGCGGCAGCGTGTTGGCGCGGTCGCGGATGGTCTCATACGCGATGCCGGTGACCTTCTTGGTCAGCAGCTTGTCGGTGAGTTCGGGCAGCGGAGCCAGGTGGAGATAGGTGAAAAGCGTGAGCCCCTCGCGGAAGTGGCCGTACTCTTTTTCGACCGGCTCCTTGACCTTGACGACCATGTCGGCCAGGCCCCATACATTGTGGGCCGAGCCGACGATTTCGGCTCCGGCAGCCTGGTATTCGTCGTCGGGGAAAGCGGAAAGTTCACCGGCGTGGGTTTCGACCAGCACCTTGTGACCGGCGTCGGACAACGCCTTGACGCCGGCCGGCGTAATGCCGACGCGGCTCTCGTGATCCTTAACTTCCTTCGGTACTCCAATGATCATGCAGACTCCTCACAGACCAACCCTCCATCCTACCGTAAGAGGATGACGCGCAGGGCCTTTGTCTTCGCTCCCGCCGGTCGCGGTGGCGGCTGAATGGTCATTCCGACCGGAGCGTAGCGAAGTGGAGGAACCTGCAGTTTGTTTTCCTCTAAGGAGCCGCCGGTGTTGAAGAGGCAACCGCAGGTCCCTCCGCTACGCGAGACGATGAAGCTGTCTCGCTCCGGTCGGGATGACAACGGGAAAAAAGCAAAGGCCATCGCCGCTGGACGCAAGGATGGCTTCCATTACGCCGCTTCCATCATGGCCAGATCCTGTGCTTCCTTGCTGTGATCCTCAATGCCGAGCAGATTGAGGATGGGGGTGGTGATCATCGTTGTCACCAGCGCCATGACGACCAGCATGGTGAAGAGCGTCGGCGAGAAGACGTGCGCGTTGTAGGCGATGTTGAGCACCACCAGCTCCACCAGCCCGCGTGTATTGAGCAGCGCGCCGAGCGCGGCGGCATTGCGCCACGACTGTCCGGTCCAGCGGGCTGCCAGGATGGCGCCTCCCATCTTGCCGGCGACGGCGACCAGCAGCACCAGGCCGGTCCAGAGCCAGATGCGGCCTTCGCTCAGCAGGTCGAGCCGGGTGCGCATGCCGGTGACGGCGAAGAAGAGCGGCAGCAGCAGGATGGAGACGATCGTGTCGAGCCGGGTGCGCACCGCATGCTGCCAATGGGGGATGCGCGGAAAGCATACCCCGGCGAGGAAGGCGCCGAAGAGCGGATGCACGCCGATAGCCTCGGTGGCCGCAGCCGAGCCGAGCACCACAGCGACGATCAGGCCCAGCAGCTCATAGGATAGGGCGATGGAGTTCTGGCGCCGGACCAGCCATGCACCCAGCGGCCGCACCACGCCGAGCATGACGGCGAGGTAGCCCGCGAGCCAGAGCAGCCGCCATCCTAAGGGCGTGGAGTGACCCGCTTCAGGCAGCAGCGTGAGGGCGATAGCCAGCAGCGACCAGGCGCAGACATCGTCGACGGCGGCGCACATCAGCGCCGTGGTGCCGAGCGAGGTCGATTGCATGCGGCGCTCTTCGAGGATGCGCGCGAGCACCGGGAAGGCCGTGATGCTCATCGAGATGCCGAGAAAAAGAACGAAGGGGATGCGGCCGATTCCGGTCGGAGCGAAACGGATACGCAGAGAATGCGCGGCCAGGGCTGCCAGCACGAAAGGGATCAAGATGCTCATGCCGCTGGCCAGCGTAGCCGTGGCCTTCTGCCTGCGGAGATGCTCGTAGTCGAGCTCGGAGCCGATGAGGAAAAGGAACAGAACCAGTCCGATGGTGCTGATGGTCTCAAATGAACCGAGCGAGGGCAGCGGAAACAGAGCTGCCGAGGCATGCGGAGCGAGACGTCCGAAGACCGAGGGCCCGAGCAGAATGCCGCCGATGATTTCGCCGATAACGCGGGACTGACCGAGCTTGCGTGCCAGCCATCCACAGAACAGGGCGGTGAGCAGTACCGTGGCCATCTGGATGAGGAGCAGGGTCATGGAGATCTCCGGGGTTGGGCTGGGGGTTTCAACCTTAGATGCGGATTCTAGTGGGAAATCCCGGGATTTCGAAATTATTGGAAGCGAGTTTTCGGAAGGATTCCCGAGGAGGAATGATCCTCATCGGGCGAACTTGCGGACGCTAAAGGAAATAGGCAATCCGATGACGACCATGTGCACGAGCAGCCCTTGGATGAGCTCGTGGAGGCTGTAGGGTCCTCGAGCGTGCAGGGCTGAAAGAGGCAGGACGATCAGGCTCATCACCTCCTGGACGGCCGCGCCGTAGATCAGGCCGCAGAGGAGCGGGTACTCAACGAGGAAGCGAAGGCGGCGGCTGACCGCGTAGTAGAAGGCGGCAAAGGAGAACGCGATGAAGAAGTGGAGGAAGACGCCGAGCAGGTAGATGGCGGCGCCTCCCTGATCGGCACGCGCGCCGATCAGGCCTCTGGCGATCGAGAGTGGAATGTCCCAGCCGAAGAGGATGCAGGCCTGGGTGAGGTCGATGGCGCCGGCGACGAGGCCGCCGATGGCGATGGCTGTTACGGCGTGATTCCTGGTGAGAGCGGGAACGGAGTCCGGGGTCATGCAATTCCTTCCAGTGGAGTGTCAGGGGACGCCGGGAGCCTCTGTTCTGGACCTGGCCGTCGCGGTTTACCATAGCCACGAAGGTCGGGCGAAGTCCTGAATCGCAACTGAAATAGCCTGAAAACTTCTGAAAGATGGTTCGGGAAGATGGTTTTGGGCTCGGCCCCGCATATGCTTCGCATTGGCTCCTGGTGTGTCGATCCATCGAAAGGCCTGATCTCGCGGGACGGCGAGCACGTCCGGCTGGAGGCGCGGGGAATGCGCCTGCTGCTCTACCTGGCGGAGCATCCGGGCGAGGTGGTGAGCACGGACGACCTGCTCAGCCATGTTTGGTCCGGGGTCGCGGTCACACAGGATTCGGTCTATCAGGCCGTGGCGTCGCTGCGGCGACTGCTGGGGGATGATCCGAAGCAGCCCGCATACATTGCGACCGTGCCACGGCTCGGCTACCGGCTGGTCGCCGAAGTTGCCTCCTGCACGGAGGCCCAGCCGGTAGCGGCAGCGCCTTTGGCCGCGGCTCCGAAACATCGCCGGAAGTTTTTGTGGATTGTCGCCCTGGCTGCGGTCGCCTGCGTGGCGAATCTGTGGGTGCTCTCGCGGATCCATGCACATATGCCCCGGAATGGCCCGACCGGGAATAGCGCGACGGGGAATGGTGCGAATGGGAGCGCCGTCGCACCGGCGCAGCAGTCGGTTGCCGTACTGCCGTTTCTCGACCTGACGCCGGGGATGAAAGAGGGCGAATTCACCGACGGCATGACCGAGGAGCTGATCGATCGGTTGAGCCGGGTTCCGGGATTGAAGGTGCCGCCACCAACCTCAAGCTTTTATTTCAAGGACAAGCAGGTGCCGCTGGCCGAGATGGCGCGCTCGCTGGGCGTGGCGTATGTAGTGGATGGCAGTGTGCGTGAGTCGGGCGGGCAGCTGCGGGTCGCGGTGCGGCTGGTCGAGGTAAAGAGCGGCTACGTGATCTGGACCGATACATACAACAGCCCGTTTCCCGATGTGCTCGCGGTGCAGGACAAGATTGCCGGTTCAGTGACCAGGGCGCTGCTGCCATCGCTGCATGTTGGAGCAGAAACACCCAAACTATAAGTACGCCAGGGCGCTGCAATGCGCCCTGGCGTCTGTTGCATGGTTTAATCCGCGTTGTCGATCTGCGCCCGCTGCAGGGTGTCGGAGTAGTCGACGTAGACCGCCTTCCATGTGGTGTAGAAGTCGAGCGCGCCGGTGCCGCCCTCGCGGTGTCCGTTGCCGGTCTGCTTCACGCCGCCGAAGGGCAGGTGGACCTCGGCGCCGATGGTCGGAGCGTTGATATAGGTAATGCCCGCTTCGAGATCGCGCATGGCCTGGAAGGCCTTGTTCACGTCCTTCGAATAAAGCGCGGTCGAGAGGCCGTACTGGATGCCGTTGGCGGCCTCGAGTGCCTCTTCAAAGCTTTCGACCTCGATCAGGCTGACGACCGGGCCGAAGACCTCCTCCTGGGCGATGCGCATCTTCGGCTTCACGCCGCCGAAGACTGTGGGCGCGAAAAAGTGGCCCTTGTCGTAGCTGCCGTCCTCGAGCACGCTGCCGCCGGTGAGCAGCTTCGCGCCTTCCTTCTGCGCAATCTCGCAGTAGCGGATCGAGGTTTCGATCTGCTGCTGGTTCACCTGCGGGCCCATCTGCGTGTGTTCATCGAGGCCGTCGCCGACCTTGAGCGCGTCCACGCGGGCAACGAGCTTCTTCGTGAACTCGGCGGCGATCTTTTTATGCAGAATGATGCGGCTGGTGGCGGTGCAGCGCTGGCCGGTGGTGCCGAAGGCTCCCCAGAGCGCGCCCTCGATAGCGAGATCGAGGTTGGCGTCCTCAAGCACGATCATGGCGTTCTTACCGCCCATCTCGAGCGAGCAGGGTTTGAAGTTGGCCGCTGCCGTCTGGCCGACGATGCGGCCGACCTCGGACGATCCGGTGAAAGAGATGGCGCGGACGCCGGGGTGCGCGACCAGCGGCGCGCCTGCGTCGGGGCCGAAGCCGGTGACGATGTTGACCACGCCTGGAGGCAGTCCGGCCTCGGTGAGGCACTCGACGAGGTTATAGGTGGAAAGGGGCGTGTCTTCCGCCGGCTTGATGACGCAGGTGTTGCCGCAGACCAGCGCCGGGAAGAGCTTCCAGGAGGGGATGGCCATGGGGAAGTTCCAGGGCGCGATCATGCCCACGACGCCGACCGGCATGCGCACCGACATGGCGAACTTCGACTTGAGCTCGGAGGGGGTGGTTTGGCCGAAGAGGCGGCGGCCTTCACCGGCCATGTAGTAGGCGGTGTCGATGGCCTCCTGCACGTCGCCGCGCGTCTCGCTCAGCACCTTGCCCATTTCGCGGGTCATCTCGCGGGCGTAGCTCTCCTTGCGCTCGGCCAGCAGTTCGCCGCAGCGGTAGAGGATTTCGGCGCGCTTGGGCGCGGGGACGAGCCGCCATGTCTTGTAGGCTTCGGCGGCAGCCGCCACGGCGTCGTCGATGTCCTTGGCGCCGGATGCCTGGAATTCGCCGATGACGTCGTCGGAGTTGGCCGGATTGATGTTCAGGAAGGTTTTGCCGGTGTGGCTCGCGACCATGTGGCCGCCGATCAGATTCTTGTAAAGCGTGTGGGACACGGAACTCTCCTCTGGGCGAAACACTTCAGCATACCCAAGGAGGCGCATTGTGTCCTGCCGGGCCGCATGGCGCAGGGGTAAAAGCCTGTCCCGAGAGGGCAGTTTCAGCATGGGAATCGCCGGATGTGATTGATAGAACCGCTGTTCTGGACGAAAACAGGGCGATCAGCATGGATAGATGGCAGGTTTTTGATTGACAGGCGAGGATGGCGGGAGCACGATGAAAACATAAAGCCCGGGTAGCAGGTTGCCGCCTGCAACCCGGGGCTAGTCTTTCCGGGTCAGGAGTGAAACTCGTGCCAGGCCAAGGCACAAGTCTTCACCACAACCCACACGGCCTTAGCCCAGGCTGCTACCTGAGCGGGCCAACGGTTGGACGACGATGCTCTTTTCATCGTGGTCTCCAGAGGTAAGCGAAAGCCCCGGTGCTCTCCGGGGCTTTCGCCGTTTTAGCGGCACGACTTCCGCCGCTGCCTCATCATCCGCTTCGCCGGCGGGCTGTCCAAAGGTACGGAAGTTACTTGCAGGCGCGTTTCATCTCTGCATGGGAACGAGATTTGAGCACGGCGATCGCACTACATAAAGCTTCTTCTCTATGCCGACGGACATCTCGTATCGCTGCGGAAAATACATGCATGCAGCCCTCATGAAGAGCGGTTGCGAGTCACGTGCATCGCAGCAGGTGCGAAATACCCAGAGAAATCGCACCTTTCCGCGTATGTGCGTGCGATTCGCTTACAATTGTTTTTGGGTCCAGTCTCCTCGGAAGTCAGCATCCTCATGTCATCGAATGGTTTTCAGTCGCGTTCTTCGCGGGCACACGGTGTGCGCTCGCTGTTCAGTGTTTTCTCCAGTGACCTCGCCATTGATCTGGGCACGGCCAACACCCTGGTCTATGCGGCCAACAAGGGTATTGTCGTCAACGAGCCCTCGATCGTAGCTATCAACAAGAACACCGGTGAGGTCGAGGCTGTCGGCAAGGAAGCCAAGGAGATGCTGGGCCGCACCCCGGGCAACATCGTGGCCATCAAGCCGATGAAGGACGGCGTCATCGCCGACTTCAAGGTCACCGAGAAAATGCTGAACTACTTCATCCAGAAGGCCCACAACCGCAAGATGATGGTGCATCCGCGCATCGTGATCGGCGTGCCTTCGGAGATCACCCAGGTGGAAAAGCGCGCGGTCGAAGACTCGGCCTACCGCGCCAAGGCGAGCGAGGTGTTCCTCGTTGAGCAGGCCATGGTCGCCGCCATCGGCGCGGGTCTGCCCATCACCGAGCCCTCGGGCAACATGGTGGTCGATATCGGCGGTGGTACCACCGACATCGCGGTGATCTCGCTCTCCGGCATCGTCTACTCGCGCTCGGTCCGCATGGCCGGCAACCAGATGGACGAGTCTATCATGAACTACCTGAAGCGGAAATATAACCTGCTCATCGGTGAGCGCACCGCCGAGCAGATCAAGATCGAGATCGGCTCCGCCTATCCGCTCGAGAAGCCGCTGACCATGGAGATCAAGGGCCGCAACCTCATCGAGGGCGTGCCGAAGACCATCACCATCGAGGACTCGGAAATCCGCGAGGCGCTGGGCGAGTCGATTGCCACGATCATGAACGCCATTCGCGTAGCGCTGGAACGCACCCCGCCCGAGCTTTCGGCCGACATCAGCGATCGCGGCATCGTGCTGACCGGAGGCGGCGCGCTCATCAAGAATCTCGACAAGCGCATCCGCGAGGAAACCGGGCTGCCGGTTTCGATCGCCGACGACCCGCTGGCCAGTGTTGTGCTTGGTACCGGCAAGATGCTGAGCGACTTCCGCCTGCTGCGCAAGATCAAGATCGACTAGCATTGAGAGGAGCGGCCCCGGCGGAAGCAGCGCGGGGCCTGCTCCAGTCGCATGGAATCTTTTTTCACCCGATATAAGAACGCCCTCGTCCTCCTGCTGGTGCTGGTGGTGCAGCTGCTCGCCCTGGCGGTGCAGGTCAAGCGTCCCCAGAGCCTGGGCGGCACTACGGACTCCGGCGACCCGCGCGCGGTGAGCATGCTGCGCTATGCCGTGGTTACGGTCATCACGCCTCCGGAAAAGCTGCTGCGCAATTTTGGCGGATGGATCGAAGGCATCTGGCTGGGCTACATCGACCTGATCCACGTCCGCCGCGATAACGCCGATCTGCACGGTGAGATCGAGCGCCTGCGCCTGGAGCAGGCCAGCGTGGCCGAGGATGCAAAGCAGGCACAGCGCCTGCAGGCCCTGCTCGGCTTCAAGGAAAAGTACATCTATAAGACTGTCCCCGCGCAGGTGGTGGGCAGCTCGGGTACCGAGCAGTCGGGCATCGTTTATATCGACAAGGGCTCGGACGACGGCATCGAGCCGGACATGCCGGTGGTGACGCAGGATGGCATCGTCGGCCGGATCAAGGAAGTCTTCCCCTCGACCAGCCAGCTCATGCTCATCTCGGATTCAACCAGCGGCGTTGGCGTGATCCTCGAAACCACGCGCATTCGCGGCGTGCTCAAGGGCGCGCCGTTTGGCGGTGTTCAGGTGGTGAATGTCTCGCCCGATGAGCGCATCAAGGCCGGCGAAACGATTCTCACCAGCGGAGGCGACCAGATTTTCCCGCGTGGCCTGCCGGTGGGCACGGTCGTAAAGATGCAGCCCGACCCGGATCGCGATCCGTTACAGGATGTGATCGTGAAGCCGGCAGCACATCTCTCCGAGCTGGAAGAGGTGTTGATCATCACGAATATGGGGGATGCTGCTTCGGCGCAGGAGGCCAAGGATCTGGCCGAGAGCGAGGCCGAGGGTGTGGCGGCTCAGAAGCGGGCCTCGGACATTCTTTCCGAGCGTTTGCCGAACCGCATCGATCAGGGTGCGCCCTCCGACACCAATCCGGACAGCAATGTGGATGAGACAGGCAATGTCGTTCAGCCGCTGCATCCTCCGCAGGCTGCGCATCCCGATGGATTCAGCCCGAATATGACGCCGCCGGCTGCAGAGCTGACGCCTGGCGCACGCTCCGTGCCGGTGAAGGAAGGGACCGAAGAGCTGCCTCCGGCAAAGATTCAGCCGAAACCTGCGCCTGCCGCTGCGGACGGGGGAAATGGGACGCCTGTGGGCGCAGTTTCCGGTGCGGTGGCACATGCGGCCGGTACGACGGCTGTCGCCCATACGGCAGCTTCGGGCGCTGCTTCCGGCACAGGTACGGCTCACCCGGCGGCACGGCCTCAGACCGGGATACAGACCGGGGTATCGGGCAGTGGTGCGACCGGAACAGCTTCTTCTACGCCGCGGCCTGCCGGAACGTCCGGAGCCAATAATGTGGCGGGCTCACCGGCAGCTGCCGTGCATCATCCTCCTCCGGCTGCTTTGCCGGCCGGCAGCCCGGCTGCGGCTACACATCCGACGACGCTCAAATCCGATTCCACCACGCATGTCATTGTGGATGGTCCGGAGGCGCGTCCCTCTCATCCGAATACGGGTACTCCGCGTCCGGCCGGCAACCAGGCGGCTCCGAATGCCGAAAAGCCTGCGCAGAAGCCCGTCCATCGCGGTCCTGTCCTGGTGCCGGATGATGGCAGCCGTCCTCCGCAGGAACAGAAACCGGCCACACCGCAGAGAAGGGGAGTCTAGCCGATGGCTCTGATGGCCTCAACACGACGGGAAGCCGACGAACGGACACTGCCGGTCTATCTTTATGTGCTGCTGCCGCTGCTGGCGATCGGTATTCAGTCGCTGGCTACGCTGCACTTTGCCCGTTTCGGCATGCTCGACCTGCCGCTGCTGGTGGTGATCTATTTCGCCACCGCGCGGCGCAATGCCATCGGGGCTACGGTGGGAGGCATGGTCATCGGCATCCTGCAGGATGCGCTGACTCAGCAGCCCATCGGTGTCTTTGGCATCTGCAAGGCGTTTATTGGTTACCTGGCGGCCTCGCTTGGCTCGCGCATCGATACCGAGGCGCACGGCAGCCGGTTGATGCTGACCTTCTGCTTCGTGCTGCTGCATAACGGCATCGACTGGGTGCTGATGCGCCACATGCTGGCCCGGCCTGTGGGCTGGAACTGGGTTGTCGAGCTGTTGAGCGCGGCCATCAATGCGCTGATCGCCGTGGTTCTCTTCGCGCTTCTGGATCGTACGAGGGCACGCGAGTGAAGCAGTTCATCGAAAAATTCCGCCGTCCGCCTGCGGGGCAGGATGCCAGGGATCTTCTGGCCCGGGAAGCCGATCTGCCGGCTATCAAGCTTACGGTCTTTCAATATGTGATCGTTGCGGTGATGGCGGTGCTGATCTTCGGCCTCTGGCGGCTGCAGGTCGTCAATGCGGAAAGCTGGCATGCGCTGGCCGAGGCGAACCGTGTCCGCAAGGTGCCGATTCTCGCCCCGCGCGGCCAGTTACTGGATCGCGACGGACGCCTGCTGGTCGACAATTACCCCTCGGTTTCGGCCTTTCTGGTGCGGGAACAGGGGCATAATCTCGAACCCGATCTTCCGTTGATCGCACGCGGCCTGCACATGACCGTGGATGATATCCACGCCATCCTGAAGAAGTACCGGACGGCACCGAAGTATCAGCCGTTGCCGCTCAAGCAGGACATCACGCCCGATGAGCAGGAGTTCATCGAGGCGCACCGCGACGAAATGCCCGAGCTTGAAACGGTCGATGAGCAGCGGCGCCTTTATCCCAAGGATGGTTTTGCGGCCAATCTTATCGGCTACGTCGGCGAAGTCAGCGAAGAGATGTTGAACGATCCTCGCTATGCTTACTACGAGCCGGGCGACGTGGTCGGCAAGTCGGGCGTGGAGGAGTCTTACGACGCGATTCTGCGCGGGCAGGACGGCTCGCGCGATGTGCTGGTGGACAGCCATGGCCGCGAAGTCGGCAAGCTGGGCACCGAGCGCTCGGTGCCGGGCAAGAATCTGAAGCTGACCATCGATATGGATATCCAGCGGGCCGCCGAGAATGCGCTTGGCGACCGCGAGGGCGCGATTGTGGCGCTCGATCCGCATACCGGCGAGGTGCTGGCCATGGTCAGCCGGCCGACCTTCGATCCCAACCAGTTCGCCGTCAGGATCGGCCGCGACGAGTGGAACAAGCTCATTACCGATCCGGACCATCCGCTGCTCAACAAGGCGATCCAGGCGCAGTCCCCTCCGGGCTCGACCTTCAAGATCCTCATGTCGGTGGCGGGCCTCGAGCAGCATGTCGCGCAGGATCTGAAGGTGAACTGCCAGGGCGGCGCGAGCTTTTACGGGCATTTCTACGGTTGCGACCACCACCACGGCAACGTGGACATCCACAACGCGATTCCTCTTTCCTGCGATACGTATTACTACACGCTGGCGGTGAGGCTGGGCATCGATACCATCGCGAAGTACGCGCATGAGTTCGGCTTCGGCCAGAAGACGGGCATCGATCTGCCGGATGAGATCACCGGCGTAATGCCTTCGACCGAATGGAAGCTCAAGACCTTCCATGAGAAGTGGTTCGCGGGCGAGACGGTCTCGGTCGGCATCGGCCAGGGAGCGGTGGCGGCCACGCCGATCCAGCTGGCGCGCGCGCTGGGAGGCATCGCTTCAGGCGGCGTTCTCAAGCGGCCGCACGTGGTCTTCCCGAGCGAGCTGCCGCCGGAGTACCGTCAGGCCATCCTCGACTCGTTTCCCGGCTCGGGTGACGTGACAATTCCCATCGATCCGGAGAGCTGGGAGACGATCACCGACGGCATGGCCGCGACGACGGATGCGAGCAGGGGCGGCACGGCCTACGCCTCGCACCTGGAAGGGATCGATTTTGCAGGTAAGACGGGGACGGCGCAGGTTGTGAACCACAGTGCAGGCACGACCAGCGTGTCGTCGATCAAGAGCCAGCGCGCCAATGCCTGGTTCGTGGGCATGGCTCCGCGGCGCAATCCGGACATTGTGGTAGCGGTCTTCTGGCAGCATGGCGGCTGGGGATCGGGTTCGGCGCACCTGGCGGCCAAGGTGATTGAGGCCTTTGTCGATAAGCAGCGCCGCCTGGATCACAATCTCGTCGCCCAGCAGGTGCAGCCGGTCGAGGTAGGCGCGGTCTGGTCGCAACCGGATGATCCTGCAGGTTTTGGAGGCAAGCCGGTCGATCCGCATGCGAAGCATGGAGACCCGATGGAATCGGCTTATGCCGGGCATTTCTTCCTGCATGTGCCGGAGGAGCCGAAGGCGGCCAAGGGTGCGGCGGCAGCGAGCGCGTTGGCGGAGGCGGTGCGGTAGTTAAGAAGCGGCTTCCTGCTTCGACGACAGCCTGGTTTCAATCCGGGAAACGCGTCAGTCGAGGTCCAGGGCATCGCGCAGGCCGGTAATTTTGTCGAGCACAAGCTCCTGGCTCAGCTGGATGGCGTGTTTGAGGCTTTCCGAATGCCTGTCCATACGCTGCGTGAGCGTGTATTCCAGCGTATCGATGCGCAGATCCACGGCCAGCACCTTCTGCTCTATTGCAGAGATGCGTTGTTCCAGGCTGGCGCGTGTATCTTCGATCCTCTGCCCAAGCACGGTGCGCGTTTCGTCGATCCACTGTCCCAGCACATCCCGGTTGTCATCCAGCCGTTTTTCCAGGCTCGATACCCGCTCTGCCACGGCACGCAGTTCCGGCGCCAGGAGATCCTGAAATACCTGCCGCACCTCTTCGACGACACTCATAGCTGGATTATGGCACCGATGCTCTCTGCCGTTACAAGTGTTGGAAGGAATCGCACGGTACTTTCGTCTTCAGATACCCTCCGGCGAGTCCGGTAGCCTCTGTCATTTAGGATGAAACCATCGGATGCGGCGCTTCCTTTCCTTTCGCGACTTTGACTGGACCCTGCTGGGGTTCGTCCTTTTGCTTTCCATTATCAGCATCTTCGAGATTTACTCGGCGACCCTGCACACCAAGTTTGTCGGCTTCTATAAATCTCAGATTTTGTGGATTTTAGGTGGCCTTGTCGCGATGTTCATTGTCTCGGCCATCGACTATCACCGGCTGCTCGACATCATCCACTGGGTTTACGGCTTTTTTCTGTTGTCCCTGGTTGCGGTTATCACCGTCGGGACCAAGGTGCTGGGTGCGCGGCGATGGATCAAGCTCCCGGGAGGCATCCATTTTCAGCCCTCCGAATGGGTGAAATTCGTGTTGATCATTGCCGTCACACGCTATTTTGTGGGGCTGTCCGGCAAGGAACTGACCTGGGGCGACATCTTCAAAGGCATGGCGCTGGTCGGCGTACCGATGCTGCTGGTGCTCAAGCAGCCCGATCTTGGCACGGCGCTGACGTACTCGCCGATCCTGCTGGCCGGCCTGTTTCTCGGTGGGATCGACTGGAAGAAAGCGGCGATCCTCATCCTGGCCGGGCTGCTGCTGGTGGGGGTAGCGTTTTCGAGCTCGAAGATCCTCAAGCCGTATCAGAAGGCGCGCCTGACGAGCTTTCTGAACCCGGATGCCGACCCCAAGGGCGGCGGCTACCAGATCCGCCAGTCTCTGATCGCGGTGGGTGACGGCGGTGTCTTCGGGCGCGGCGCGCTTAAAGGGACGCAGACACAGGGCGACTTTCTGCCTATCCCCTATACGGACTTCATCTTCGCGGCCTTTGCCGAGGAGCACGGGTTTGTGGGTTGCGTGCTTGTGTTGCTGCTATACTTTCTGGTATTGATGCGTTTGATTCAGAACGCACAGACAGCCTCGGACCTCCCAGGCACGTTCCTGATTATGGGCGTGGTGGCCGTGCTGATCTTCCAGATCGCGGTCAATGTCGGAATGGTTCTCGGGCTGATGCCGGTCACCGGGATTCCTCTCCCGTTAATGAGTTACGGAGGATCGTCGGTGCTGTTCACGTTTCTCGCTCTGGGCATGGTGATGAATGTCCGCATGAGCCGCTTCGTGAACTGAGTCCCCGGCCCGCAGGGCGGCAAGGGTCCGCTTCTGCCGAATGTGAAGCTTGGTGCAAGGCTCCGTTCGCGGCTTTTGGATAAGCCGGGACGGAGGGCAGGAAACAGGTTTTTTAAGGTTTTTAACTTCAGCCGGCCGGACAGATGACCGGGCCGGGCAGGATCAGGAATGAGCGCACGGAGACGGGTAACGGCCCCGCCAAAAGAATTGGCTGAAGCGGTCACAAACTCTCTGCGCCAGGAAGTCTTCCGTAAGACAGTTGGTTTCTCAAGTGAAGCCCCGCCGGGCCTCCGGCAAGGGTGGCAATTCCTCACGCAAAGAATCTTCTTCGAAACGGCAATACCTCCGTCGTCCCCGATTCTCTCCGGGCCTCCGCTCTGATCTGTCTCGCCGTTGCCTTGCGGGAGATTCCGCAGGCTCAAGAGAGGCAGCATGTCAAAGGAAATTTGCATTTCGAGCACGCCGCATGAGACGCGGCTGGCGATTCTCGAAAACGACGAACTCACCGAAATTTATTACGAGCGCGAGAACGAATACACCCTCGCAGGATCCATTTACAAAGGCAAGGTAACGCGCGTGCTTCCAGGCATGCAGTCGGCATTTGTCGACATCGGCCTGGAACGCGATGCCTTCCTCTATGTCACCGACTTCCTCGAGGAGCAGGATGGTGGCGCGGAGTTCGACCGCGTCGGCGGCAGCCAGCAGGGACGCCGCGAATCCCGGAATGAGTCCCGGAGCGAATCCAGGAGCGAGTCCCGCGAAGAAGGCCAGGAGTCCCGCGGTGAGCAGCGAGAGGGTCGTGGCGGCGGACGCCGCGAACGGAATGAAGGCCGCAACCGCCAGCCTCAGCAGGAAATTGTTCTGGAACCACAGGCCTCTCAGCCTGTCTCCGCGCCGGAAAGCGAAGACGGTGAGGAATCGCCGTCCGGCACGCGCCGCTGGCGTGGCCGTCGCGGCCGCCGCCGTGGCGGGTTCCGCAGCCGCGAAGAGCAGGGCGAGCAGACGGCTGCGCCAGGTGAAATTACGGCCATCGAGATCGAGTCGCCCGAGGCTGTAGCGGAGTCGATCGAGTCCGAGACCGTGATCCTGCCCGAGCATGGCGCTCCTGGCGGCACTCCGGCCAGCAACCGCATTCTGCTGCCCGGCGAATCGCTCGGGAAGTACGGCATGACGCCTCCGGCTCCCAAGGCAGAAGACAAAGCCGAGACCAAGGCCGCACCGGCATTCAAGGTCAATTATGTTGCGCCCAAGCCCTCGACGCTGATCGAGACCGAGATCACCTGGGACGGCGGCCTGCTGCTGCCCGGTGAGTCGCGCTCGGTACGCCGCGCTGCGCCGCAGGCAGAAGTTCCGGTTACGGCCGAGACCCCGGTTACCGCAGAAGAGCATGTCACGGCAGAAGAGCATCAGGAGATTGCGCAGGAAGCCGACCAGATTGCCCACGAGGCTCTGCACGCCATTCCGGTCACAGATTTCGAAGTAGCCGGGCAGGATGCGGACTATGTGGCCGTGGCTCCGGCAGAAGCGGTCGCCGAGCCGGCGGTGGAAGAGGCCGCGGAAGAAGAGAAGGCGGCTGCGCCGGTTGTGGCGGAAGCCCCTGCCGCAGAAGAAGTTGTGATCGAGCATGAGCTCGAAGAAGAGACCCACGAATTCGAGCCGGAGAGCGGTTCGGCGTCGTATCGTGTCGATCCGGCTGCTCCGAGCGAGTTCCGCATTTCGAGCCCCGACGAGGCCGCAGCCGAGGAAGAGCACGTGGCGGCCGAGCCCGAGCTGCACGCAGAGATCGAAGCGGCACACGAGGAGCTCGAGACCGAAGAAGTGGAGTACGTCGAGCATGAGACGGGGGCTGTTGCCGTCGCTCCGGTTGAGACGGCCGAGCCGGCGATCGAGATCGAGTACCAGGATGCGGAGTATGAGGCGGAAGCTGCCGAGGTGCACACGCATGAGCACCATGTTCATGAGCATGACGAGCATCCGCACGAGGCGGCTGCCGATGCTGCCCACGAGGCCGCCGAGGCTGCTGCGCAGACACCCTTCGGATTCACGCCGGGCGCTGGCGTGCTCGAAGAAGAGGTGATCGACGACGAGGAGTTCGACTTCGAGCCGATTCATGCGCACCACGATGAGCACGATGCCGAGGAGCTCGAAGAAGAGACCCTCGAGCAGTCGGGTTCCGAAATCGGCGACATGGTTCGCGACACCCACCTCGCCCAGCGGCTCTCAGACGAGCCGGGCGCGGAAGAAGAGGAAGGCGAAGAGGCGGAGTACGGGGAAATCGCCATCGACGAAGAAGAGGGCGAGGACGACGAAGAAGAAGGCGAAGAGCCGCAGGCCGATGCCGCTGCCCCTGAGCAGGGTGGCGAGCGCAGCCGGGATGGCGAGCGCCGTGGCCGCCGCGATGGCCGCCGTGGACGTGGCCGCCAGTCGGGCGGCAATGCCGGCCGCGGTGGGCGTCATGGACGCGGACGCCAGTCCATGCAGACCACCGATCTGCCGATCATCACCGACCTGCTGAAGCAGGGACAGGAGATTCTGGTCCAGATCGCCAAGGAGCCGATCGCCAAGAAGGGCGCGCGCATCACCAGCCACATCGCGCTCCCCGGGCGCTTCCTGGTCTTCATGCCGACGGTCAACCACGTCGGTGTTTCGCGCAAGATCTCCTCCGATGAAGAGCGCCAGCGCCTGAAGCGGATTCTGATCAGCGAGAAGGGCGAAGCGACGGGCGGATTCATCGTGCGCACTGCCGCCGATGGCGCCAGCGAAGAAGAGCTCCGCGCCGATCTGCGCTTCCTGATCAGCCTGTGGACCGAGATCAAGTCACGCGAAGAGGCCAGCAAGGCTCCCGCGCTGATCTACCACGACCTCAACCTTGTCGAGCGCGTGCTGCGCGACCAGGTGAGCGACAACTTCTCGACCATCTGGGTCGACAACGAAGTCGAATACGAGCGCATTGTCCGCTTCCTGAACCGCTTCCAGCCTTCTCTGGTGCGCCGCGTGAAGCTCTACTCCAAGGAAACGCCGCTGTTCGAGCAGTTCGGCATCCAGGACGAGATCACCAAGGCCCTCAAGTCGAAGGTATGGCTCAAGTCCGGCGGCTCGATCGTCATCAACCAGACCGAAGCGCTGGTGGCCATCGACATCAACACCGGCAAGTACGTGGGCAAGACGGCGCGCCTCGAGGACACCATCCTCAAGACGAACCTCGATGCGATTCCGGAGATCGTTCGCCAGATTCGCCTGCGTGACCTGGGCGGCATCATTGTGATCGACTTCATCGACATGGACGAGCGCAAGAACCGCCACAAGGTGATGGCCGCGCTCGAAGAGGCCCTCAAGGCCGACCGTGCCCCGTCCAAGGTGCTGCAGTTTAACGACTTCGGCCTGGTGGCGATCACCCGTAAGCGCGTCAAGCAGTCGCTCGAGCGCACCCTCAGCGTGCCCTGCAACATCTGCACCGGCACCGGCATGGTGAAGAGCCCGACGACGGTGGCCAACGAGATCTACATCGAGCTGCGCAAGATGCACAAGCACTTCGAGCGCGGCGATGTGATGCTGCGCGTGCATCCCGAGGTGGTGAAGACGCTCAAGGCCGGTAATGCCAAGTGGATCAATGAGATGGAAGAGCTCATTGGACGGACGATCATCATCAAGTCCGACCCGGCGCTCCACCCCGAGCAGTTCGACATCCACTAAGATTTGCCATCTAGGCGACTGCGCCTTCGGCGCGCTTCGCTTGGATGAACGAGCAGATTGGTCGCGAGTTGTCATTCTCGCAAGAAAATAAACCCCGTCCGGCTTTGTGCCGGGCGGGGGTTTCTCTTTGTCTTGTATCCTTTGCGGCCATCCTTTGCGATCTTTGCGTCTCAGCGTTGAACCGGGATGTTTGCTGGAGTACGGAACCCTCTGCGCTCTCTGTGTCCTCTGTGGTGAATGGCTTTTGCTCTTCCCCGCTCAAGCCAACAACGGGCTTGAGCGGGGAAGAGCTGGGTTCTGTCCCTATCTCATAGGTGGGACACCCGGACTCATACACAGAAAGTAGCTTCCCCGCAACTTTCCTGGGCATCTACTGTTCTATGAAGTAGGCTGAACGGTCCGGCTGGAACGACGGAAAGACGGAACCGGAAAAGGCCGCGTCCTCCTGAACGAGATTGGCATCATGGGAGCGGCGGGGAGGTGAGAGATATGCGCATCCTGCGCTCTGTTGCTTTGATTATGTTGCTTGCGTTGCCCCTGGCTTTGGTGCCGGCGGCGAAGGCCCAGATTGCCGTAGGAATCGGTATCGGCCCCTATGTTGGCTACCCTGCGCCAGTGGATGTCTATGCTGCCCCGACCTGTGAGTGGGGCTACTACTCCTATTATCCGTACGCCTGCGCGCCTTACGGCTACTATGGCCCGGACTGGTTTCTTGGCGGCGTCTTCATCGGTGCCGGCCCGTGGTATCGCGGCTGGTATGGCCATGGCTGGGGCTGGGGCTATAACCGCATCGGCTACGGCTGGGGTGGCTGGGGACGCGGCGGCTACTATGGCGGCTATCGCGGCGGATACTACGGTGGATACCGTGGTGGCTATGCCGGCGGCTACAACCGTGGCGGCTTCGGTAACTACGCTCGCGGCGCCTACGGTGGCGGTGGCTATCGCGGTGGTTATGCCGGCGGAGCCCGTGGCTTCAGCGGCGGTGGTGCTGCCCGCGGCGGATTCAGCGGTGGCGCCCGTGGCTTCAGTGGGGGCGGCGGCTTCCACGGCGGCGGCGGCGGCGGACACCGGTAAACTTCCGGTCTGTATCCGGCCGTTGGCTAGAACAGAAAGGCCTGCCCGAATCGGGGCAGGCCTTTTTGCGTTTTGGAGCATGGTTTTTGCAGAAGAAACCCGGGTGGAAGGGATTTCTTGAAGATTCGTGTGAGACCTACCCATGCCAGAACCAGGCATGGGCGGGGCACCCGGAGATCTGGTTATGCTTTGCCGGCGATGCGGGCGACCATGCGGGCGATGCGTTCGCTGGCATCGGGATGCGCCAGCGTCCGTGCCCTGGCTGACATGGCGCGCAGCCGTGCCGGGTCACCAAGGAGCGCGGTGAGCACGGCATCGAGCTTCTCGGCGGTGGTATCGGCTTCGATTAGCATCTCTGCCGCTCCGGCGGAGGCCAGCACTTCGGCATTCTTGCGCTGGTGATCGTCGGCCGCCTGGGGAAAGGGAATCAGCAGCGAGGGCTTGCCGGCGGCTGCGAGTTCGGCGACGGTGCTGGCGCCGCTGCGGGCGAGCACCAGGTCGGCTGCGGCAAAACGGGTGCCCATGTCGTCGAGAAAGGCGGCTACCTGCCAGCGCGCCGGGTCGGCTCCGCTCTGCTGGTAGGCGGCGAGCGTGGTCTCGGCGTGGCGTGCTCCGGCCTGGTGCAGGATGGTGAGCCCGGGGACGGCGTCGAGCAACTGAGCTGCGATCCTGGGCATGAGAGCGTTCAGCGCGCGCGCCCCCTGGCTGCCTCCGAAGACGAGCAGGTGCGGCGGTGCGCCCTCGGGCCGCGGTGGAAGGGTGAAGAACTCTTTTCTGACTGGGATGCCGGTGATCTCGGCGTTGCGGAAGAACTTTGCCGCGGGGGCGAAGTTCACCGCAGCTGCGCTGACGCGCTTTCCGACCAGGCGATTGGCGAGGCCGGGAAAGGCATTGGGCTCGAAGGCCAGAGTCGGTATGCCGGAGAGCACGGCCGCGCCCATGGCCGGACCCGAAGCGTAGCCGCCCACACCGACGACGGCGTCCGGCCGGAAGCGGCGGAGCAGCGTGCGGCAGTGCAGGATGCTGAGCGGCAGGTCGGCGAGGGTGCGCAGGCGGGTGAGGAGTGAGACGTTCTTGAGCTGGCCGACATTGATCAGCTCGAGCGGATAACCGGCCTGGGGCACGAGCTTCGACTCGAGCCCGCGCGGCGTGCCGACGAAGAGGATCTCGGCGCCGTAGAGCGCCTTAAGCTCGTCGGCGATGGCCAGGGCGGGAATGATATGTCCGCCGGTGCCTCCACCGGCGATGAGAATGCGCACCGTGTTAATCCACTTCCCGGGTGATGTTCAGCAGCACGCCGATCGAGGCCAGCTCGATGAACAGCGAGGTCCCGCCGTAGGAGATGAGGGGCAGCGTGATGCCCTTGGTGGGTACCAGCGCCAGCACCACGCTGATGTTGAAGAAGGCCTGGATGAGCAGTGTCGCCGTGATGCCGAAGGCCAGAAAGCGCGCGAAGGGGTCCTTGCAGAGAATGGCAGCACGCATGCCGCGATAGCCGAGCAGCACGAAGAGTCCGATGACCAGCATGCAGCCGATGAGGCCGAGCTCTTCGGCGACGTTGGCGAAGATGTAGTCGGTGTGCGGCTCGGGCAGGTAGAAGAGCTTCTGCTTGCCTTCGAAGTAGCCCACGCCGCGCAGTCCGCCGGTGCCGACGGCGATGAGCGACTGGATGATGTGGAAGCCTTTGCCCAGCGGATCGGCATCGGGATTGAGGAAGGCCATGATGCGCTCGCGTCTCCACGCCACGCGGAAGAGCATGAAGTAGAGCACCGGCGCGGCAGCCACCGCGGCGTAGCCGAGGTACTTGAAGTTCATGCCTGCGAGGTAGAGCATGAGCGCGGTGACCGCGGCGCAGACCATCGCCGTGCCGAGATCCGGCTCTTTGAGCAGCAGAAGAATGAAAAGCAGGCTGGGGACGACGGCGGGGATGATCGTGCCGCGGAGATCCTCAATCGAACTCATGCGGTTCTGCAGCCACCAGGCGAGGAAGAGCACCATCACCGGTTTTGCGATCTCCGACGGCTGTAAAGATACGGGGCCGAGGCGAATCCAGCGGTGCGCGCCATGCGAGTCGTGCATGACGAAGGCCACCAGCAGCAGAAGGACGGTAATGCCGATGGCGGGGAAGACGGCATTCGGCCGGTTATAGAGCCGGTAGTCGATCTTCATGAGCAGCGTCATGGCGACCAGGCCGAGCGCCGCGTAGACCGACTGCAGCATGACGTAGTGGTAGGGCGAGCCGGTGCGCTCCTTGGCCATCACCGCCGAGGCGCTGAAGACCATCAGCAGTCCGATGACGACCAGCAGCAGGGTGGCGCAGTACAGCCACTTGTCTACGCCGACGCGTTTTGCCATGCCGCGACTCCTGTGGTTGGTAAGAGAGGGTATGGGGTATAGGGTGTAGTAAAGTCCGCGGTGCTTTGTCACCGCCGGGTGGGTCGTGGCCGCTATACCCTACACCCTATCCCCTATCCCCTATACCCTATACCCTGTTTTTCCAGCACCAGGTCCTTGAAGGCCTGGCCGCGTTGCTCGTAGTTCTCGAACTGATCGAAGCTGGAGCAGGCGGGTGCGAGCAGCACGATCTCGCCCGGCTTCGCCGCTTCGGCAGCCTTCGCGATTGCGGCATCGAGCGTGCCTGCGCCGATCACCGTGGTCGCGCCTTCGATGTGGGTGTGAATCTTCTCCGCAGCCGCGCCGATGGTGTAGACCGCCTTCACGCGCTCGGTGAGCAGAGGGCGCAGCACACGGTAGTCCGAGCCCTTGTCCTTGCCGCCGAGGATCAGGTGAATGCCGCCGGGGAAGGCTTCGAGCGCCTTGATGGTCGCATCGACGTTGGTGGCCTTCGAATCGTTGTAGTAGCTGACGCCGTGGAGCTGCGCGACAAACTCGAGCCGGTGCGCGACAGCCTTGAAGTTCACTACCGCCGTGCGAATGGCCGAGGCATCGATCCCGGCGCGGCGCGCGGCACAGACGGCAGCGAGGACGTTCTCGACGTTATGGCCGCCCTTGAGCGGGATTTCGTCGACACGGAGGATCGGCTCCTGCGCGGCATTTTCAGCAGCGCGGAAGAAAATGGTGCCGTCATGCACGAAAGCGCCCTGGCGCACGATGCGCCTGCGGCTGAACCAATAGATGTTCGGGCCATGTCCGCCTGCGCCCGCGTGGACAGCCGTCTTGGCGGAGGCTTCGTCGTCGGCATTCAGCACCAGCGCATCTTCGGGTGTCTGCTTTGCGAAGATGCGTTCCTTGGCGGCGACGTAGTTCTCAAAGCTGCCGTGGCGGTCGAGATGATCGGGCGTGATGTTGAGGATGACCGAGATATTGGGGCGGAAGTTCTCGGTGGTTTCGAGCTGGAAGCTCGAAATCTCGAGCACCGACCAGCCTTCGTCGGTGGAGTCATCGACGAGCGCAATGACCGGCAGGCCGATGTTGCCGCCAACCGCGGTCCTGCGGCCTCCAGCAGCGAGAATCTCGCCGCAGAGCGAGGTGGTGGTGGTTTTGCCGTTCGAGCCGGTGATGGCGAGCGTCCTGCCCTTGAGGTAGCGGGCGGCCAGCTCGACTTCGCCGATGATGGGCAGGCCGAGGGTGCGCACCTGCACCAGCTCGGGCGTGTTCATCGGCACGCCGGGGCTCACGACGATCAGGTCCTGCCTGCGGAAGGTGAGCAGGCCGTGGCCGCCGGCCTCCACCATGATGCCTTCTTCGAGCAGCGCCGGAATGTCCCTGCTGAGAGCGGCTGCGCTGCGTACATCCGATACCGTGACCTGCGCGCCGCGGCGGCGCAGAAACAATGCGGCCGCGAGACCGGATTTGCCCAGTCCGACGACGAGTACTTTCTTGCCTTTGAGTTCCATTGCAGTCAATTCAGGCCTCATTGTTGCATGTTGGAGAGGTGTAGGGCGATGGCTGTGCGGGTACACATGTTCTCAGTTCTCAGTTGCCAGTTCTCAGTTGCCGGGATTTTGTTTCCTGTGCTGCGGCAAAGCCCGTGTTGATTTTGTGGCCTTGATCGGCACGACTGAATTCGTGCCCTGACACAGAGCTGTAAGCCTCCAGTCTTCGGTTGTCAGCGACTGGGGACTGACAATTGAAGACTGACAACTCACAACTGGCCACTGCCTTCAGCGCAGCTTCAGCGTGGTGAGTGCCAGCAGGGCAAACACCAGCGCGGCGATCCAGAAGCGCACGATCACCTTCGATTCCGACCATCCGAGCAGCTCGAAGTGATGATGCAGAGGCGCCATCTTGAAAATACGTTTCTTGCGGAGCTTGTAGCTGCCCACCTGCAGGATGACGGAGAGCGCTTCAAGCACGAAGACGCCGCCGATCAGCGGCAGCAGCAGCTCCTGGCGAATGGCGACGGCCACTGTGCCGATGGCCCCGCCGAGCGCCAGAGAGCCGACGTCTCCCATGAAAACTTCTGCCGGGTGGGCGTTGTACCAGAGGAAGCCGATGCTGGCGCCGACCATCGATCCGCAGAAGACGGTCAGCTCGCCGACCAGCGGCATGCGCTGCAGCTCGAGATAGTCGGAGAAGACGGCATGGCCGCTTACGTAGGTGAGCACGGTGAGTGCGCCCGAGGCGACGATGGTGCAGCCGATGGCGAGTCCGTCGAGTCCGTCAGTGAGGTTGACCGCGTTGCTCGAGCCGACCAGCACCAGCGCGACGAAGACGACAAACGGGATGAACGCTACCAGTCCCCAGTAGGGCAGGTGGGTGAGAAAGCCGGGCGCAAGATGCGGATGGAAGTTCTTCACGAACGGCACGGTGATCTGCGCCGAGTAGAGTCCCTGCTCCTGCATGGCGATGAGTGCGATGGCCACGCCGAGCGCGGCGAGGAACTGCAGGCCCATCTTGGCGCGGCTGGTGAGGCCTAGATTGCGGCGATGCACGACCTTGATGTAGTCATCGGCGAAGCCGATGGCGCCGAAGGCGAGCGTCGAGCCCATGACCAGCCAGACGAAGGGGTCGGAGAGATCGCTCCACAGCAGCGTGGGCAGCAGGATGGCGATGGCGATCAGCACTCCGCCCATGGTCGGCGTGCCGGCCTTTTTCTGGTGGTCTTTCGGCCCCTCTTCGCGGATGTACTGGCCGATCTGGAACTCGCGCAGCTTTTCGATCACGTAGGGCCCGATGAACAGCATGATGAGCAGGGCGGTCAGCGTGGCGAAAGCGGTGCGAAAGGTCTCGTACCGGAAGATGCGGAAGGGGCGGAAATACAGGTAGAGCTTCTGATACAGCAGCCAGTAAAGCAAACGTCCTCCGCCGGAGTGGTGTCCTCGACCATCATACGGCCAGAGCGAATCCCCAGGCGGACAAGGCAGGCCGGAGTGATTGCGGCCGGAACATGAGGTGACAAGGGGATGTGCGGGAAGAAAGGATCATGCCCTCCCACCCAGGCTGAGCTTGGATGGGGCACCCGCCGGCCGGCGATGCAACCGGTCCGATTACGGCGGGCATCTCAGTGCTCGCCACCCTCTCGGTCCTATGTTCATTCTTTCTGCGATCCTGTACTTCCTCATGACGCACACGATGCTGTCGATGCTGATCCTGTTTCTGGCGGGTCTCTTTGTCGGGGCATGTATCGCAGAGTGGCGCAAGAACAAGGCGTGGCAACTTCTGGCCTTCGCGGGCCTGATGTTCGGAGGCTTTTACTGCTTTATCGGTTCCAGCATCAATGCCCTGTTTCTCCATCAATTCGGAACCTACGGCAGCGCCGTGATCACGCATGAGGAGCAGACGAATTCCACGCTGAATGACCAGTACATCTGGGCTTATGACGGGGTGTTGCGAACCGCCGACGGACGCGACGTGAAGATCTCGTTCGATACCATGTCGGCGAGTCTTTATCCTCCGCGCAACGAGATCGATATTCCGCCGGAAGGCGAGCGGTTCGTGGTGAAGTACATTCCCGGATTCGAGCGCAATGTGGCGATCATGCGCGACGAATCGGCATTCGGCATCCGGCTCATTGTGGAGAAGGCATCGCAGGATGTGGAGGGCGCGGCGAACCAGCTGGCTGCCAGCCCCGGCAACCACGAGTTTCAGCAGGAGTATCGCCAGGCCCTGGTTCAGTTTCTGAACCGTTATGCGAACCAGGCAGACCCCGCGCTGGTTACCCACTACCGGGCGGAGCTGCAGGCGCTCGACCATCCCGGCTCCGAAGCCGCGCAGTGAGGACTGACCGTCCAGGCCTTCCGCCTTCGGCTGCTGCGCGCAGAGCGGATCGCCTTCGGCTGCTTCGCGCAGTGCGGATCGCCTTCGGCCCCCGCTCCCGTTCGTCGCGAGGACTGGCCGCTTTTCTGCTGGCCGTCTTTATGACTGACTGCTGACTCCCCGAATCTGTCGACGCACCCTAGTATGATGGGTGTCGTCTTTTGATTGCGTCTTCT
This sequence comes from Silvibacterium dinghuense, assembly GCF_004123295.1. NCBI lineage: Bacteria > Pseudomonadati > Acidobacteriota > Terriglobia > Terriglobales > Acidobacteriaceae > Silvibacterium > Silvibacterium dinghuense. The sequence continues at coordinate 1,076,590 of NZ_SDMK01000001.1, read as the reverse complement.
GAGGTTCTCTGCCGCGTGTCGCTGTCGATTGAGGTGTCGTCAGGCCGTTCTCCACATACGCGTATTCTGCGTGTGGCCGGGCCCGTTACTCTCCAGAATTTCACCCAGCTTCAATCGGAGTTTCTCCGTGAAGCGATTCCGCTGACCATTCTCGATCTCTCCGGTGTTCCGCAGATGGACTCGGCCGGGCTGGGGGCGATTCTCAAGTACTACGTGGCCGCGCAGAAGCGGGGGCACAAGCTGGTGCTGACCGGCGTGCAGGGCCGCGTTCTCGACCTCTTGAAGCTCACCCGCGTGGACTCGCTGATTCCGCTCGCCGCCACGGTGGAGCAGGCCGAAACGCTGTAGGCGTGCCGGAGAGCCTGTCTATGCTTGAATTCCGAGCTGGAATCCCTGCGGAGAACCCCATGGAATTCATCGTTTCGTAACATGGGCCGTCCCGGCTTCTGCATACACTGCTTGCGTCTTGAAGCGAGGCTCTACGCAAGACACGGAGCAAGTGATGGAGCAAGAGACGCTCGACCTGGAAGTGCTCGCCGGTAGCCGGGATGGCATCCGTATTCTCCGCCTCACCGGACCCCTTACCCTACACACCATTTTTCCTCTGCAGGAAGAGCTGCGGCGGGAGCATCGTCCGCTCACCGTCTTCGACCTCAGCGGCGTGCCCTACATGGATTCAGCCGGCATGGGTGTGATTATCAACACCTATATCTCGGCGCAGCGGCGCGGATTTCGCGTGGCTGCGGCGGGGCTGAATTACCGGGTGATCGAACTCTTCAAGCTGACGCACGTGGACACGCTGATCCCGGTCTGCGAGACGGTTGCGCAGGCTGAAGCGCTCTAGAGGGTGTTATGGACTTTCAGGTGGCCGTCGTTGCTGGGGAAAATCGGCCCAGACGAGGCGGAGGACGAAGACATTGGCGATTCCAAGGCGAGGCCGACAACGAAGTATGGGCCGATTTTCCCCGCAACCCTTTAGGGCTGGGGCCAATTTTCCCGATCTCTTCGTCGCTCGCTGCTCGGAGATAACCCGATATCCGTCGCAACTCGCTCCTCGACCTCGTAAAAATTGGCTCCCAGCGACGACCGCCGGAAAGTTCATAACACCCTCTAGGCGGTATCCACCTATAGCTCAAGCAGAAACCCGCGGTTTTGTTTCGCCCCGCAACGCGCCAGCTCGCGACCAGCGGAAGCGGAGGCCGATTCGCTCTGCGCGCAGCAGAACTGCAGGTTCCTCCACTTCGCTTCCCCACCCCAGCGCGCCAACATCGGGCGCGCCGGGGACCCCGGTTCGCTCCGGTCGGAATGACAACGTGAAGAACGAATGCTTCGGTCGGGATGACAACACGGGGAGGAGAGGCTGCGGTTGGAATGGCAAGCCAGCGGGGAAACCTTTATTCCCAATGCGCTTTTGTGCTGATGCGGCCTAATGTTCTCTGCCTTCCAGGCCTAGCTGCTGCACATGCGTCTTTGTCCAATGCAGGGCTTCGAGATAGATGGCGGAGATCTGCGATTCGCTGACGCCGAAGCGAGAGCTCACCTCGGCGCAGGGAGTCCAGTCTCCTGCTTCGAGGGCGGTGATCAGTTGCAGCGGGATCGCGGTGCGGCCCTCGGCTCCCAGCAGCACGCACTTGGCCTTCTCGCGCAGGGGCAGGGAATTGACCAGCCTGGCCATGGGGATGCGCAGCATGGCGCTGAGCAGCGAAAGCAATCCCAGCAGGCATTGCTCGTTCGGGTCTTCGCCGAGCAGCGGGGCCAGGTTGCGGCAGAAGCGCGCGCGCTCGAGGGCCAGTTGCAGCAGCACCTCGGGCTGGCCGCGGCCCATGTGGGCCGCCAGGGCGATTGCGGCCAGGGTGCGGAAGCGCGCATCGCCGACCAGCACCATGGCGGAGCGCACGCTGGTGACGGCTTTGCGCGAGGAGACAGCCGCCGAATTCGCCAGCCGCAGCAGCCGGTAGCAGAGCGAAGCCTCGGCTTCGACGATCGGCGCGACCTCGGCCATGTTCAGCGGCTCGCGGGCCAGCGCTCCGACCAGGCGCATGTAGTTCGCCCAGTTGGCGGGAAGCTCCCGCTCCGCCAGGATGGCAGGGCGGCAGAAGAAATATCCCTGGAAGAGCTGGAAGCCTTCCCTCTGGGCCTCCTCGAACTCTTCCATGTTTTCGATCTTCTCTGCCAGGAGGACGGCCCCGCTGCTTTTGGCCAGTTTCACGATCCGGCTTCGTTCCCGGGCGTCGGAAAGGCGGAAGTCGACCTTGAGGTAGGCGGCTTCGGAGAGCAGCTCCTGGTGCGGCGAATCGGCCCGGAAGTCATCGAGCGCCAGCCGGTAGCCAAGCGCGCGCAGCTCGGCACAGGCGGCGCGCACTTCCTGGTCCGGCTCTACGGACTCCAGCACCTCGAGTACCGTTGTGGCCGGCGGCAGGATCGCGACCATCCGTTCCACCAGCGCCTCCCGGGTGCAGTTGATGAAGGCGAGCGTGCGCTGGGTCAGGTTGTCCACGCCCATCAGCACGCAGTTGTCGAGCATCTGCAGGGTGGCATCGTCGGCGCCGCCGCGAAAGAAGTTTTCCCAGCCGGAGCGAAAGAGGAGCTCGTAACCGATGACGGTGCGGGCGGCGTCGAGGATCGGCTGACGGGCAAGGAAGCGGGTGGCATGCGAGGGAAACAGCTCTGCCGCCTTCTTCGAGGACTCGTCAGAGAATGCGGGGCTGGATTCGGAGGGGAGTTCGGTACGGGATTCCGGGGCGTGGCTCTGCGTCATCGGCGGCTCTCTTGCCGGTCATCGGCAGAGGGCGGCAGATGCGTGAGAACAGCCTAAGAAATTGGTCTAAAAGAGCTCGGTTTCCCAGAGATCGTGCAGGTGAACCACGCCTTCGATGGCTCCCTGTCCGTCGATCACTACCAGGGAGGTGATCTTGCGCGCCTCCATGGCATCGAGCGCGCGGACGGCCAGCTCGTCGCCGGAGATGGTCTGCGGGTGCGGGTTCATCGCTTCGCCGGCGGTCTTGCGCAGGCCGTCCGGGCCGTCGCGCTCGAGCAGCCGTCGCAGATCGCCGTCGCTGAGTACTCCGGCCAGCCTGCCGTCCTGCTCGATGGTCGTCATGCCGAGCTTCTTGCGCGACATCTCGTAGATGACCTCGGTCATCGGCGTCTGCGGTGAAACCTTCGGAACGGCATTGCCCTGGTGCATCAGCTGGCGGACACGGGCCAGCTGCTTGCCCAGCTTGCCGCCCGGGTGCAGCTCGGCGAAATCTTCTGCCTCGAAGCCTTTGCGCAGCGAGACGGCGATAGCCAGGGCATCGCCAAGGGCCAGCATGGCGGTGGTCGAAGCGGTGGGGGCCAGGCCCATGCCACAGGCCTCCGCGGGCACGCTGCAATCGAGCGCGATGTCGCTGGCGCGGGCCAGCGTCGAGTCGAGATTGCAGCAGAAGCTGATGAGTGCGTCGCCGATGCGCTTGATCTTGGCCAGCAGGCGGAGAATCTCTTCGGTTTCGCCGCTGGCCGAGAGCGCAATGACTACGTCGCCGCGGGCGACCATGCCCAGATCGCCGTGTACGGCTTCGGCCGGATGGAGAAAGAGCGCCGGGCTGCCGGTGGAGCTGAGGGTCGCAGCAATCTTCTGCGCGATGATGCCGCTCTTGCCCATGCCGGTGACTACGATGCGGCCGCGGGTCTCGCCGCAGGCAACCACGGCTTCGACGGCACGCTCGAAGCTGGCGGCCATCGAGCCTTCCAGCCGTTCGGCGAGAGCCTGCAGGGCTTCGGCCTCGATGCGGACGAGGCGCGATGGCGTGAGCGGGCGGGATGGATTGTGCGGCGTCAAACAGTTCATGCTACCAGCTGCTTCGCGCAGGGCGAATCGCCTTCGGCCCCCGCTCCCTTTGGTCGCGATCCTTTGTTCTGGGAACCACCCATGTCTCAGAATTGAGACATGGGGCACCCTTAGATTTGTCTTTTTTGAAGATCCTTTGCGCCTTTGCGCTGAAAAGGGATGCTGGCCAGGGGTATGGAATCCTCTGTGCTCTCTGTGTCCTCTGTGGTGAATGGCCCCACTCAAGCCAACTTCGGGCTTGCATGGGCCACCCGGTCGTTTTTCTACACCTTATCCCTTATTCCCTAAACTCTTCTGTCCGCATGCAGGCACTAGAATGGTGCACAGAGGGACTCGCTGGGTGAAGCGCAACGCAATCGTTCTTGTGGTCGTCATTCTTGCCCTGGTGGTGATGGTCTGGGCGGGCGTCGTCAATTACCGCCATCGCAAGGCGGAAGAGGCCAAGCTCCGGGAGATGCAGGGCATGCTGGTGAAGCTGGGTCCGCCGTCGGCACCCTCGCCTGCGTCCCAGGCCGAGGCGAACGATCCGGCGAATCATCCCCTGGTAGGCCAGGTGGCGCCGGCGTTTGTTCTCAAGGACATCACGGGGAAGAAGGTTTCGCTGGCCGACTACAAAGGCAAGGCCGTGGTCATCGATTTCTGGGCCACATGGTGCGCGCCCTGCAAGGTCGAGATTCCCTGGCTGACCAAGTTCCACGACCAGTATGCTCCGCAGGGACTGGAGATTCTTGGCGTCTCCGAGGATGATCTCGACGCGGAGAATAAAGCTGGTCTCGAGAAGCAGGAAAAGGACGTAGCGGACGGCGCGGGCAAGCTGGGGATCAATTACCCGGTGCTGCTCGATGAGAAGAATGTGGCCAAGCCCTATGGCGGGATCGAGGCGCTGCCTACGACCTTCTTTGTCGGTCGTGACGGCAAGGTGGTGGCCTCGGCTGTGGGGCTGACCGATCGCGACGAGCTCGAAGCCGATATCAAGAAGGCGCTGGCGACGCCGGCGGGGCAGTCCTGATGCGCTCTCCGCTTCCGGTTCTTGCGTTTTTCCTCCTGTGTGCGAGTCTTTCGGCGCAGAAGATGCCGTGGGAGAGCGATAGCAGTGCTGCCAGCAAGGAAGGCGCGCAGCCGCAGTCGGTGGAATATCTCTTTCCCGAGCAGGTATCGGTGCCCGCAGGCAAGGATGCGGTCGTCGAGCTGCACTTCCGGGTAAAGCCGGGGATGCACATTAATTCCCATCAGCCGCGCGAGAAGGGGCTGATCCCGACGCAGCTGATCGTGGCCGAAGGCGGACCGGGGAGCGGCACGGTGGATGTGAGCGCGGTCGATTTCCCCTCCGGAGGCGATTTTTCCCTGCCTTCGATGCCCAGCGAGAAATTGAGCGTTTATACCGGGGAATTCGTCCTGAGAGCACATATTCATGCCAATGCAGGCGATCACATGCTGGAGGCGGCGCTGCGCTACCAGGCCTGCGATGACCGCTCCTGCTACCCGCCGCGCAAGGCTCCGGTGGCCGTGAATATCATGGCCCGATGACCCGGTTTCATGGAACATTCACGACGCTGGTAACGTCCAATCCGCAGAAGTAAAGCCTGTCCCACAACCAACCTGCGGTATTCTCGAATCGAAGTCCTGTGAGTCTGATGAGCGGCCTTTCCCTGCGCGATCCCCAAGTTGTCGGAGTCCTTACGGCCGCAGGGTTGTGCCTTGGGGGCATCGCGGCGTATTACGCCATGCGCAAAAAGCCGACCGAGGAGGAGCTCGAACGCCTGCGGCGCGAGCTGCTGGTGAAGGCGGGACGGATCATCGACGGCACCATCCTCGATATCTCCGATCTGAGCCCGGAAGAGAGCGGCCGTCCGGATGGCCTGCAGCTGATTCTCTATAAATATGAGATTGCCGGGGTGGTTTACGAGTGCTCGCAGGATGTGACCCAGCTCGGTGACTACATCAACATCTATGAGGCACGGCTCAGCTTCCCGTGTTCGGTGCGGTACGATCCTCATCGCCCGGTGAACAGCATCGTGGTGGCCGAGGGCTGGAGCGGGCTGCGGGATACGGCAAATTCGGTCCCCATCCGGCGCGCGCCGCGGCGTTCGCGCATTCCTACGCCGTATCTGTAGCAGGTGAGCGCGGCTTTGCCGCTGTTGGCCTGATGCCTCTCCTGATTCCCCTGGCCCATGCACAGGGGGCTGCCGGTTATAGTCGAAGCGGCGACTCTCACGACCTGGCTCGGGCGTGGCGAAAAAAGATTCTTATTCAACTCGGGGCTCGGCATACGTCGAAGACGATGCGGACGAAGCGTTTCTTCGTCCCGCAAAGCCGGCTGCGCCTGCGCGCTCCCGCGCCGCCAAGGGCGACGCGGATCGCGCGCGAAGCCGCGACTCCGTGCGCGAACGGCTGCTCGACAAAGCTGCCGAGAACCTGGGCCGCGCCGCCGCCGAGGAAGACGAACCGTTTCTCCGCACCCGCCGCCGCGTTCCTATCCGCAAGGGATTTCTGCCGCTCTGGACCTATACCCGCTGGGGCCGCATCGCCCTGGCTGTTGCCGGGCTGGCTATCCTTGCCGGAGGGATCGCGGTGGTGCTTTCCGTCCGCCACTTCCTGAATACCGACCCGCGCTTCCGCATGGACTCGGCCGCTGACGTTCAGACCATGGGCAACAGCCAGCTGACCCGCGACGAATTGCTCTCCGTCTTTGGCGAGGACATCGGCCGCAACATCTTCCATGTGCCGCTCGCGCAGCGCCAGAAGGATCTCGAGGAGATTCCCTGGGTGCAGCATGCGACGGTCATGCGCATTCTGCCGAACGAGCTGCGGGTTGCGGTGACCGAGCGGACTCCGATTGCCTTTGTGCGCATCGGCGACCAGGTAAAGCTGGCCGATGCCGACGGCGTCATCCTCGATATGTCGCCGGAGATGATGGCTACACGCCATTTCTCCTTCCCGGTGGTCACCGGCATCCGTCCTGAAGATCCGCCGGCCGCGCGCAAGGTGCGCATGCAGCTTTACCAGAGCTTCCTTACTGCGCTCGATACCGGCAGCCAGCATCTCTCCGACCAGATGAGCGAGATCGATCTCTCTGACGCAGAAGATGTGCGTGCGACGGTCCCAGCCAAGGGGTCTGATTTGCAGCTGCATTTCGGCGACGAAAAGTTCCTGGAGCGTTATCGCATCTACCAGTCGCACGTTGCAGAATGGGAACAGCAGTATCCCACGCTGGTGGCCGTCGATCTGCGTTACGACGGGCAGGTGGTGCTCAAGAAAGGCGGCGCTCCCGCGCCCGATGCTTCCTCCGCTGCCTCTTCTGCAGCGCCGGCGGCTCCGGCTGCCGCGGCAAAGCCTAATACAAAGGAGACAGCCGCAAAGAAACGTAGCGCTGCGGCTGCGCACCATGTACGGAGGACGGCACGATGAGCCAGAAGTCTGACAACCTGATTGCCGTGCTCGATACCGGAAGCTCGAAGACCCGCGTGCTGATTGCCGAGCTGCATGACGGCGCGCTGCGCTATCGCGGCCACGGCATCGTGGATGCCGCCGGCATGCGCAAGGGCGTGATCGCCGAGCTGAAGCCCGCGGCCGAGGCCGTGAACAAGGCTGCAACGCTGGCGGAAAAGCGCGCCGATGCCACGATTGAAAAATGCGTGATCGCGGTCGGCGGCCCGCATATTCGCGGTGTAAACAGCCGCGGCGGTATCAGCTTGGGCAATCGCCTGCGCGAGATTTCGCGCGAAGATGTCCGCGCCGCGGTCGACCGTGCGCGCTCGGTCTCGCTGCCCCAGGACCGCGAAGTCATTCATTTGCTGCCGCAGCAGTTCATCCTCGACGATCAGCCGAATATCCACGACCCGGTGGGCATGGTGGGCGGACGGCTCGAGGTGAACCTGCATATCGCGACCTGCTCGGCCGGCGCGCAGCAGAGCATTGTGACCTGCGCCAACCGGGCCGGGCTCGAGGTGACGGAATCGGTCTTCGAAGCCGTGGCCGCGGCGGAGTCCACCATCTCTGCCGACGAGCGCGAGCTGGGTGTCTGCCTGCTCGACATCGGTGCGGCGACCAGCGAGTTGATCGTCTTCTTCGAGGGCTCGGTGGCGCATACCTCGGTGATTCCCATCGGCGGCGACCACTTTACGAACGACCTCGCTGCCGGTCTGCATGTGACGCCGCCGGAGGCGGAGTGGATCAAGTGCCACTACGGGCATGCCGTGGTTACGGCCGTTTCGCAGAGCGCGGAGATCGAGCTGACCGGCATGCCCGGCTATGCTCCGCGCACGGTGCGCCAGCGGCTGGTGTGCGAGATTCTGGAGCCGCGCGCCCGTGAGCTCTTCCATATGCTGCGCGATAACCTTCGCCAGGGTGGCGTGCTGGAGGCGCTGGGCGCCGGATGCGTGCTCACCGGCGGCGGCGCGCGCCTGCCCGGCCTGCTCGACACGGCGGAGAGCCTGTTGCGTGTGCCGGCTCGTATCGGCTCGCCGGTGCCGCTCTCGAAGATGCCCGAGGAGCTGGCGCAGCCGGAGTGTTCGGCGCTGATCGGCGCCCTGCTTTATACCCATCGCACCAGCATCATCCGTGCGGCGGAAGACAACAGCCTGCGCGCCAAGCTGCGCGCGATTTTTGCAGGAAGTTTGTAAACGAGTTTCAGTCGTAAGGAATCTGGCAGGAACGTATTTCAGCAGTCGAGGATGGAGAAGGAGTCGGAGCCGATGAGTTACCCGGAAGAAATTCGCATTCAGTATTTTGACGAGGTTCCGCGCGGAGCCAGGATCAAGGTCATCGGTGTCGGCGGTGGTGGTGGCAACGCAGTCAACCGCATGATTCAGGCGCGGGTCGAGGGCGTCGAGTTCATCGCCGCCAACACCGACCGTCAGGCGCTCCAGCTTTCGGAAGCGCCGGTGAAGCTCCAGCTCGGGACCAAGCTGACCAGCGGCCTGGGCGCGGGCGCGAATCCGGATATCGGCCGCCGTGCGGCGCTGGAAGACTCGGAAAAGATCATCGAGGCGCTCGAAGGCGCGGACATGGTGTTCGTGACGGCTGGCCTGGGCGGCGGCACGGGTACGGGCGCAGCTCCGGTCATCGCTTCGCTGGCCAGCGAAATGGGTGCGCTTACGGTTGCGGTGGTGACACGGCCTTTCAGCTTCGAGGGCAAGCGCCGCATGGCGCAGGCCGAGCGCGGCATGCAGGAGCTGCTCGAGTCGGTGGACACGATGATCGTGATTCCCAACGAGAAGCTGCTGGCGGTTGCCAAGGATGCGGGCTTCTTCGAGTCCTTCCGCATCGCAGACGATGTGCTGCGCCAGGGCGTGCAGGGCATCTCGGACATCATCACCATCCCCGGCATCATCAACCGCGACTTTGCCGACGTGAAGACGACGATGGCCGGCATGGGCTACGCAGTGATGGGCACGGCGCAGCGCTCGGGCGAGAACCGCGCGGTGGACGCTGCGATGGCCGCCATGGCATCGCCGCTGCTCGAGGCCGGCGCGATCGACGGGGCGCGCGGCATCCTGATCAATATCAGCGGCTCGAGCTCGCTCAAGCTGAACGAGGTCAACGAGGCCTCGACGCTCATCCAGAATGCGGCGCACGAAGAGGCGAACATCATCTTCGGCGCTGTGCTCGACGAGAGCATGGGTGACGATGTGAAGATCACGGTCATCGCCACCGGCTTCAAGCAGGGTGAGGCCCCGGAGCGCCGCGAGCGCATGCTGAACACCTCGCTGCGGGAGCCGATCAGCCATGCGCACGAGCAGGTGGAGATCAGCTCCGTGCCTGCCCGTCCGCGCTTTGCCAGCGAGGAGTCGGACGACGAGAGCGGCTACACCACTTCGGCACGCGCCGGGGTGGTTTCCGAGGCCAGCCACGAAGAGGAGCCTGTGCCGGTGGTCGAGACCGCTGCCGCGTCGGTTGCGCCGGAGCCGGCCATTGCCGTCGCCGAGCCGCCCGTGCAGCCGCATGCGGTCCAGGATGCTCCTGCGGCCGTCCCCGATCCCTTTGCCGATGTGCACCAGGACGAAAACGGCGAGAGCCTGGATATTCCGGCGTATCTGCGCCGGGGGAACAGCTTCTAGCTGCTGCGGGACTGGCCGTCCAGGCATTTCGTGCTTCGCGCTTCCGCTCCCTTGGGGCGCGAGCGGGCAGTTTTCCGAGGTAAGGCTTGTAGTTTCTTTCATGAACGGTTGGCGGCTGGAAGCTGACCGTAACTCTCAAGTACACTGGGTGCAGGCAACTCCACCCAAAACGCAAGCAGTTTTGAGCCAGCGGAACTGCCTGGCGGAACTCCAGATTCCATTTGGGGTTTTTACCGGCAGGTTATCCGCTTTGCGGCGTTTGCCATTTCGGTATCTGTTGCCTCTTTTGAGCAGTGCCGATCACTCTGGCATCACTTTGAGCGGTCATACGAGCGGTTTCTGCGTACGATGCAAGTCAGAACGCTTGAAAGCCCGGGACAGAGTTCAGAGCTGGGCCCAGAACAACGGCTGAAGGATCGGGGTTCGAGACACGGCCTCCGGATTCGGATATCAGGATCGGATAATCGATGAAGCGTCTCTTTCTTTTCGTGCTCGCCATGGCTCTCGCCGGTTCCACGCTCTGCCGTGCCGGTTCCGCGACCACCCGCCATCCCGCCCATCGCCGGGCGACTCGTGTTCATGAGTCGGCTGCCGCGGCCAGGCATATAGCCAGCCGCCAGCACAGCCGGCGCGTGGTCAGCGCGTCGACCCGTGTTCGTACCCGTGGCGGGGCGCGTCTGCGCCGGGCGAATCTGGTGATTCGCCGTGGGGGCGGGGAGCGCTTCTATGCCAGCTCCTTTACGGATATCGACCAGACGCAGGGCGACATCACGGCGGGTGAAGACCCGGTGGTGCGCGAGGCGGCGATTGCCGCGCTCGGCAACATGAACGGCACCGCAGTCGCTATCGACCCAAGTAACGGCCGCATCCTGGCCATGGTGAACCAGAAGCTCGCGCTTTCGAGCGGCGCCGAGCCCTGCTCGACGATCAAGGTTTCGGTCGCGCTGGCTGCTCTTGAAGAGGGCATCATCACCAAGGACACGCCGGTGAACTTGGGCGGCAACTACCACATGACCCTGACCGAGGCGCTGGCGCACTCAAATAACCTCTACTTTGAGACCATCGGCCGCCGGCTCGGTTTCGAGCGCGTGCGCCACTATGCGAACCAGTTCGGCCTGGGTGAGCTGGCCGGTTACAACATTCCCGGTGAGCAGCTCGGCGTCTATCCCGATCAGGTGCTGCCCGAGGATCGCGGCGGCGTAGGCCGCATGTGCAGCTTCGGCGAGAGCGTCTCGATGACCCCGCTGCAGCTTGGCGCGCTGGTTTCGGCCATCGCCAACGGCGGCACGCTCTACTACTTGCAGCATCCGACCTCGCCCGACCAGGTGCTGAATTTCCAGCCCAAGATCAAGCGCACGCTCGACATCGCCCGCATCATTCCGGAGATTCAGAGCGGCATGGCGGCAGCGGTCGACTACGGCACTGCCCGCTCGCTGCGCGCCAACTTCAGCCAATTCCCGGTGATGGGCAAGACCGGCACCTGCTCGGACAACGGCACGCGTTTCGGCTGGTTCGCCTCCTATGCGGACACGCAGTACGGCCGGATCGTGACGGTCTTCTTCCTCGAAGGCGGACGCCCGACCTTCGGGCCGAAGGCGGCCGAGCTGACCGGCGTCTTCTACCGCAACCTCTGGGATCACAGCTACTTTGCCTCGAAGCAGGGCGAGCCGGCGACCCCGGCGGCGGCTGCGACGGAGCAGGGCGCTCCGCAGTAAGGACTGGTCGCTGCTGCGCGCAGGGCGGATCGCCTTCGGCTTCGCTCCCCGGTCGGGATGACAACGGAAAGAACGAATGCTTCGGTCGGAATGACAAACCTATAGCCCTGAATCGTTCAGAACGAGACGGCCTCCTCTGCGGAGGCCGTTTTCTTTTTCGGCGATTTCTCGCGATGTGTGCACTCCACAGCGCTCCTTTGCGCATCTGGAATCGGTTAGGATGCGAGACGGGATGCGGATACTTTCTGCCGACGAGATGAGGACCACCGATCGGGTGACGGCCGAGACATACGGCGTGTCGTCGATCGACCTGATGCGCCATGCCGGAGCGGCGGTGGCGCGCTTTGTGGTGCGCGAGTTTTCTTCCGCACGCTCGATACTGGTATTTTGCGGGCGGGGCAACAACGGAGGTGATGGCTTTGTCGCTGCGCGTGAGCTGATCGCTGCAGGGCGACGGGTGCATGTGCTGCTGCTGGGCGATCCGGCGGCGCTGAAGGGCGATGCGAAGATCGCCTTCGAAGAGATGGCGATGGAGCCGGTGCTGGTCCGCGAAGAGGCGGATCTCGGCCGTCCCGATGTACGCGAGCTTTTCGAAAATGCCGATCTGCTGCTCGATGCGGTGGTCGGAACAGGATTCCAGCCTCCGCTGCGGGGTACGGCTGCGGCGCTGCGGGACCGGGTGAACGCGCTCGAGATGCCGGTGATCGCGGTCGATCTGCCCTCGGGCTGGGGTGCCGATTCGCGCGAGTTCGCGGTCGAAGGCGCATTCCGCGCGGATGCCGTTGTTACGTTTACCGCGCCCAAGCTGGCGCATGTCTGTGGGAATCTCTGTGGATCGGTGTATGCGCCGATTGTGGTTGCGCCGATCGGGTCTCCTGACGCGGCGATTCGTTCTACTTTGAACCTGAGCTGGAGCGGCGCTGCAAAGGCGGCGCTCGACGGGCCTCGCAGGGCGGAGAGCAACAAGGGCAATTTCGGTCATGTGCTGCTGGTGGGCGGTGCGCGCGGGAAATCGGGCGCTCCGGCCATGGCGTCGCTGGCCGCGCTGCGCGCGGGCGCGGGATTGGTGACGACGGCGGTGGCCGAGTCGATCCTGCCACTGGTCGCGGCGATTACTCCTGAGCTGATGACCGAGGCGCTGCCGGAGGCTGCCGACGGTGGTTTCGATCTCGAGCGTATCGATTTCGACGCGCTGCTGGACAGGATCACGGTGCTGGCCATCGGGCCTGGACTTGGGCAATCGCCATCGGCGGAAAAGCTGGTGCTGGAACTGCTGGAGCGCACGACAATCCCGGTTGTGCTCGATGCCGATGCGCTGAATATTATGGCGAAGCATATCGATAAGCTCGATGGGCGCGGGCGGACGATGGTGCTGACGCCGCATCCGGGCGAGATGGGGCGCCTGGCCGGCATCCCCACGCAGGAGGTGCAGGCGCGGCGCGAGCCGCTGGCGCGGGAGTTTGCTGCGAAGCACCATGTCACATTGGTTTTAAAAGGATGGCGTACACTCGTGGCGCAGCCCGATGGGCAGCTTGCCATCAACACGAGCGGCAACCCGGGCATGGCCAAGGGCGGCAGCGGCGATATTCTTACCGGCATGGTCGCAGCCCTGCTGGCGCAGCATCCGAAGCAGGCGGCTGAGGCGGTGAGCGCAGCAGTCTACCTGCACGGGCTTGCCGCGGACTTTGCTGTTCGTGAGCAGGACGAGCGCACGCTGCTGGCCACGGATACGGTCGCGCACCTGTGGCGCGCGTATCGTTTTTCACCGCAGGATGCGGCCGGTTTTACATGGCTGGCAGGTCTGCCGCAGGATATCTTGGAAGCGTTGGAGGCACGATGACGACGACCGAAAAGGCAAAGGCAGAAGCTGTCGGGAAGGCTGAAGCTGGGAAGACCTACGAGTTCACGACGACCTCTGCCGCCGAGACCATCGCGACCGGCCACAAGATTGCCGAACTGCTCGCTCCGCCGAAGTTTCTTATCCTGCGCGGCGATCTGGGCGCGGGCAAGACGACGCTGGTGAAGGGCATTGCCGAGGCGCTGGATGCGGCAGAGCCGGACGAGGTCACCAGTCCAACCTTTACGCTGGTGCATGAATATGAGGGCACGCAGGGCGCGGCGAAGACGCCGGTGAACCTCTATCATCTGGACCTCTACCGCATTGAAGGCGAGCGGCAGCTCGATACGCTGGGGCTCGATGACCTGGCTGCACCGGACAGCATTGTGCTGGTGGAGTGGGGTGAGAAGTTTCCGAGCGTGAAGCGGCGCAGCGATGGCGAGATCGTGATGACCTCGGCCGGCGGCGACACGCGAAAGATCGTGCTCACGCTCAAATAGCTGCTGCGCGCAGGGCGAATCGCCTTCGGCCCCGCTCCCGTTGGTCGCGTGTCGGGGGTTCTATTCTTTCGTGTGCGGAGTTCGTGCCTTCCCACCCAAGCGGAGCTTGGGTGGGGCACCCGTTTTCGTTTCCCTCTCGGAAGACTGGGGAATCCAGGGTTCGTGCCTTCCCGCGTCTCAGGGTTGAAACGTGGGGCACCGGGTCTTTTCTATCCCCTATCCCTGCATTCCCACTACTGGTCGGCTAGCGTTGCTAAATCCGGTGAGGCGAGGCGGGTGTCGGTGGGGCGGACGTGGAATTTCTTGGGGTAGAAGAGCACCTGCGGCGTCCAGGTGACGACCATCTTCACCTGGTCATGATCGATGCGCATAGGTGTGATGACCAGGTGCGGGAGCTGGCCCTTGCCCTTCAGGTAGCCGTGGCAGCCGAACCAGAGATCGCCGTCCGGCCCGATGAAGGGTGAGCCGTGGCCGAGCTGGCCGTAGGGGACATCGGACTTCTGCGTGTAGGCGTGCTTGTAGATCTTCGCCCACTCCTCGTCCTGCGCGCCGTAGATGGGATTGCTGCGTGACTTGCGCCATGGTCCGGTGATGGTGTCGGCTGTTGCCTCGCCGACCTCGTAGCCGCGTCCCCAGGACGAATAGAGCAGGATGTAGGAGCGGCCGTGCTTCATCACCGTCGGGCCTTCGAGACCGACGGATGGGCCGCCCTTCGCCGGGCCGTCCCATGCGCCGTCGGCGCCGGGCTGGATCACCGGGAACGGCTGGCCGATGGGGACGGCGTTGGGCAGATCGACCAGCGTCGCGGTGACGCCGTCGCGGAAGAGGTAGACTTTGCCGTCGTCATCCTGGAAGAGCGTGGCGCCGTTGCCCTCGGTGAGCGGCTTGTCTTCGGTGAGGACTTTATACGGGCCGGTGATGGTGTCGGCGACAGCGAGCGCGATGCTCTCGGGGCTGTCGGGTGTTTCGCCGAAGGGGCAGGAGAAGGTGAGATACCACTTGCCCTTGTAGGGGAAGAGCTCCGGCGCCCAGAAGCGGCGGCGATACCAGCGATCCTTGCTCGGTGCGACGAGAACGCCCAGGTCTTTCCAGTGGGTCAGATCGGTGGAAGACCACAGCTTTACGCCGGGGATCGGTCCGGCGGCGGTGCCGTCGAAGAAAGGGAAGGCGGTCCCGGTCATGTACCAGGTGCTGCCGACCTTGGTGATCTGCGGATCGCGGATGGGATCGGTCTGGATCGGGTTTTCGTAGTCGAAATGCGGGTCCTTGCTGCTGGCCATGAGCGGGGTTGAGGCCTGGGATACCAGCAGGAGCAGAGGCAGGAGGAGCCGCAGAAATGTGAGCGCTTTCCAATACCGCAAAGTTTCTTCCTCAAGCGCCTGAGCGGATCGAGTCTGCACAGGCTGTCTGAAATGCTATGGAGGCTGATGCTCCAGATTAGATGATGGATCTGTACCGGCTGAAGCGGGATGACGCAGGTTTTTCCTGCGGCCCCGGTAACCCTGTTCGATTTCGCACACCTGTCTTCGCGTGTGAACACGCTTCTGGGCCGGATGTTTTGTTTAAATGCCTTACTTTCAAAGACTTTTCACCGCTCCCCGTTGGCCGGGAACGTGCTTCTCTATCCGGTGACCGCCAAAGGAGCGATGAGCGATGTGGGCTAATCTGAGATATACCCTGAGGCAATTGCGCAAGGCGCCGGGATTCACTGTGACCGCGGTGCTGACGCTGGCGCTGGGTATCGGCGCGACCACGGCCATCTTCACGCTGGTGCAGCAGGTGATGCTGAAGTCGCTGCCGGTGGCCCGGCCGTCGGAGCTCTATCGCATCGGGGATCAGATCCATTGCTGCGTCATCGGCGGCTATACCCAGAGCGGGCGCGGGGATAACGAGTATTCGCTCTTTTCTTATGAGCTCTATCGGCATTTCCGCGACCATACGCCGGAGTTTGCCGACCTGGCGGGTTTCGAGGGAGGCGATACCGGGCTCGGCGTGCGCCGCAGCGGTGTCGCCGGCCGCGCGGAGCTGCGCATCGGCCAGTTCGTTTCGGGAAACTTCTTCTCCACCTTTGGTGTGGGGGCATGGGCAGGGCGCGTGTTTACGCCGGCAGACGACCGCGAGGACGCCGCACCGGTGGCAGTGATGGCGTATCACACCTGGCAGCAGAAGTACGGCTCGGACCCCTCGGTGGTGGGTGCCTCCTTCGAGCTCAATGGCAAGTCCTTCACCATTGTGGGCATTGGCGCACCGGGCTTCTTCGGCGCTGGCGTCCGCACCTGGGGCACACCCGATCTCTGGATTCCGTTCTCTGACGAGCCAATGATGCAGGGCACCAGCTCGCTGCTGAACAATGCCGACCAGAACTGGATCGATGTCATCGGCCGGGTCCGTCCCGGCACCGATCCGAAGGCTCTGGAGGCCAAGCTGCGCCTGGAGCTGCGCCAGTGGCAGCTCGGTCACATAGAAGATATGCAGGCGAATGACCGGGAGCGGCTGCCCAAGCAGCAGCTCTTTCTTACGCCGGGAGGCGCGGGCGTGGCGCAGATGCGCGCGCGCTACGAGGATGGACTGCGCCTGCTGCTGCTGGCCGCCGGCTGCGTTCTGCTGATTGCCTGTGCGAACCTGACCAATCTTTTGCTGGCGCGTGGCCTTGCCCGCCGTCAGCAGCTTTCGGTGCGCATGGCGCTTGGCGCTTCGCGCGCGCTGCTGGTGCGAAAAGCGCTGTTTGAAAGTGTCGTTCTGGGCGTGCTGGGAGGCGTTGCCGGGCTGCTTGTGGCCTATGGCGGCACGAGCCTCATTCTGCACTTTGCCTTCTCGGGCGGAGATCATTACGTTCCAATCCAGGCCAGCCCTTCGTGGACGGTCCTGCTTTTTGCCATGGGACTTTCTGCGCTCACGGGTGTGGTTTTCGGGATTGCGCCTGCCTGGATCAGCTCGCATGCCGAGCCGGTGGAGGCGCTGCGCGGGGCCAACCGCTCCAGCGGGCAAAAGATTGCATGGCCGCAGAAGGCGCTTGTGATCTCGCAGGCGGCGCTCTCGCTGGTGCTGCTGAGCGCGGCGGCCATGCTGACCCAGAGCCTGCGCAACCTGGAGCATCAGTCCTTCGGCTTCAAGACCGAGGGCCGCTATGTGGCCACGGTCGAGCCGCTGCTGGCCGGATATCAGCCGAACGACCTGCCCATGCTGTACCGGCAGATCGAAGATCGTCTCCAGGCTATTCCAGGCGTGCGTGGCGCCAGCTCCTCGCTCTATGCGCCGATGAGCGGCGACAACTGGGATACGTTCATTCGCATCGAGGGACGGCCTGAGCCGGCTCCGGGAGAGGATGTGACCGCAGGGTATGTGCGTATCGAGCCCGGCTTCTTCCAGACTCTTGGCACGCGCATGCTGCAGGGACGTTCGATTACGGAGGACGACACTGCTTCCTCGCGGCATGTCGCTGTGGTCAACGATGCTTTTGCGAAGCACTTCTTCCCGGGGCAGAATCCTATCGGCCAGCATTTCGGAAAGAATCTGGCCGGTCATGCCGGCGATATGGAAATTATCGGCGTGGTGGCGGATATCCAATATCTGTTGAACGCGGAGCATCTGCAGAGCGGCAGGATGGCCGAACCCATGTTCTTTATGCCGGAGACCCAGTTTGAGCAGTATCTGGGTGGCGATGACATCAACAGCGAAACCCGCTCGCATTATCTGCGCCAGATTGTTCTCTGGGCGCCGGGCAATCCTCCGGGGCTGGAAGAGAAGGTGCGCAACGCAGTCGCGGAAGTGAATCCCGATCTCACGGTAGAGAGCTTCTCCAAATACGATGAGCTTCTCAGCGCCGACTACGCTCAGGAGCAGCTTATCGCCCGCCTGACCATGCTGTTTGGCGCGCTGGCGCTGGTGCTGGCGGCGGTCGGACTCTATGGCGTCACTGCCTACTCGGTCGAACAGCGTTCGGGAGAGATCGGTATCCGCATGGCGCTTGGAGCAGATCGTCAGTCTGTTGTGGCCATGGTGCTGCGCGGCGCATTTCTGCAGGTGGGATTGGGGCTGGTCCTCGGCATTCCTGCGGCCATCGGTGTGGGCCGGGCTATTGCCGGTCAGCTTTTTGGCGTTGCGCCTTATGATCCGCTGCTGCTTGCGCTGGCCGCTTTGTTCGCCGCGACGGTGCCGGCTCGCCGGGCTGCGAGCGTGGACCCGATGGCGGCCTTGCGCAACGATTGACGAGGGCAGGTTCGTGCATAGCAGCCTCTCGGGCGCGGCTTCGCGATATAACTGAAAGCGAAGATGCCTGCCACGCTGTCCGTCGCCATGATCGCGCGCAACGAGGAGAAGAACCTCCCGCGCACCCTTTCGAGCGTCCGCTGGGCCGACGAGATTGTGATCGTCGACTCCGGCTCCGTGGATCGTACGCCGGAGATTGCCCGCGAGTTCGGCGCCAAGCACTCGTTTAACCGCAACTTCGAGGGGCATCCCCAGCAGAAGACGATTGCCATCAACCAGTGCACGAGCGACTGGATACTGCTGCTGGACGCGGATGAAGTCGTAACGCCGGAGCTGGCGGCGGAGATTCGGCAGGTACTTGAGAAATCAGAGCAAGACAAGCCGGAGTTTACGGCCTACTGGCTGCCGCGGCTGAACCTGTTTATGGATCGCTGGGTGCGGCACGGCGGGTTCTATCCCGACCACAAGCTGCGGTTGTTCAAGCGCGGCTCGGCGGTGATGGACGTGAAGGGCGGTCCGCACGGCACGCCGCAGCACGAAGGGCCGAAGGGCACGCTGAAGAACGATCTGCTGCACTATGCGTACCCGGATTTTGAGCTCTACCTGAGCCACATGAACGACTACAGCACGGAGACGCTGGATGTGCTGGTGCGGCGTGGGAAGGCGAAGTCAACCGGCGCACTGATCTGGCTGGGAGTGGTGAACCCCTTCTTTACGTTCATCAAGAATTACATTTTCCGCGGCGGATTTCTCGACGGCACGCAGGGGCTGATCTATCACCTGAACCACTCGGCGTATATCCACTGGAAGTACGCGAAGGCCTGGTACGCGCAGAAGGTGAAAGAGGTCGAGCCGTAAGGGTTTGTGCCGCTTGCGCGGGAGAGATGTTTCACCACTAGTATTCTTTAGCCAGGACCATCCTTGCCGTTGAGAGTGTGTTTACATGTTCGGGTTACGTGGATGCATCGTAGCGCTTTGCTTAGTTTCCGTTCTGCCTATGGTTTGGGCTGAAGATCAACAGACTCAGTCTTCAACCACGAGTACAAACGGCTGCCCTGCTGTACCCAAGCCTGTTGGCATGGCCGGGATCGTAAAGATCAAAGGAACGATCGGCAAGGATGGGCGAATGCACGACGTCAAGGCCGTTTCTGGTCCAGATGCGCTTCGGCAGGTAGCTATCAGCATCGTGTCTACAAACCTTATGAGCATTGGGGCAAGGTTGTGGAGGTGAAGACCTCGATAAACGTCATCTTCACCAAGGATAGCGATAACCTGATTCCAGCCATGGAAAAAGCTACGCCCGCTGCACCGACTTTGCAGCCTGTTCCCGGAGATACAAAGGCCGCTCCATCAAACTGAATAAATGACAGTGCCCTGGTTCACCGCCAGGGCCAGATGGTCCAGCGCTTCTCGGCGCTCTGGAAGAGATAGACGGTGAAGATCACGATCAGCGGCTCGAGCGGATGGCGGAAGCGTGCTGAGACCGTGACCGCGTAGTAGGTGAGCGGCAGCAATGCGAAGGCCAGTGCGTAGAGCCCCGCGGCGGGGATGCGGCGGGTGAGCGTCAGCAGCAGGCCAAGCAGGCCGACGATGGTGATGAGGTCGAAGTTCAGGTCCGGTCCGTACTGCTTCCAGAAGCCGCGCACGCTGGTGCGGGGCACGCCTGCCCAGAAGTAGAAGGTGCGCAGCAGGCAGTTGTGCAGGAAGTGCAGCGGGTCTTGTTTGATGTAGGCCTTGGCCGCGTCGCCGCGCATCTTCGAGTAGGCGACTTCACCCATGCGGCGATAGATCTCGCGTTGATCGGGCGCCATGTAGGGATGTTGCCAGCCCATCTCGAGGCCGTTCGAGCCGGGCCCGTTGCCGAGATAGAGCTCGGCGCCGAAGTTGGCGCGCAGCGGGACGAAGGCATGCAGGGCGCGGTAGTTGCGATAGGTCCACGGCGCGACGCAGGCGATGAAGAGCACGGCCGCGAGCACGGCCTTGCCGGCCTGCGACTGCCAGTCGCGCAGCGGGCAGCCGAGGATGATCCATACACCGGCGACGGGCAGGAAGAGCAGCGGTGAGGGATTGGTGAGCGCGATGCCGGCCCAGACCAGTCCGAAGCCGAGCCACTCGCCGACGGTGGGGGACTCGTGGCGATCTTCGCCGATGCCGCGCATGCGCAGCGCGAGGACCAGCGCGAAGGTGAAGAGCCAGGTGGTGAGCGTGGTCTCCCACACCCACTTGACCGCGTACTGCAGGAAGGCTGGATAGAGTGCCCAGATCCACGCGGACCAGGTGGCGACGCTGCGATGGAAGGAGCGCTGCGCGATCTCCCACAGCGGGCGGATGGTGAGCGCGGAGAAGACGCTGTTCAACGCCAGCAGTACCCAGCCTGCGCCGTTCGAATAGACGCCGAAGAGCTTGAAGCAGGCGGCGATGAGCAGCGGATAGACGGGCGGCAGCCACGCCGTGGGGCCAGTGTGGCCATTGAAAGGATCGGCGTAGCCGTAGCCGGTGGCGACGGCGCGGGCGATGCGGCCCATCTCGTGGCCGAAGTTGAAGTGATCCTCGATGGGCGAGAAGCGCCAGGTGTGCGCGAAGGTCATGTAGAGGACGCGCACGGCGAGCGCGATCCAGACCAGCATCCACGGAGCCGTAAAGTCGCTGCGCTTGATCGTCTTCATGTGGCCTCGTGCTTTCTGCGCGGCTGCGCGGACTGGAAGAGATACACCGTGAAGAGGAAGAGCAGCGGTTCAAGGGGATGGCGAAAACGTGCAGCCACAGTTACAAAATAGTACGTCAGAGGCAGAAGCACGAAAGACCAGGCGAAGAGTCCTGCGGCGGGAATTCGATTTCTGAGCGAAAGCAGCAGGCCGAGAATGCCGGTGATGCTGAAGAAGCAGTAATCGATCTCGCGGATGGCTTCGGCGGCGGGATGCGCGTCGGTGGGATGCGGCACTCCGGCCCAGAAGAAGTAGAACCGCTTGAGCGAGATGGCGGCGTAGTGCAGATGGTGCGTTCGCATGTAGACGTGCCACTTTTCGCCCTGCTGGCGCGTGTATTCGACCTCACCGAGCGTGCGGTAGCGGATGGTCTCGGGGTTGCGCTCCTCGAGCGGCAGCGTGGCCATCCAGGCAAATCCGTTAGAGTCGGGGCCGCTGCCGGCCCACATCTCCGCACCCATGTTGCCGCGGATGGGGATGAATTTGTGGAAGGCTTGGAAGTTGCGCGTCTCCCAGGAGCCGAGAATAGCGAGGAAGACGAGGCTGGCGAGTGCGACCTTGCCGAGTTGGGCGAGCGGCTGCTTCGCTCCGAAGAGTATCCATAGTCCGCAGATGGGCAGGAAGAGCAGCACGGTGGAGTTGGAGAGCGCAATGCTGCCCCACAGAAGACCGAATCCTAGCCATTGCGTGGCAGTCGCTTCGCGAGGCTTGTCTTCTCCGATGCCGCGCATGCGCAACGCGAGCGCGAGCACCCAGGTGAAGAGCATCGCGGTGAGCGACATCTCCCAGACCCAGTGGATGGCGTACTGCAATGCTGCCGGATACACGGCCCACATCCACGCGGACCACTTCGCCACGCGCAGGTTGTAGCAGCGGGCGGCGATCTCATAGACGAAGAGCGAGACGGCCGCGGAGAAGACGCTGTTGATGGTGAGAATGACCCACGCCGAGAGCGCGGTGTAGACGCCGAAGAGCTTGAAGACGCCGGCCAGCAGCAGGGGAAAGATGGGGGGCGTCCATGCGGTGGGTCCGGTGTGGCCGACAAATGGGTCCGCGTAGCCGTAGCCGGTGACCAGAGCGCGGGCAATGCGGCCCATCTCCCAGCCGAACTGGAAGTGATCCTGCGCGAGGCGGATTTTATAGGTGTGGCCGATGACGATGACCAGTGCACGCAGCAGGAAACCGGCCCAGAAGATGATCCATGGGGCGCGGAAGCGGTTTGATTTTGTAATGGTATCTGTCACAAATTCCTCTTCACGCCTGCGCGGCCGCAGCCGTTGAGGCCCGGCGCCGTTCGGCGGACTGGAAGAGATAGACCGAGAGGATCACGATGAGCGGCTCAAGGGGATGCCGGAAGCGTGCTTCCACGGTCACAAAATAATACGTAAACGGCAGCAGGACGAAGGCCCATGCGAAGAGTCCGGCCGCGGGCACGCGCCGCTTGAGCGCGAGCAGCAGGCCGAGCACGCCGGTGATGCTGGGCAGGCAGTAGTCGAGCTGACGGATGAAGTCGAGAAACCAGTGCTTGTCGGTGGGATGCGGCACGCTGGCCCAGAAGAAGTCGAAACGCTCGAGCGAAAGCTGTGCGAAATGGCCCGGATGCGCGGCGATGTACTCCTTGGCCAACTGGCCGCGCTTGCGTACATACTCGATCTCGCCGAGCTGCTTATAGAGCTTGTGCTGCGGCTCCTGCTCAGGCAGGCCGATGAGCGCGCCGTAACGAAAGCCCATGGAGCCGGGACCGTTGCCGGCGTAGAGCTCGGCGCCGAAGTTGGAGCGCATGGGCACGAAGGCATGGAAGGCCTGCCAGTTGCGTACGATCCATGGCGTGATGACGGCCATGCAGAGCACGCCTGCGGCCACAGCTTTCAGGATGGTCTGCGACAGCGGCTTGCTGCCCATCAGTATCCAGAGCCCGCAGACGGGAAGGAAGAGCAGCATGGTGGAGTTCGAGAGGGCGATGATGCCCCAGATCAGTCCGAAGAACAGCCACTGTCCGAGTGTGGCTGCGCGGTGTTCCTGTCCTTCGTCTACAGGCTCGCCCACGCGACGCATGCGCAGCGCCAGCAGCAGCACAAAGGTGAAGAGCGCGGTCGAGATGGCTGTCTCCCAGACCCAGCGCGTGGCATACTCCATCACCGCCGGGTAGAGAGCCCAGATCCATCCCGACCACACGGCAACCTTGCGGTGGAAGCAGCGTGCGGCGATCTCATAAACCCAGCGTGCGGCGGCCGCGTTGAAGAGGCTGTTGAAGACGAGGAGTGCCCAGCCGGCGAACAGCGAGTAGACGCCGAAGAGCTTGAACGCTCCGGCAATGAGCAGCGGATAGGCCGGCGGCACCCATGCTGTGGGGCCGGTGTGTCCGTTGAAGGGATCGGCGTAGCCCGCGCCGGTGACCAGCGCGCGTGCGACGCGGCCCATCTCGTAGCCGAACTTGAAGTGATCGGCATACGCGGGGACGCGATAGGTATGCGCGACCGTGATGTAGACAACACGGACGAGGAAGCCGACCCAGAAGAGCGTCCACGGTGCCTGGAGATGGGGCGCGCGCAACGTGCGCCTGGAGTTTTCGATCATGGCTGGAAGTGCCCTGCGCCGGGGCTGCGTTCCTCAATATAGCGCTCGATGGTCTCGTCGAGCACGCCTTTTGCCTCGAGGATGAACTCGACGGCATCGCGTCCTGCGCCGTGTCCGCCGGGGCTGGGCGCAACCCAGTGCGCAGCAGCCTTCACCTGCGGACGGGCGCTGGCGACGGCAATCGCCAGGCCGCAGACGCGCATGACGGGCAGATCGATGATGTCATCGCCGACGTATGCGATCTCTTCGAGTGTGACGCCATCCTTCTCCATCATCTCTTCGACGGCCTGCATCTTGTGGGCCTGCCCCATGTAGACGTGGTCGACGCGCATATCGCGCGCGCGCAGAGACACCGCCTCCGAGACGCGCTTGGTGACGATGCCTACGCGGATGCCGGCGAGGCGGGCGAGCGAGACGCCGGAGCCGTCATGGGCGTTGAAGCCCTTGGCTTCGATCATGGAGCCCGAGGCGAAGGCGAAGCCGCCTTTGTCGGCAAGAGACTCGGCGTGTTCAGCGGTGGAGAGTGCGGCTTCAGGCGCGGGAAAGAGCCAGATGCCGCCGTCGGTGAGGACGCCGTCCACATCGAAAAGCAGCAGGCGGATGCGGCGGGCGCGGTCTTCCGCGCTCAGTGTTGCGGATGCGGGCATATATCCGCATTTTACGTGCTCGTCGCATGGCCTGAGGCTGCATTGCGTGAAGAGGAACGGCGGGTTTCTCGACTCGCTTCGCTCGCTCGGAATGACAACATCCTTTTAGCTTCCGTAGTTGCGGCTCTCTTCGGTTGTCTCCCAGGGATAGGTCTGGAGGGGAAGGAAGGTGCGTTGGAAGAAGGCGTCATCCACGACATAGCACTCGCCATCTTCGCCTTTGATGATCCACTCGCCGCGGCGCACATGGCGGAAGCCCATATCCGTTGTGATGGTCTGGTCGGCGTGGCACTGTGTGGCATCAACAAGAAGCGGACGGCAGGTACGGAAGCTACTCATACATCCTCCGCCGGAGATTCCGGCACCTCTGATTCAAAACGCGTGCCCGTAAAGGCTTCTGAAATGCTTTCTAAAGATTTCGTCAGGACCGGAGGTGCTTCGGTTGCTAGGAGTAGCTAAGTGATTGAGGGCGAAGAGGAGACGAAAATCGGGCTAGAATAGGCGCATGCTGTCCTCCGCGCTGCCTTCCTCGCTCGATTCCGCGGCTGTGCCTGCGAGCCTGCGCTGGGCGCACCCGGTGGTGCAGGAGTGGTTCGTGCGCCGCTTCGGCACGCCTACGGAGCCGCAGGAAGAGGGCTGGCCGCATATCCTTGCGGGAAAGCCGGTGCTCATCTCCGCGCCTACGGGCAGCGGCAAGACGCTGGCTGCGTTTCTGATTGCGATTGATGCGCTGCTGCGCCAGGCTATCGAGGGACGCCTGGATGCGGCCACGCAGGTGGTTTACGTTTCGCCGCTCAAGGCGCTCTCGAATGATGTGCAGAAGAACCTGCAAGCGCCGTTGCGTGAGATTCAGGAGCTGGCAATGGCTCGCGGCTATCTTTGTCCGCCGATTCTTGCCGCTGTGCGCACCGGCGACTCGCTGCCGGCCGAGCGCCGCGCCATGCTCAAGCAGCCGCCGCACATTCTCGTGACCACGCCGGAGTCGCTCTATATCCTGCTGACCTCGGAGAAGAGCCGGCAGAACCTGCGCCGCGTGCGCACCGTGATCGTGGATGAAATCCATGCGGTGGCCGATGACAAACGCGGTTCGCACCTGTCGCTGTCGCTGGAGAGGCTGGATGCGCTGGTGCGTGGAGAAAATCCGCTCGCGCCCGGCGATTTCGTCTGTGGATATGTCAATGGGGGCCATGAGGCGCCGCAGCGGATCGGGCTCTCGGCTACGCAGAATCCAATCGAGCTGGTGGCGGATTTTCTCGGCGGCGCGCGTGGTGGTGAGGTTGAGATTGTGCAGGCCGGGCAGCGGCGCGGGCTCGATCTCGGCATCGAGATTCCGAATGAAGAGCTGGGCTCGGTGGCGACGACGGCGGTGTGGGAGAGCATCCATGCGCGGATCGTCGAACTTGCGGCCGAGCATCGTTCGACGCTGGTCTTTGTGAACACGCGTCGCATGGCGGAGCGGCTGGCTTTTGCGCTGGGGGAACTGATCGGTACGGAGAACGTAGCCGCGCACCATGGCAGCCTTTCGCGTGCGCTGCGGCTGGAGAGCGAGCGGCGCCTGAAGGATGGCGAGATTCGCGTGCTGGTGGCGACGGCTTCGCTGGAGCTGGGCATCGATATCGGCAGCGTCGATCTGGTTTGCCAGATCAGCACGCCGCGCGCTATCGGCGTGGCCATGCAGCGTGTGGGACGCGCGGGCCACTGGCGCGGTGCGACGCCGAAGGGACGCTTCTTCGTGACCACGCGCGATGACCTGATCGAGACAGCTGCTCTGATCCGCGCCATGCGCAGCGGCCTGCTCGATCGGCTGGAGATTCCGCAGAAGCCGGTGGATGTGCTGATGCAGCAGATCGTCGCGTCCTGCGCAGCGGAGCCGTGGGAGGAGCAGCGTCTCTTCGAGCTCTTCCGCCGTGCGCAGCCGTATCGAGCACTGACGTGGGACGAGTTCGACGAGGCGCTCTGCCTGCTGAGTGAAGGCATCGAGTCCAGCCGCGGCCGCTATGGTTCGTATTTGCTTCGTGATCGCGTACATGGGCAGATTCAGGCGCGGCGCGGGGCGCGCATCACTGCTGTCACGAATGGCGGTACGATTCCGGATCTGCCGCTGTTTCATGTCATCATGCAGCCGGAGGGCGTGCAGATTGCCACGCTCGACGAGCACTTCGCGGTGGATTCGTCGCCGGGCGATGTGATCCTGCTGGGCAATACGAGCTGGCGCATTCAGCGCATCGAGTCGAGCGGGCATGTGCATGTGGAAGATGCGCATGGGCAGCCGCCGAGCCTGCCTTTCTGGACGGGCGAAGCGCCGTTGCGAACCTGGGAGCTGTCGCAGTTTGTCTCCGCGCTGCGCTGCGAGATCGCTGAGCGCACGCCTACAGTCGAGCCGGGGTTCATCAGCCAGTCGCATGAGGAAGTGGCGGCAACGGCGGCGTGGTTGAAGGATGCCTGCGCGGTGAACGATTCGGCTGCCGAGCAGATGATCGGTTATGTGGCTGCCGGGCGCGCGGTGCTGGGCACCATTCCATCTGTAACCACGGTTGTTGCAGAACGGTTCTTCGATGAGGGCGGCGGCATGCAGCTCATCTTGCATGCGCCCTTCGGCGGCCGCATCAACAAGGCGTGGGGATTGGCGCTGCGCAAGCGTTTCTGCCGCGGGTTCAATTTTGAGCTGCAGGCCGCGGCTACGGACAACGGGCTCAACATCTCGCTGGCCGAGCAGCACAGCTTTCCGCTGAGCGATGTCTTCCAGTTCCTGACCACGCTGACGGTGAAGGAACTGCTCGAGCAGGCCTCGCTGGCTTCACCAATCTTCAAGTCGCGCTGGCGCTGGGATGCGTGCCGGAGCCTGCAGCTGCTGCGCTTCCAGAAGGGCAAGAAAGTTCCTCCGCAGATCATGCGCACGCGCTCCGACGATCTGCTGGCCAGTGTTTTTCCGCAGGCTGCGGCGTGCTTTGAGAACATCGAGGGCGATATCCAGATCCCGGATCATCCGCTCGTTCGAGAAGTCATGCGGGATGTGCTGCAGGAGGCGATGGACCTGGAGGGGCTGACGAAGATTCTCGCCGCGATGGACTCGGGCGCGATCCGTTGCGTGGCCATCGACACGACGACGCCTTCGGTCTTCGCGCATGAGCTGGTCAACGCGCATCCCAATGCCTTTCTCGATGAGGCGGGGCTCGAGGAGCGGCGCGCGCGCGCCGTGGCCATGCGCGGCCTGCTGCCCGACCAGGCGCTGGGCGAGGCGGGACGGCTTTCGCCGGCGGCGATCGAGGAGGTGCGCGCGCAGGTATGGCCCGATCCGCGCGACGAACACGAGCTGCATGACCTGCTGTGTTCACTGGTGATAGTGCCGCAGGCGATGATGGACGATCCGCGCACGCAGCATTGGGGGCCGTTCTTCGCGTCGCTGGAGCGCAGTCGCCGCGCCGGGTTTTTGTTCGCGGGTGGGCGCAGGTATATTGCCGCCGCCGAGCGGCTGGCTGAGCTGAAGCTGCTATGGCCGGATGCTGCATATGATAAGCAATTCATTGCGCTGCCGGCGAACATTGCCGGCGCCGACGAGGTTCTGCGCAAGGCGATGCAGGGATGGATGGCGATTCTTGGGCCGGTGACCTCGCGCTCGCTCGGCGAGCGGCTGGGCGTTGCGGCATCCGAGATCTGGAAGCAGATGCTGCTGCTCGAGGCGTCGGGCACGATGCTGCGCGGGTGCTTCGATCATCCGCCTTCTGCTGAGCCGATCGCGGAGGAAGACGTCGAGTGGTGCGAGCGGCGGCTGTTGCAGCGGATTCACAAGCGAACCCTGCATGCCTTGCGCAAGCAGGTCGAGCCGGTGACGCCGGCGGTGTACATGCGCTTTGCTCTGGACTGGCAGCATCTTGGGCCGCAGCGACAGCTCTCGGGCGAGCAGGGGTTGCTGGAGGCGATTCGCGGGCTCGAGGGATTCGAGGCGCCAGCCGTCGAGTGGGAGCGGTCGATCTTGCCGCAGCGCGTAGCGAATTACGATCCGCGCTGGCTCGATGCTCTGACGCTTACCGGCGTGGTCGGATGGGGGCGCATCTCGCCGCATCCGGCATTTGCAACGGTCGAAGGTGGAGGGCCGCGGCGTATCGTGCCTACGGGCATGGCGCCGATCACCTTTTTTCTGCGCGAAGAGGCGCTGTGGATGGATTTGTGCCTGCAACAGCGACAAATTCCCGGGGCGAATCTGGAGGCATGCCTGAGTTCTCTGGCGAACCGGCTGCGCTCCTGCCTCGCGGAGCGCGGAGCGATGTTTCCTGCAGAGCTGGCGCGGCTCTCTGGCGCTCCGGGTGAGGAGACGGCGCTGGCGCTGTGGGAACTGGTTGCTGCGGGGCTGGTGACGGCCGATGGGTTCGACAGCCTGCGCCAGCTTGTGGACCCTCGGCGGAAGCAAATTTTTACCGCACCTGCGCGGGTGCGGCCTGCGGCGCAGAATCGCAAGGCCGCGGGGCGCTGGAGCATGCTGGCGCAGGCTCCGCTCGTCGACGAAAGTCTTGGCGAAGCTGCCAAGCGGTGGGAGAGCGAGCTGGAGTCTGCCTGCATGACGCTGCTGCGGCGTTACGGTGTGATCTTCCGCGATCTGCTGACACGGGAAACGTCGATGCCGCGCTGGCGTGACCTGGTCGGCATGTATCGCAGGATGGAAGCACGCGGGACCGTGCGCGGCGGGCGCTTTGTCTCCGGCTTTGGCGGAGAGCAGTTCGCGCTGCCCGAGGCGCTGGAGATGCTGCGCGAGGTGCGGCGCAGGCCGCAGGCTCAGGCAGCGATCACTTACGCTGCGGCAGATCCGATGAACCTGATCGATATTGTGATTCCGGGCGAGCGTCCGGCCGCGATTCCGGGCCGGACGGTGACATGGCCGTTTGCGGAAGAGAAAGAAGAGACAGATGCGCCGACGACGGTGAGCCTGTTTTCCTCTCCTGCCCTGGGTTTTCTTGAGACCCACCCATGACCAACCGAGGGTCATGGGTGGGGCACCCGACCCCACTCAAGCCGACTTCATGCTTGAATGGGCCGGCTGGAGCGTTTTGCGAGGCGTATGTCTGAAGAGATGCTGGTGGAGGGCCGTGATTATTACATGGACGGCCCGTACCTGGTGTTTACGGCGGAGTATCATCTCCGCCGTGGTTACTGCTGTGGCTCGGGGTGCCGTCACTGTCCGTGGCGCGACGAGGCGCAGAGCGGTTCCGCCGCGCCGCAGCCACAGAAAGATTGATGGCTACTGCTCTTTCAGCCCCAGCGCCTGGATGTAGCCGGGATTCTTCACGCAGTTCGCAAACTCGACGTTCTTCAGCAGGTCATCGAATGCGGCCTGGATGTGGTCCTGGGGCGGCCGCGCGCCGATGCGCTTCTCGGCGTTGCCGGTTCCCTCGGGAAGCTGCGAGTAGGCGACGATCTCGTCCCAGTAGCGGGGCTTGGGCGCGGAGACGATCGAGGAGGTGGTATCGATCTTCTTGTACGTCCAGAAGGCCCATCCGATGTGATTCTGCTCCAGCACGGTTACGAATTTGCCGATCCATGCGTCGTTATTCTCGCCTGATTCGCCGAGCCACACCGGCACGTTGTATTGCTTCGAGAAATCGACGTAGGTCTGGATGGAGGCCTGCACCGGGTCCATCCAGTATTTGTGCAGCTGGTAGACGGTGTTCGTATCGAAGGGCGGCCCGAAGACTTTGAAGTTCGTATCCCACTGCGCGCCGCCCAGGATGACGATGTGATGCTTATCCACGGTGCGGATGCCGGCGACGATCTTTTTGTAGACCGGCTCGAGCTTGTCGTTGTACTTCTGCAGCGAGGGATAGTGCGGCACGGGTTCGTTCAGCAGGTCGTAGCCGAGCACGGTCTTGTTGTTTGTGTAATGGGCGGCGATGCGCGTCCAGATTTCGACGGTCTGCCGCTGGCACTCCTCGCTGTCGTAGAGCCAGGGGTAGCCCCAGCTGTTGTCGATGTTCGTGCCGGTCTGTCCGCAGGGCGCGGCGTGCATGTCGATGACCACGTAGATGTGGTTTTCACCCGCCCAGCCGATGACGCGGTCCAGAAGGCGAAATCCCTCGTCATTGCCGGGAGTGAAATAGCGGTAATCGATGGGGATGCGGATCGAGTTCAGGCCGATCTGATGCAGATAGGCGATGTCGTCGCGGGTGATGTACTTCTCGCGCCACTCGTGCCAGAAGCGAGCCGAGGCATCGGGCCCGAGCAGCTCGTTGGTCAGTGCTTCAATTTCACGCGTGGACTGCGGGCCATGTTCGAAGTGGAACATGTAGCCTTCGGTTTCAAACCAGTTGCCGAGGTTGATGCCGCGCAGATAGAGCGGCTGGCCGTTGCCGTCCACAATTTGCTGTCCGCTGGTGTGCGCGAAGCCGCTGTCTGCGGCCTGTGCGTGCCGGGGCGCGGTGAGAAGAGAGAGTCCGATCAGGGCTGAGGCAGAGAGCACCGACGCACGGTGCAGCAAAGAGCGAAAGCAAGTCACAGCAATGTCCTCCGCCAGTCACTCTACACTGCGGCGGGAGTCACTGTTGAGTGACTTGCTCTGTGTCTTAATTTCCGGGCGAGGATGGCGTTGGAGTGCCTCCCTGTGCCGGTGCTGCCGGTGTCGTGGGAGCCGGTGCGGGCTCGCGGATCAGCACGGCCGTGCGCGGGAAGCTGAAGCTGCCTCCGGCATCATCGATGACGTTGACCTGGCAGGTATAGAGCCCAGGCTTCAAGCCATTCAGCGGTACGTCGAACTGGAAGGCCACGGCGTCGCGATTGGGCACGTTGACGCTGCTGGCTTCGACCAGAGGCGTCTCGAAGCTCTTCGCGCCATCCTTCAGAAATTCGATGCTCGTCAGCACTTTGACCGGAGCCTTGGGATTCTTCTCGGCTTCCTTCGCGGCCTTGGGATCGCTGCTGGCCGTGCCGACATGCGAGGGCGCGTACACCTCATAGAGGAAGTAGAGGTGCTGGTCCTGGCGGAAGACATGCGGCAGGTTCGGCACCAGCTGCTGGCCGTCGCGGTCGAGCGGATTATCGCTGTTCTTCGGCGCGGGGATCATCTGGCTGGCCAGCACCACCGAGCTCATCTTCAAGGGAATCCTGCGCTGGTCGGGGACCTGGATGTCGGCCTCGAAGGAGCCCATGCGGCCGGTTTCGTTCTCGCGCACGACAAACTTGAGGTGATATTTGCCGATGGGCAGCGTGAAGCCCGTCGAATACTGGACGTTCTTCTGCCGCACCTGCTGCGCCTGGTCGATCGAGAGCTTCACTGTCTGGCGCGCCTGGCCGATGGAGCGGCCGGAGGCTTCCTTCACTTCGCCAATGATGTCGAGCGTGGCCTTGTCCTTGTCGCCGCCTTTGACAAAGGGGATCTGCGAGCCGGGTACGACGAGGGAGACCGGCACGAAGTAGTGTGTCTCGTCGGTGCGGAAGTAGAGCGCCTGCAGATAGACGGCGACGTCGGTCGCGGGCAGGTCGCTGGCCAGCTCGTCTTCGAGCTGCCGTTCGCGGTCTTCGCGGTTCGAGTGCAGGAAGTCCGCCGGCGCGTAGTAGCCGGGGCGATATTCGAGCTTCACATCGGGCCGGTTCACCTTGATGGTCAGGCGGCGATAGCGGCCATCCTTGCGCGTGTCGGTGGAGCGGAAGCCGATGACATAGTAGGCCGAGGTGTCGCGCTGCACACGCTCGAAGGCCGGGGAGAAATCGTTCGAATCGAAGAAGGCCTTGCCGCCGGTGTCCGACGAGAGCGTCGCCATGACTTCCTGCGTGTTGTAGTTCGAGTCCATATTGTTCTGGAGACCCGCGCCGTTGTAGCTGCTGGTTCCGCGCAGGCTTCCGGTGGAGGCGTCGCCGAGCGGGGAGATGGCCTGCAGGCCGCGCGTGTCCACGCTGTAGATCGAGAGATTGGAGCGTACGGCAGAGTTGATGGCCGAACGCAGCGAAGCCTGGTTCTCGATGCCGTCGCGCTGAATGCCGCCCGAGAAATAGAGCATCGACTTCTTCTCGTTGATATACGCGAGCGACTTTGCGATCGAGGAGATGGCAAAGAGTTCGCGGTCGGTGTTGAGGTCGTTGTATTCGCTCTCGTCGGCGGTGAAGGCGGTGGTGTCTTCCACCTGGTTTGTCGTGCTGGTTGCGCCAGGCTGGAAGCCCTGACCTGCGCCGGGATCGTAGTTGTTCACGGCGTTCAGCAGCAGCTGCTTGTTCTGCGTGAAGTCCTGGTCGAGCGAGAGGTTCGTATCCAGAGAAACGACCGAGACGAGATCGGCAGGAGCCATCTGCTTGTTGATGTAGTCGCGTGCGGCTTCGACCGAGCGCTCGATGTCTTCGGGCTGCATCGAGGTGAGGTCGAAGAAGAGCACGATCAGGCGGTGATTGCGCAGCTCTTCGGGCTTGGCTACGCCGGTCTTGGCGTTGAAGAGGCTCTTGCCTGAGCTGCCGCTGATGGTCGCCTCATTCAGCGGCGCGGCCTGGTCCACGCTTTCGAAGTCGAAGCTGGCGATCGACTGGGGCTTGCCATTCTCGAGTACGGTGAAGTCCTTGCTGGTGAGGCCGTGCACGATGTCGCCGGTCTTCTTGTCGCGCACCACCACGTTGGTCAGGACCAGATCGCTGGTCACCTTCAAGGTGAAGGAGGACTGTTCGGGCGACTGCTTCAGCTGATCTTGCGCGAGAGCAGGCGCGAAAGCAGACATGAGGCCTGCGCCTGTGCAGCAGGCGGCGAAGAGGCAAAGATGACGGGGTAGTTTCATGATCGACCTCTTACTCCTAGAACCTGTACCGTGAGAGGAAAGAGAAGCTGCGCATCGACGCGGCCGAAGTGACTTCGCCGAAGGTTGCCGAGCCGAGTGTCGTATCTACGCCCGAGTATTGCACCGTATTGAAGACGTTATCGACGATGGCTCGTATCTCGAGTGTCTTCATGTCGCCGAAGCGCTGCGTCTTCGAGAAGGACATGTCCTGGGTCATGGTGCCCGGGCCGGGGATGGAATAGCGCGAGGCGTTGCCGTAAGTGCTGGTGGGCGTGGCGAAGGCACCCTTGTTGAACCAGTCATCGAGCCTGCCCGCGCCTTTGGTGAGCGAGATGCCCTGCACGCGGTCCGGACGCAGCGAGCCCGTGCTGCCGCGCGATACGTCGTCAATGGCTGCTTCGTAACTCGGCGTAAGCGGTTCGCCGGTCGCGAATCCGAACGTGCAGGAGACGGAGAAGCCGTTGAGCGCCTTGGAGAGGAAATTGCCGCTGGTCAGGTAGTGCTGATCGGGACCGAAGGGCAGCTCGTAGAGAAAGGTTCCGTTGATCTGCTGACGGATGTCGAAGCTGGAATTCGACTCTTCGGCCAGGAGGTCCTGCCAGTTCTGCGCGACCACGGCGGTGGTGCCGCCGTTGCCGCCAATCGACGATGCATCGTCGATGGAGTGCGAGTACTTGTACGTCGCGGTGATTGCAATGCCCTTCTGCAGGCGCTTGTTCAGGCGCACGGTGAGTGCATTGAAGTTCGAAAAGGCAGTGGAGTTTTCGTAGTCGTAGTTCACACCGCTCAAGGACTCGGTTGCATTGCGGCCCGGCGCGTCGACGATGTCGAGGTGCGTGCCCTTGGAGCCGTTGTAGCCCACATTCAGCATGATGCCCAGCGGGAAGGTGTGCTGGATATCGATGTTCCATACCTGCACGTAGGGCAGCTTGTAGTCCTTGTTGACGGCGTAGTCGCCTTCGGTCGGTGGTTCGGTGCTGAAGCCATTGAGCAGCGTATAGGTGGGCAGCTCGGTCAGCGAGTTCGTATTCGACTGCACATTCGCATAGGGAGCCTGGAATGCGAAGTCATTCACGAACTTCACATACTGTCCGTTGGCAAAGTTGATGCCGTATCCGGCGCGTACGACTGTCTCCTTGATCGCGCGCCAGGCGATGCCGATGCGTGGGGAGAAATTCCCACGCTCCGGATTGACCAGTGTGCGCGGATACTTGCCGTTGTAAGGACCGACACCGTTAGCCGTCACTGCGGACACGCAGGCAAAATTGCAACCGGTATCGAGTTCGGCGAGGCGGTCGTATTTCTCCGAGTAGGGTGAGAAATACTCCCAGCGCAGGCCATACAGTACCGTGAAGTTCTTGAGCGCGCGCCAGTCGTCCTGCAGGTAGGCGTCGTAGGTGTTCTCGCGCAGGTATGCCTTCTGATATGGAGCGGTGATGCTGGTGGCCTGCGGCAGTCCGAGCAGCAGGTCGGCCAGCGAAGAGCCGGTGCTTGCGGTGCCGGTCGAGGTGTCCGTGCTGGTCCCTGGCGCTTCGGTATAGAGGCCGGTGAAGGTGTAGCTCGGATTGGTCTCGCTCAGCATGTTCAGGTGCACGCGCTTGATGTCTCCGCCGAAGCGCACATTGTGCTTGCCGTGAATCCACGCGACCGTGTTCGAGAGGCCGACGGTCTGGTTCTGCTGGAATTTCGGCGCCTGCTCACTCATGCTGGTGAACTGGTTGAGCGTGATGTCGGGCAGACCGTAGAGCTGGGGATCGGTGGGCAGGCCGTTGAGTCCGATCTGGCTGGCGATGTCGGTCTTATTGGTGAAGTAATTCGTCGTCTGCGTGTCGCTGTAGTTCCAGGTGCCATTCAACATCTCGGTGATATGGCCCTTGCTTGCCGAGTAGCCCAGCTGCAGCGAGTACTGATGCGTCTGGGTCTTGCCGCTCAGCTCGGGAAAGATGTCCAGGCTGTCGTTGGCGGTGTGGCTGTAGTTGAAATTGCCGCTGATGTTCTGCGTCAGTTGGGGATTTCCCTGGCCCATCATGTGGCGCATCATGCTGCGCATGGCCTGCTGGTTGCCGCCGCTGCCGAAGTTGTGGATCAGCCGCAGGCCCAGGGTGGTGGTATTTGTCTCTTCCGTAGAAAGCGCGCGGTAGTTCTGCGTGGTTCCGGAAAGGTTCGGCAGCGGCATATACCCGAGCAGCGCCGTGGCCTGCGAGGAGAGGCGCGCGGTGGGAATGGTGTTCGAGGCGAAGGGCTGGCCGGTATTGGGATCGTAGATGGTGATTGTTTCTCCGGCGCTGTTGGTCAGCCTGGAGAGGTTGCCGGCGCGCTCTGCCGCCGTCGGCACGGTGCCGTACTCGTCAAAGGGCGAGGACGAGTGCGTGCCGGAGAGCGAGAAGAAGACGAAATCCTTTGTATCGTGCTCGAGAATCTTCGGAATATAGGGCGCGGCAAGGAATGTCAGGCCGAATTTGTTCGAGTCGTAGCTCGGTTGTTCGACCTCGGCTCCGCGGATGGAGAAATTCTGCGCATTGAAGGTGGAGGGACCGCCGCTCCAGAAGAGCGCGCCGTGGGGCTTGTTCGGATTGAAGTTGCGGAAATTGCCGCGTCCGCCAAAGCCGCGTCCGCCACCGCCGCCAAATCCACCGCCACCGAAGCCACCACCGCCGCCGGGACCTCCACCCCCTGGACCACCCCCTCCGGGGCCGCCGCCACCCGGTCCGCCGCCGCCAGGACCACCACCACTGCCTGGACCGCCCTGACCGTCCGGTCCGCCATCGGGTGGTCCGTCACCGGGGTGCATGCCGGCAAAGGGATCGGTCGAGCCGGTCTGTCCAGCTACGGCCACGGATTCGGTCGAGGTATCGGTCGCGCTGGCCAGGCTGGGCAGCTGTGTCGCGCTTTCGGTTGCGCCGCTGCCGGTTGCCGCGCTGATCAGATCAGAAGCCGAACCCAGCAGGGAGAGATTTTGCGCACCGCGTCCGCTGCCATACTGCCGTGCTCCGCCTGTGCTGCCGGATGAGGCCGTCTCCTGCTGCTGTTGTGCTGCCGCGCGCGAGGCCAGCAGCAATGTGAAGTCCACCGTGCGGTCATGCCCGGTGGCGTTCAGCAGGGCTTCGCCGGTCGACTCGGCAAAGGCGGCCAGCTCGGTCTTTACCACGTAGCGGCCATTGGCGGGGATGGTCATGCTGTAGGCGCCGGTCGCATCGGTGGCCGTCGAGTAGCGCTTGCCGGTGAGCGTATTCGTGGCTGTGATGCTCACGCCGGGCAGCGGTGTGGTGCCCGATTTGACCGTGCCGTGGATGGTGCCGCCGGTCTGGACGGGAGACGACGGCGCCGCATCTGCCTGCGCCGAACCCGCCTGACCAGAACTTGTCTGGACAGGACTTGCCTGGGCAGGGGCAGCCTGTTGCCGCGAAAGGGGGGCACTCGCCGCTGAAGCTGCCAGCGGAGACACGGCGAGTAGAGCAATCGTGGAAAGGAGTCGCTGCATCATGGCCTGTTTTCAATTAAAAGTTGGGATTTTGCGGAGGATTGCCACTTTCGGGCCCGTTCCCCGGCCCGTTTCCAGGACCGCCAAAGCCTCGGCCGCCCGGACCACCTGGTCCTCCAGGGCCGCCGACATTCAGCGTCTTGGCCAGGAAGTCCGTGCCTTGCAGTCCGCCTCGCGCGGTTATGTTGTCGCCTGCCTTGATATCGGCCAGGGTGATGCTGTCGCGGCGCTTCCGGAATGAGGTGTTCTCGTCCACGACGATGGTCTGCACGACATTGTCCGGACGCTTGATGGTGATCTTCGTCTCGACGATCGACTGCACCACACCTGTTGTCCAGGTCTTGCCGAAGTCCGCCTTGGCCTTTTCGTATTGCTCTTTGTCGATGACGATCACGGCGATTGCGCCGAGGTCCTTCGCCTTGTCGTCCTTGTCACCGAAGGCGCCGACCATGTCCCCGACGTGAATATCGGTCAGCTTGATCTGGTCACGCTGCTTGCGGACCCGGGTGTTGGGGCCTGTCTCGATCTTCCAGGTGGTGCCATCATCGGTTTTTACGGTCAGATTCGAGCCGCTGATGGCCGTCACCGTGCCCTGCACGCCGTGCTCATTAAAGGCCTGCATCATGCCCGCGCCCGGACCGCCACCTGGGCCGCCGGGACCACCCTGCGGAGGCCCGTCCTGTCCGCCTGAAGGGTCCTGCGCGACCGCCGGGATGGCTCCGACCAGCAGCGCGAGCAGGAGCAGGAGCGGGAATTTGCGGAATCTGGTCACGACATTCAGTCCTTTCTGCTACAGTCTCGGGGGAAAGCGGAAGCGCTGATAGGCTGCGTGATAGACGCCTTCTGTAGCCTGGAAGACGCAAGGTATCGATAAGCCTGAGAATATCCTGCGAAGCCTTCCCCGGGTTTCGCGCATCTGTTGGAAGCAGCGGTTTGCGTTTGATATGCAGGGCTCTGGCAACGTTTCGCCGTCTGTCCTGTTCTCAATCAGAGATAGAGACCGGCAACTGTGGCCAGAACCGTAGCAGGGCTCCGACTCTGCCCGATTTTTGCAGCCCCGATCCTGTCCGATCTTTTTAACCCGGAGCCGCATTGCCGCGTGCCCGGCCAATCCCTTTCAGGAAGGTGAGCACGCCATGCATGCAACGGTAAGCCCGGCCGCCGAAACCCTGTCTGTACGGCCTGCATCGTCGCAGGATCTGCTCCTGTTCTTTTGTAGTGTGCGGCAGCAGACGGAAACGCTCTGCCTGCCGCTTACCCCGGAAGACATGATGGTGCAGTCCTGCCCCGAGGCCAGCCCGGTGAAGTGGCACCTGGCCCACACCACCTGGTTCTTCGAGACCTTCGTTCTGACCCCCTACCTCGAGGGATACCGTCCCTTCCATCCCGACTTCGTCTGGCTCTTCAACAGCTACTACAATTCCGTCTCCGACCAGCCGCTCAAGAAGCTGCGCGCCTGCTTCTCCCGGCCCTCGCTGGAAGAGATCCGCGCTTACCGCCACCATGTCGATGCGGCTGTCGAGCGTCTGCTCGAGTCCTCTGCGCATCCTGAAGCTGTACGCCGCATCACCATCGGCGTGCACCATGAACAGCAGCACCAGGAGCTGCTGGCCTACGACGTGAAGAATGCTTTCTGGGTGAATCCGCTGCATGCGGCCTATCGCAGCGAGCCGCTGGCAGTGGCTACGGAGGCTCCGCCTGTACGCTGGATCGACTTCCCCGGCGGCCTGGTCGAGATCGGCCATCGCGGGGAGGGCTTCTCCTTCGACAACGAGCGGCCCCGCCACAGGCATTATCTCGAGCCCTATACGCTTGCCTCGCGGCTGGTGACCTGCGGCGAGTATCTCGACTTCATGCGTGACGGAGGCTATCAGCGTCCGGAGCTGTGGCTCTCCGAGGGGTGGGAGACGGTGAAGGCGCAGCAGTGGAGCGCGCCGCTCTACTGGTTCCATGGGGATGACGGCGAGTG
The DNA here is from genome assembly GCF_004123295.1 of Silvibacterium dinghuense. Lineage (NCBI taxonomy): Bacteria > Pseudomonadati > Acidobacteriota > Terriglobia > Terriglobales > Acidobacteriaceae > Silvibacterium > Silvibacterium dinghuense. The sequence continues at coordinate 1,038,321 of NZ_SDMK01000001.1, read as the reverse complement.
GCAGCTCTTCACCCTGGCCGGTGCCATGCCGCTCGCGGCGATGCTGGCTACGCCGGTCTGCCATGTGAGTTATTTCGAGGCCGATGCCTTTGCCCGCTGGGCGGGCAAGCGCCTGCCCACGGAGCAGGAGTGGGAGGCTGCGGCGGAGACCATCCCCGAGCCGGCAACTGGCAATTTCCTCGAATCCGGCGAGCTGCATCCCATGCCCGCGTCTTCTGGCGCAGGTCTGCAGCAGATGTATGGCGACCTGTGGGAGTGGACGGCCAGCGCGTATCTCGGCTATCCGGGATTTGCCGCGGAGCCCGGAGCGCTCGGCGAGTACAACGGCAAGTTCATGTGCAACCAGATGGTCCTGCGCGGCGGCTCTGCCGTTACCCCGGCCAGTCATATCCGTTCGACTTACAGGAATTTCTTTTCGCCGGATACCCGTTGGCAGTTTGCGGGCCTGCGTCTGGCCAACCGTTAGTTCGTAGATGCACTCGTGAGTTTCTTTTTTTAGAGACGAAAGACTAACCGAAAGCCGGGTCCCTTTGCATGCACGCTGTATCGTCGACTCTTTCTTTACCGGAAGCCGCTTGTACGCCTGTGGGTTCCGAGGTCTATCGCGGCCTCACCTCCAGGCCCAAGACGCTTTGTCCCTGGCTCTTTTATGACCAGCGGGGCTCGGAGCTCTTCGAAGCGATCACCGAGCTGCCCGAGTACTACCTCACGCGCACCGAGCGCGCGATCTTTGCCGAGCACGGAGATGAGATGATCGCCGCCGCTGCTGCAGAGTCTGGGCCGCTGACCATGATTGAGCTGGGAGCGGGCACGGCGACCAAGACCGGTCTGCTGCTGCGTGCTGCGATCCGCAGCCAGGGCGCGGTCGACTACTACCCCATCGATGTATCGGCCTCCGCGCTGGCCGCGGCCGAGCAGCATATCGCTGAGGGCATTCCCGGCGTGCGCATCGAGTCTCGTGTCGGCGATTACACGCAGGGCATCGAGCCGATTCCGTGCGAAGGCCGCAGGCTGGTCCTTTATATCGGTTCGAGCATCGGCAACTTCGAGCCTGCGGATGCGGTGCAGGTGCTGCGCGAGGCGCGCCGCATTCTTGCGCCCGGCGATCATCTGCTGCTCGGGGCCGATCGCGCCAAGGATGCGTCTGTCCTCATCCCGGCTTATGACGATGCCGCAGGGGTGACGGCCGACTTCAATAAGAACGTTCTCACGCGGATCCATCGCGAGCTCGGAGCCGACTTCAACCTGCGCACCTTCCGCCATCGCGCCCGCTGGAATCAGGAGCAGTCGCGCATCGAGATGCATCTTGAGAGCCTCATCGCGCAGACGGTTTCGATTCCGGCGTTACATCTCGAAGTGCGCTTTGCGCGCGGCGAGACGATTCACACCGAGAACAGTTACAAATTCACGCCGGAGTCCATCGCCTCCATCATCGAGCGCGCAGGCTTTGCCCTGACGCGCTGCTGGAGCGATCCGCGGCAGTGGTTCGGTGTTTACCTTGCGACTGTGGTATAGCTGCTGCGCGCAGGGCGACCTGCTTCGCGTGGCGCTTCCGCTGGTCGCGGAGGGGTGTTGTTCGTCCCCAGGTAGAGAAGAAGCTGAGTTCCCATGTCTCGATCTTGAGACATGGGAAGGTGCAAACTTTGCTGGCCCCGATCCGATGTTCTGTACTCTCCCACATCTTGATAAGAATGAGATGCGGGGCACTCGGGGTTCTATCTGTCGGCTGCGGTATAGTCTCCGCTTTTGCCTCCGGTCTTTCTGAGCAGCCGCACTTCGCGGATGACGATGCCCTTGTCGAGCGCCTTGCACATGTCGTAAACGGTCAGCGCGGCAATGGACGCGGCGGTCAGCGCCTCCATCTCGACGCCGGTGCCGGCGGTGGTTGCCGCCGTGGCTTCGATGGCGATGCCGCCCTCGGTGATCGTCGCTGCAACATCGATGAAGCTCAGGGGCAGCGGATGGCACATGGGGATGAGCATCGCGGTCTGCTTCGCTGCCTGGATGCCGGCAAAGCGCGCCGTCTCGAGCGGATTGCCTTTCGGGTTCTGCGGCAGGGCGGCGAGGACGCGCTGATCCATCGCTACGAAGGCCGCGGCAGTTGCCTCACGCCGCGTCTGTGCCTTTTCGCTGACGTCTACCATGCGTGCTCGTCCGGTCTCGTCAAAATGCGAGAGCTTTTCCACTCCATCTCCTCCTGATCTCTGTGTTTCGCTCACAGTTCCACCACCCGTACTTCCGCACCGGCTGCGAGTCCTTCTTCCGGCACTACCGCGAAGACGCCTGCGGTCGCTGTCGCGGCTAGATCTCCCGAGCCCTGCCAGGGCACAGGATGGACTTCGAGCCCGTGCCTTGTGGTCGCCGAGCGCGAAGGCAGAAAGCGCGTGAGGCCTGGCCTGCCTTCGGCCTTTGCAGTGAGCCGTGCGGTGAGGAATCGCGGGGGCCAGCGATTTTCGGATTCGCCGGAGAGCGCGCGCAGCAGCGGCGCGCCGAAGAGTGCGAAGGTCACCATGGTCGAGACCGGATTCCCCGGCAGTCCGAAGAAATATCGCCAGCCTTGATTCACTGGGATGCGCCCGAAGACGACGGGCTTGCCTGGCTGAATCTTCGCGCCGGTGAAGAAGAACTCCGCGCCCAGGCTCTCGAGCGCCAGCTCGACGAAGTCGCGGCGACCCATCGAGACACCACCTGAAAGCAGGATCATGTCGTACTGCGCAGCCTCGCGGATCGAGTCGGCAATGGTCTCGAGCTGGTCCGGAGCAGCGGGCAGGATCATTGCTTCTCCGCCAGCGCGCTCCACCTGTGACGCCAATGAGTAACTGTTGGAGTTACGAATCTGGAATGGCCCCGGCATTTCGGAGAGACCGACCAGTTCATCGCCCGTTGCCAGGATGGCGACGCGCGGCCGCGCATAGACCTTGACCTGGCTGTAGCCGCAGATCGCCGCTACGGCCACGTGCTGAGTCCCCAGCCGTGTGCCTGCTGGCACCAGTGCCGCTCCTGCACGCGCCTCGGCCCCGCGCGGGACGACATTCTCGCCCACGCGCCAGCGGCGTCCGGCCTCGGGCGTGATGCGGCCACTCTCTTCGCGCACGTGCTCGATCATCGCCACACAGTCCAGTCCTTCGGGCAGCGGCGCGCCGGTCATGATCTCGATGGCCTCGTTCTCTGCAGGCGTGGCGCCTGTCCAGCTTTCGCCGGCATGGATCTGTCCGATCACCTGCAGGGGGCGCCCGTCAAGCTCGGCGGCGCGGGCCGCGTAGCCGTCGCGCACCGAGCGCGGAAACGGCGGCTGGTCACGGTCGGCAAGCAGGGTTGCAGCCAACACTCTGCCGGGAGCTTTGCCGAGAGCCACATCTTCCATTCGCCGCGCGGCAGTGGCCGCTATGCGACCCTGCTCCAGAACGGTGGACGCTGCATTTTCGTAGCTCAATACTCGATCGCTCACCCTTGCATCTTAGATCGGCAGCCCGAAAACACGAACGCCGTCCCCGGAGGGACGGCGTTCGGCGTTTCGATTGGAGCGATTACTTGGCCTTGTACTTCGACTGGATCTTGGTGCCGAGCGAGTCGAGGATGTTCTTCGCATCTGCTGCGAAGGGACCGTTCGGCGCCAGGTCGAGATACTTCTCGTAGGCCTCGGCGCAGCCCGGAGGCGCAACGATCTTCTGCGTCTTCGGGTCCACGGTCGCCTTGTTGATGAGCGCCTTGCCCTTCAGGTAGTAGGGGATGGGCTGGGTCGGGTCGGCGGCGATGGCCTGGTCGGCGGCGGCGACGGTCGCATCCACATTGCCGGCGCGATCCATCATGATGGCCTCGTTCTGGTAGTGCATGAAGGCCGCCTTCGGGTCCTTGGTCGCAGCAGCCTTGGCCGCTGCCTCGTAAGCCGCCTGAGCATCGGGAATCTTGCCTTCAGTGGCGAGCGTCTCACCCAGTGCGTCGTTGGCCGCTGCCTCGATCTCCGGGTTCGGCTTGCCGCCGGCGTTGTCGAGCTCCACTGCCTTCTTGAGCGAGGTCTCGGCGTCGGGGTACTTCTTCTCACCCTTCTGCGCTACGCCCAGTTCCACCCAGAGTACAGCCGCGTCGGGCTTGGCCGTGGTGTCCTTGGTCATCAGCGCGTCGGCAGCGGCGTAGTTCTTGTCGTGGTTATCCTGGCGGGCTTCCTTCAGGTCGGCGTTCAGGTTCTTGATGACGCCGTTCTCCTTGAGGGCGGCAGCGTTCTTCGTGCGCACTTCCTCGAGCTGCTTGCGCTGCTCGGGGGAAAGCTTGGCCACATAGTCGGCACGGGTCAGGTCGAAGTCCTGTGCGGTGTCGGCGCCGGAGGTGATCTTCACGTTCTGGAACTGGTCGATCGGCTTGCCGGTTGCGTTGTCGAGCGTAATGACGTAGGTGCCGGGAGCGATGCCGTCGCCGGTGTAGTCGCCGCTGTCATTGGTCTTGAAGGTGTACTTTGCGGTCTTGCCGTCCGTGCTCACCTCGACGTTCACGCCCGCGATCGGTACGCCGGCCGGGTCAATGACGTGGCCGTGCAGCTTACCCGGCGCATCCTGCGCAAACGAGGCGGTCGCAAAAGGTGCGGCGGTAAGAGCCAGCCCAAGGGCCAGCCGGAGGCTTGTGCTGCTGGTAATCTTCGTTCCCATTCTTTTGATCTCCTTGGGTACTTTCTGAGCGCCTGGCCCTTGCGCCGCGTGGGCGAAAGGCGAGGTCCGAATCTGTTTGCCGATTGTTTCGCTCCCGGCTTGTTCTGCCCGGGTAGCCTATCCTTTGCTGCTGACGTAGGGAATCGGGTCGGTGAGGCCTGCTTCGCGAAATGCGCGCAGGCGGAGCACGCAACTGTCACACTCTCCGCACGCCGCCTCGGCGCCCGAGTAGCAGGACCACGTTAAATGGAACGGAGCGTTCAGTTCAAGGCCCAGCGCCACGATCTCCTTCTTGCGCATATGGATGAGCGGAGTGGAAACTTTGATGTCTCCGTCCTTCGTTCCGCGCTCGATCAGGGTCTGAAATGCCTCGTAATAGGCCGGACGGCAGTCGGGATAGCCGGAACTGTCCTGCTCGACGGCGCCGATGACGATGTGCCGGGCTCCCAGTACCTCGGCCCAGCTCACCGCCGCGGAAAGAAAGTGCGCGTTGCGGAAGGGAACATAGGTCACGGGCACGGAATGGCCGATCGGCTCCTCTTCCGGAGCCTTCGGGACCGCGATCGAATCGTCGGTCAGCGCCGAGCCGCCGATGCGCCGGAAGAAATCAAACTTCACATGTAAAAAGTCTTTGAATCCGAGCGTTTCCGCGACTGCGCGGGCGCTTTTCAGCTCGCGCTCCTCGGTCCGCTGACCATAGCTGAAGTGCAGGGCATAGGCATCGTGGTCGCGCGCGGTGAGAGCCGCGCAGACCACCGAATCCATGCCCCCCGAGAGACAAACCACGGCGCGCGTGCGGGGAAAGGACATAACTCTCCATGATACCCCGGCTGCTGCGCAGGACTGGCCGTCCAGGCATTTCGCCTTCGGCCTCCGCTCCCGCTGGTCGGCGCTAACCGCGCGGCCTTTTGCCTTCGGCCTCCGCTCCCGCTGGTCGCGGACTGGCAGCGGTACCACCCCACGTCTCAAAATCGAGACGTGGGGCACCCTGGGTTCCTCTTTCCAAAAGGAAGAACAACCCCAAGCTTGCGATCAGCGGGAGCGGGTGCCAAAGGCGGATCGCCCTGCGCGCAGCAGTTATTGCTGGCCGGCTTGTGTGGCCGAGGCGGCGTAGATGTCTACGTTGTCCTTGTCTACCTGCGCCGTGCCGGTATCGATGAAGACCGGAACCGGGGAGAACGTATCCACGGCAAAGTCGGCTCCCAGGTTTTTCAGCGGCGCGTGGTGGATTTCATCGAGTGCCTTCAGACCGTAGTAGGCCATCGTGTATGGCTTTTGCGCGATCGTGGCGTCGATCACGCCCTCCTTGATCAGGTTCAGGGTGTCCGGATCGACATCCATGGCGATCAGCAGGCGGTCGGTGGCTTTCTGACGCTTGAGCACCTCGGCTACATCCTTGCCGGCCGAGGCTTCGAGGCAGATGAACGCATCGACCTTGTTCGCGCCGGTCTGTGCCAGGTACTGTGGCGTCTTATCCATGGCGTTGCCGGAGTCGCCCTTGATGTTGAAGATCTCCGCCACCTTGATGCCCGGATGCTGGGCGAAGATTTCCATGTAGCCGTTCAGGCGCTCATCGAGATTGGGCTGGCCGGGCATGGTGAAAAAGACCACGTTGCCCTTGCCGCCCAGCCGGTCTACGACGCGCTGTCCGCCCAGGTGTCCGGCTTCGCGGTTATTGGTGCCGATGAAAAAGATGCGATGGCTGTGCGGAGCATCGGAGTCCATGGTGATGACCGGAACTCCTTTGGCCAGCGCTGCATCGATCTGCGATTGCATGGCCGAGGCGTCGGCTACGGAGACGAGGATGCCGCTCGGATTAGTGGCCACGGCCTGATCGAAGGCCTGTGACTCGGCAGAGGCGTCGTAATTTTGCGGGCCGACCACCTTTGCGGTGACGTCGTATTCCGCCGCGGCTTTTTCGAATCCTGCCACTGCTGTCTTCCAGTAGGGCAGGTTCAAGTTGTTCGATACGAGGTAATACGTCTCTTTGTTGGAGTGACGGCCGCAGCCGCCGAGCAGGACAAGGGTGAGGAGTACGGAAATCGTCCCTGCGGTATGGAGCTTGTACATAGGAATCCTCCCACGACAGAAACGCCAGGCTGTGGCCGGCTCGGGAAGTCCCAACAGAAGCGCGGGTCGGTCTGCGCAGCGAATGGCGCGGCGGAATTCTACTCCCTGCGCGCTGTCATGGTCGCGCTGAGAGCAGAAATTCCACTGTCCGGAGATGCGCCAGGGAGCGAGTCCCCCGTTATGCCGGATGCGGCAGCGCGGCCAGCCATGCGTCAAATGCGGTCAGCGCGCGCTCGCACTGGATGCGGTGCCGTTCCTTTTTGTCGCGAATCTTCTTGCGTAACTCTTCTTCGAGAGGCGGAATCAGGTCGAAAGTGATATTCGCAGGATCAAACCGTTTGCCTTCGAAATGTGTGATGTAGTGCACCAGCGAGCCGAGCGCGGTGGGGCGGGGTGTCGGATCGGCCGTCTTTCCGTGCGCACAGGTCGCCGCGAAGATGCCGGCCAGCAGGCCGGTGGCGATCGACTCGGTGTAGCCCTCGACGCCGGAGATCTGCCCGGCGAAGAAGATGGACGGATGCTCCTTCATCTGCAGCGTTTCCGCGAGCACCTTTGGCGCCTGGATGTAGGTGTTGCGATGAATCTGCCCATAGCGCAGGAATTTTGCGTTCTCGAGGCCGGGGATCATGCGCAGGATGCGCGCCTGCTCGCCGTATTTCAGGTGATTCTGGAAGCCGACGAGGTTGTAGCTGTCGGCGCGCAGGTTCTCGCAGCGCAGCTGGACCACAGCCCACGGCGTCTTTCCCGTTCTAGGGTCGCGCAGGCCCACGGGCTTCATGGGGCCGAAGCGCAGCGTGTCGCGGCCGCGGCGGGCCAGCTCTTCAATGGGCAGACAGCCCTCGAAGTAGTCGAGCTTTTCCCACTCCTTTTCCTTCACCTGTTCGGCAGAGATGAGCGCGTCGTAGAAGGCGTCGTACTCCTCCCTGTTCATCGGGCAGTTGATGTAGTCAGCCGTGCCTTTGTCCCAGCGCGCGGCAAAGTAGACGCGATCCTTGTCGATGGAGTCGGTTTCGACGATGGGGCTGATGGAGTCGTAGAACGCGAGGTGCTCGGCTCCGGTGAGACGCGCGATCTCGCCGGAGAGCGCCGAAGAGGTGAGCGGGCCGCTGGCGATGATGGTGATGCCGTCGGCTGGATCGATCTGCGTGACCTCTTCGCGGATGACCTTGATCTTCGGTTCGTCGGCGATGGCCTTCTCAATGAGCCGCGAGAATTCCACGCGATCGACGGCCAGCGCGTGGCCGGCAGGCACGGAGCTCGCGTCCGCGCACTGGAGCAGGACAGAGCCGGCGCGGCGCATCTCCGCCTTGAGCAGCCATGGCGCAGTGTTTTCACTTTCGGACTTGAGCGAGTTCGAGCACACCAGCTCGCCGAAATCGGATGTTTGATGCGCGGGTGTCTGCTTCACCGGCCGCATCTCGTACAGCTCTACCTCGCAGCCCAGCCGCGCGGCGGTCAGCGCCGCCTCGGGTCCGGCAAGGCCGCCGCCAATTACGCGAATCTTCATGATTTTGTTTTCTCCTCTGTGTCTGCGGCCGCAGACAGCGCTGCGAGCGATGTGTCGGCCACGCGCATGCGCCGCCATTCATCCAGCATCTCCGCGTTCAGGCTGCGATATACCGCGATGGCCGGTTCGTTCCATGCGAGCACATCCCACTGCAGCCGCGCGCATCCCCGCTCCACCGCAAGTGCGGCTACCCTCTGCAGCAGCGCTCTGCCGATCCCCAGCCGGCGAAAGGCCGGCCGGACAAACAGGTCCTCGAGGTGCAGGCTGCGTCCGCGCCAGGTGGAGTAGATCGGGAAATAGAGGGCAAAGCCCGCTGGTTCGCCGTCCTGTTCCGCGATCAGGCATGCGAAGTACCGCTCGCCTGCGTCGCTGAAGCCATCACGCAAGAGCTCGGCCTCTGTGATTTTTACGGCATCGGGCTCCCGTTCATAGTCTGCGAGCTCCTGGATAAAGGCTCGGATCAGCGGCACGTCAGCCGCGGTTGCAGGTCGTATCTGGATCATGGGTCGCATCGTCCATTATAGAAAGCCCGGCCGGCGGCCCGATAAGAAGCCGGCTTTGCGGCTCATTGATCAGATTCCTGCGCGGTATTATTCGGCGCGCAGGGCTTCGAGCGGTTCCACTCGCGCCGCGCGCCGTGCGGGCAGCCACGCCGCGCCGAGACTTGCTGCCACCATGACGATTGCCGCCGGGAGCCACGCAGCAAATTCCGCGCTGCCGACTCCATAGGTCAGCTCCCGCAGGCCGCGTACGGCGAGGATGCTGAGCGCGGCACCGGCGAGGATGCCCGCGATCGCAATCCGTGTTGCCTGTCCCAGTACCAGCCGCGCGATGTCGCTGCGGTCGGCCCCGAGGGCCATCCGCACTCCAAACTCTCCGGTTCTCCGTGCTACGCGGAATGAGAGCACGCCATACACGCCCACGGTTGCCAGTGCCAGAGCCAGTGCGCTGAAGACCGTCGTCAGCTCGGCCAGAAGCCGCTCTGTCGTGAGTGTCTGCGCATAGGCCTCGCCGAGAGGAAGAATCTCGCGTATGGGCAGCTGCGGGTCGATCTCATGCAACGCCGCAAGCACCGGGCCCGCCATCAGCGATGGGTTTCCGGCAGTGCGGATTTGCAGGCTGCCCGCTGCCGTGCCCTGCTGCCGGATTGCCAGGTAGAGCGTCGGCGGCGCCGGGGCGCGCAGGTCGTCGAGATGCGCATCCGCTACTTCGCCCACAATGGTGAACTGCGTGCTGTTGTCGATGCCTATCTGCTTGCCTGTCGGGTCCGCGCCGGGCCCGAACAGCCGCTCCGCAAAGCTGCGGTTCACCACGGCCACCGGCATCGTGTTCATGCGGTCCTCCTCATGGAAGCCGCGTCCGCGCAGCATGCTCATACCCATGGTTGTGAAGTAGTCCGGCCCCACATTGTCCTGGTGTGCTTCATTCAGTCCGCGTTCCTGGTCGGGAATGCCTGCCGCGTGTACCGGTGTGTTCCAGAGGCAGCCCGGTGGCGGGCACATGTCGATACTCGTACTCCTGATTCTGGGCAGCGCGGAGATTCTCTGCATCATTTGCGGGTAGAGCACGGCGCGCCGCTCCTGGTCATAGCCCACACTGCGGAAGTCGAAGCGCACAGTGAGAATGTGTCCGCGGTCGAGCCCCGCATCCACGCGGCTCAGGCTGGTGAGGGTGCGTGCGAACAGGGTGGCCAGGCTCAGCAGCACGATCGAGAATGCGATCTGCGCCGTCAGTATGAGGTTCGCCGCACCGGCGCGCTCCACGCCGATCACGCCGCGCCGCGCGCTCAGCAGCGGCTGTGCGCCGCTGGCCGCAGTAAGACGTTGCGCCGGGAGGAGCTGGAAGAGGGCCATGACCGCGATGAGCAGCGCCAGCGAGAAGAGAAAGATGCTGATATCGAAGCGCGGAGTTAGCACAAGCTGCCGGCTCGCAGCCCAGTGCCGCATCGCTGTGCGTAGTGCCTGATCGACGGCCACGCTCAGCATGCCACCCAGCAGCGTGGGGAGAACACCCTCGATGGCAAGCTGCCGCAGCAGGCGGCTGCGGCTGGCGCCCAGCGCCGAGCGCACCGCGAATTCCTGCATGCGCTGCATGGTGCGTGCCCGCTGCAGGCTTGCCAGGTTCAGGCACGCGATCCATAGCAGCAGCGCCACCATTCCCATCAGCAGGCCGAGCGGTTTTGCATAGCTCTCGGCGAAGGGGCTCTCGCTCTCCGCGGCTGGCGCAAGGTGGAAACGCGCGGTCTGGTCCGCATCTTTTTCGGGTCCCGTTTCGAACTTCACATAGAGCGCGCGGTCGGAGACGAAGGCCGCATCCCACCTGGCGAGCGATTGCGCTTCCTGCCCGTGCGGTACCCGCGCCAGCAGCGTGAGCCAGAAGAACGCGTCCTGCTGCGCATAGGGTGCGTTGAGGTGTACGCCTGCATGGGGGCCGAGCGAGTCGAACGATCCCGCGTAATGCACGTCGTGCTCGGCCTCCAGCGGCAGCCAGAAGTCAGGCTGCTCACCCGGGACTACACCGGTGAAATCACGCGGCGCGACACCGGTCACAAAAATCTGCGCGCCGTTCAGCAGGAAGGTACGGCCAATTACGCTCTTCTCTGCGCCAAAGTGACGGCGCCAGAAGCTATCGCTGAGCACCACCGGCCATCCTGCGGCAGAGATTGTGCCATCGGCTGTTACAAAATCACGCCCAAGTACGGGCTGTGATGCGAGTACGGAAAAGAAATTCGTCGAAACGGGCTGGAATGTCGCCCGCTCTGTCGCTTCGCCGGCACGGTCGGCGATATTGCCCTCGTTGATGGCAGCGTGCGCGGCGAGAGCGCTGCCTGCGCTCGCCGCACTCAGCCGCTCGAAGGCTGGCTCCGAATACAGGAAGGCGCGGTCGTTGGGCGTGGGAATGCCGCGCAGGGTGTAGACCTGATGTGCCTGCGGCACGGGCAGAGCAGGGAAGACCACTTCGCGCAGCAGGCCGAAGACCGCGGTATTCGCGCCGACGCCGAGCGCGAGCGTTGCAATGATGGCCAGCGCGTAGCCCGGCGAGCGGCGCAGCTGCCGCAGTGCGTAGATCCAGTCCTGCTTAAGTGTGCCGGTCATGATGCTCTCCCTTTGCCTGGTGAGAGCAGTCTATCGGCTGCGCAGCGGGCTAATCGTCCGTCTTCTTGTTTCTCGGCTTCACCTTGAACCAGATGGGTGACCCCTCGAAGCCGAAGGCGGCGCGGATCTGGTTCTCGAGGAAGCGCTCGAAGGAGAAGTGCAGCTTTACGTCGCGGTCGGTGAAGAGCACGAAGGTGGGCGGCGCGACGGCAGCCTGCGTCATGTAGAAGATGCGCATCTTTTTGGCGAGCGGCACGCCGGCGCGCTGGAAATCGATCTGCTCCAGGAAGCGATTCATCTGGCCGGTGGAAACGCGCTTACGGCGCTCCTCGGCCACGCGGATCGCGGTGTCGAGCAGGTGCTGGACGTCGCGGCTCTCCTGGCCGTTTTGTGCGCGCTCAATTGCATTGGCAGCAGAGAGGAAGACGATCGGCGCGTAGTTGAGGTATTTGAGGTGGTAGCGCACCTGCTCTTCGAAGATCTTGCGGTCGGCCGCTGGCTTGCCGTCGGTGCGATGGGTGGTGACGAGATCCCACTTGTTCACCACGATCACGACGGAGCGTCCGCTTTCATGCGCGTAGCCGCCGATGGTCGCGTCCGATGCGGTGACGCCTTCGGTTGCGTCGATCATCAGCAGAGAGACGTCGGCTGCTTCAAGATGGCGGCGCGACATGACGACGGACAGCTTCTCTGCCAGTTCGTGCGTCTTGCCCTTGCGGCGGATGCCGGCCGTGTCGATGATGCGCAGCGTCTTGTCCTTGTACTCGATGACCTCGTCGACTGCATCGCGCGTGGTGCCTGCGATGGGTGAGACGATGGCGCGCGAGGTGCCGGTGATGGCGTTCAGCAGCGTGGACTTGCCGACATTCGGGCGGCCAATGATGGCAATGCGCGTCTCGTGCTGCTCGTACTCGCCATGTGTGCGATGCAGCGATGGAGCCTGTTCGTCGCTCTCTTCCTCTTCGATCGGTTTTTGCTCTTCTTCCTCTTCGGCAGGGAACTTGAGCACCGCGAAGACCTCGTCGAGCAGGTCACCGATGTTGTGGCCGTGCTCGGCGGAGATGGCGATGAGGTTGTGGATGCCGAGCTGGCGGAAGTTTTCCGCGCCTGCATCGAGGGCCTCGGTGTCGATCTTGTTCACGGCGAGGAAAAGCGGCTTGCCGGAGCGCAGCAGGATGCGCGCGAGCTCGAGGTCGGGCGCGGCGAGTTCGGTACGCCCGTCGACGACCATCACGATGGCCTGTGCCTCTTCGATGCCGACCTTGGCCTGGCGATAGATTTCCGATGGGATCAGGGCTTCGTCGTCGGGGACGATGCCGCCTGTGTCGACCAGGCGCGCCGTCTTGCCATCCCACTCGACCTCGCCATAGATGCGGTCGCGGGTGATGCCGGGCTCGTCGCCGACGATCGAGCGGCGCGTGCCGGTGAGCCGATTGAAGAGGGTCGATTTGCCGACATTCGGCCGTCCTACAATGGCGAAGGTCGGCTGCGAGCTGTCCTGCGAGAAAGCAGTCGAGGCGGAGTGTGGTCCGCGGTTGCGGCCCTTCTGTGCTGGTCGGCGGGTCTTTTTCTGGTTCAAGGTGTCTTCTCTGCGGCAGGAATGGCCGTGCAAATATGGTGCCGTAGGGCGAAAGACGTGAGTCCACGCGAAAGCTCGGCAATCTTTTATTCTACCGTGTCGGTTGAGATGCCGCGTGTGGCTCGCCTCAGAGCGGGCGACGGCGCGGTGGCAGCTCGAGCTGAGGTTCGCTGCCGCCAAGCTTTGCGAGCTTCCGGGAAGCTCTCCTCTCAGCAAACCTGGACCTCCGGACCTGAAGCATTCGCAGGAGGCCCGCCAAGAGATTTCCTCGATCCTGAGAGGGAGAGGTGCCGTGCATGTAGAAAAGTCTACGGGCCATGTTGCGACGGCTGCCTCACTTTCTTATGCTGGTGCACAAGCGTGTCCCGTTCTCGATCAGGAGTTTGCATGCAGGCCGATGATGATTGGCATCAAGTCGCGCAAATGCTTTTCACTTCTGCAGTGATGGCTCTAGTCCCTGGATTCGTAGCTAGGGCGAAGGGAAGAAGCTTTGCCGGCTATTGGGCCTCGGCTTCCTCATGTGGATCGTTGCGATGCCCTATGTTCTGCTGATGAAATCCCGCCGTAATCCACAGTCGAGGAAGCAGGGCCCCGAGATTCGGTAGAGCTGGATATGTAGAGCCGGATATTCTGTAAAGACCGTGCCTTCGTCTCTCCAGTCCACACACTCGCTGCCGTCGCTCTATGACTTTTTCGCGCCGGGCGGTGTGCTCTCGCGTTCGCCGCTGCCGTATGAGTTCCGCAAGGGCCAGCTGGAGATGGCGCAGGCCGTCGAGCGCGCGATCGAGGAGAGCCGACACCTGATCGTCGAGGCCGGCACGGGCACTGGTAAGACGCTCGCCTATCTGCTGCCTGCGCTGCGTTCCGGGCGGCGTGTGGTGATCTCGACCGGCACGAAGAACCTGCAGGAGCAGCTCTTCTTTAAGGACATTCCCTTCCTCGAGTCGCTGCTGGGACCGCTGCAGACCTGCTACATGAAGGGCCGCGCCAACTATCTCTGCCGTCACAAACTCTTCGCGCTGCGCAGCCAGCCGATTCTCTCGGGACTGGAAGAGATCGCGCAGTACCAGGCCATCGCGGAGTGGGAGAAGACGACCGAAACCGGCGATCGCGCCGAGATCGATGGGCTGCCAGAGACCAGCCTGCTGTGGCCGAAGCTCGACGCGCGCGGAGATGCCTGCCTGGGCCAGAGCTGCGCGGATTATCAGCGCTGCTTTGTCACCGAGATGCGGCGCAAGGCGGCGGAGAGCGACATAGTGATCGTCAACCACCACCTCTTCTTTGCCGATCTCGCCATTCGCCAGCAGGCCAAGGCCGCGCCGGATGCGGGTGTGCTGCCGGATGCGGGCATCGTCATCTTCGACGAGGCGCACGAGTTGGAAGATGTGGCCTCGGGCTACTTCGGCATCAATCTCAGCAATATTCGATTTGAAGAACTGGTTCGCGATCTCGAGTCGCTGCTGCGCGCCAAGGATGCACTCTCGGCCGGCATCACCAGCGCAGCGCAGACGCTGCGCGAGCGCGCACGGCTCTTCTTTTCGACACTGCCTCGCGGCGCAGGGCATGAAGGTCGCATGCAGTTCAGCAATCGCGAAGGCTTCCTCGAGGAGCATGGCGATCTCTATCTCGGAGTACTCAACTCGCTGCACCGGCTGGAAGGGGAACTGGAACGCGTGCGCGGCGCGGAAGAGGCGCAGCCCTTGAAGCGGCGCACGGCGGATATTCGTGAACAGTTGAAGTATCTCTTCGAGTCGGAGGACAAGAATACGGTCTTCTGGCTCGAGCGGCGCGGACGCGGCGGGGCGCACGCGGCTTCGCTCTCGACGCACATCCAGGCCACGCCGATCGATGTTTCGGGCATCCTGAACCAGCTGCTCTTCGAGAACTTTCCTACCGTGGTGCTCACCTCGGCCACGCTGACGGTTGCGGGAGGCTTCGAGCACATGGAGAAGCGGCTGGGCCTGCGCGACGCGCGCGAGATGGTGGTGCCCTCGCACTACAAATATTCCGAGCAGGCGGTGCTGTTTCTGCCGCCGCGTATGCCCGATCCGCGCGATGCGAATTTTCAGGAAGAGGCGGCGCGGCATATCCGGCGCATGCTGGAGATCACGCAGGGCCGCGCTTTCTGCCTCTTCACCAGTTACTCGCAGATGCGCGACCTGTACGAGCGGCTGCTGCCGCAGGTGGGTTATCCGCTGCTGCTGCAGGGCACCGCGCCGCGCAAGGCGCTGCTCGAGGAGTTTCGTAACACACCGAATGCCGTGCTCTTCGGCACCTCGAGCTTCTGGCAGGGCGTGGACGTGCAGGGAGAGGCTCTGAGCTGTGTCATCATCGATCGGCTGCCCTTTGCCGTGCCGAGCGATCCGGTCGTCCAGGCGCGCATGCGTGCGGTCGAAGACCGCGGCGGAAGCCCGTTCTTCGAGTACCAGATTCCATCGGCTGTGATTACGCTCAAGCAGGGCTTTGGGCGTTTGATCCGCTCGCTCGAGGATCGCGGCGTGCTCATGCTGCTCGACCCTCGATTGCAGCGCCAGCGCTACGGCAAGGTGTTCATCGATAGTTTGCCGCCGTATCGCATCACGCATGAATGGTCGGATGTAGAGGATTTCTTCGCAAAGGAAGAGTAGGAGATCGCATGTCGAAGGCTGTTGCAGGGTTGGATGGGAAGCTGCGCTGTGCCTGGTGCGCAACCGCTCCCGAGTTCCTCAGCTATCACGACACAGAGTGGGGCTTTCCTGTCCATGAGGATGTGCGGCTGTTCGAGAAGCTGGTGCTCGAGGGCTTCCAGTCCGGATTGAGCTGGCGCACGATCCTGAACAAGCGCGAGAATTTTCGCAAGGCGTTTCACGGCTTCGACTTTCACAGGGTTGCGCGCTTTACGCAGAAAGATGTCGAGCGGCTGCTGAAGGACGAAGGCATCATCCGGCATCGTGGCAAGATCGAGGCGGCGATTCACAATGCGAAATGCGCGCGGGAGATGGTCGAGCGTGAGGGCTCGCTGGCCGCGTTCTTCTGGCGCTACGAGCCGAAGGCTGCAAATCTCGCGAAGCCGCAGACGCTGACCACTTCGGCCGAGTCGATTGCCTTGTCCAAAGACCTTAAGAAGCTGGGATGGAAGTTTGTCGGTCCGACGACGATGTTTGCGCTCATGCAGGCCATGGGGCTCATCAATGACCACGTGGAGGATTGCGTGATCCGCGCACAGGTGGCGAAGGTGCGCAAGGCTCACGGTAAGAAGTCCTAGTCGTAATAAAGATTTGTCATCTCGACCGAAGCGAGACGGTTGTATCGTCTCGCGCAGTGGAGAGACCTGCGGTTTCGTGCTCATCCAGAGGACAATCGTCCCAAGTTTCGTACCTCCCCACACAGGCTGAGCCTGGATGGGGCACCCGTTTTCGTTGCCGCTACGATGAACGCTGAGCATGGCTCTGTGCATTCCCACGTCTCAGAGGCGAGACGTGGGGCACCCTGTTCGTTCCACTGCGAGCGAACCGCAGGTCCCTCCACTGCGCTTCGCTTCGGTCGGGATGACAGATCGTTTCTGGGAGTAAGATCGGCGGGACGGACTTTCGCTCGCCATGGCTCGCAATCTCTACATTCTCGCTGCTACACTCCTGCTCTTCTCGCTCATCTCCTGCGGCATGGTATGGATGGGCAATTCCGACCAGCCCGGCCTTGCGGGTAATGGCTCGCTCTGGAAGACGATTGCGCTGTTCCTGCTGGTAGGCAGTCTCATCACTGCGCTCTGCGGCATGATGACGGCGATGTTTGAGCAGGTGGAGCGCCGCAATGAGGAGCAGCGGCGACGGGAGCGGGCGAAGCGGCGCTAGGTCGACGATGCGGGGTTCTCTGTGCCAAGACCCGCGAGTAAGACCGTCGCCGCGAACAGCAGAGTGTCTCCGACGTAATTCATCCCTTCGAGCGCCAGCGGCGTGTGCATCTCTGTCACGAAGATGGGGACATAAAAGAACAGGGTGAGCAGCACGAGCACGGCACCTGTTGAGGCTGCGGCGATACGCACAGCACGCGGGATAAGCAATCCCACTCCGCAAAAGAGCAGCGAAGCCCCGATCAGGCACGCGAGCACATGCGGCCAGGGCACCCATGACGGTGTCAGCTTTTCGAGCGGAACGCCGGGGACGAACTGCGGAAAAAGAAAGTGCTGAACTGCATAAAAGATGCAGATCGCGGCAATGATTGCGCGGCCTGTGCGGACGAGCGCAATGCCTGCCCTGCTTTCGCGCGGCAGAACGCTGCCCGCCAGCACCAGCGCTCCACAGGCAAAGGCGGTTTCGCGGACGGTTAGCGTCCAGAAGAGGCGATCCCGGAGATGGAGTGGGATGTGCTGTGGCAGGTTCGGCAGATCGATGGTAATGACGATGAGGAGGAACAGCAGTGCGAGCAGCGGTGCAGAGAGGTGCACCTGCCGCCACGCCACGAAGCTGATGGCCGCGGCCAGCAGCGCTATGCCGACAAAGTAAGTCCAGAAGAGCGGCGCGGGCAGCCAGTGCGGGACAATGCCCATGAGATCGCGCGCTGCGAAAAAATGTTCCGCTGCGAACATGGCCAGAGCGACGGCTTCGAAGACAGGGCCAAGGAGCAGGACGCGATCCGCGCCCGAAGCCTTGTAGAGACGCGGGCGGACGAGGAGCAGTCCGACGATCCATGCGGATAGCCCTGCGACGATCATGGCCCAAACTACAGTTGGCATAGGTCTCCTCCTGGTTTTGGGGTGGCAGTGTAGTGTTGAGCCCGCTGGCTTACCGGTCAGGGAAGCATACCTCTATCACTTGCATGCGTAAACCAGTGCTAAGGGCCTGTTCACGATCTTCGCGCGAATGGGCAAAATGGCCTCCCATACCACTCCCGGCCTAACCGGCTACAATAGAAAAAGGGCCGATTTGCCCCAGAGAGCCAAGAGAAACAATGTACGAAGTCAGAGTTGAGCGCGAGTTTTCCTCGGGCCACTACCTCAGGAACTATCGCGGCAAGTGCGAGAACCCGCACGGACACAATTACAAGGTCCAGATCACCCTGCGCGGCGAGACGCTGGACGTCTCCGGCCTGCTGCTGGACTTCAAGGACCTCAAGCACGTTATGCGCCCGGTCATCGATCGCCTGGACCACCAGATGCTGAACGATCTCGAGCCTTTCACCGAGATCAATCCCTCGGCCGAGAATCTCGCCAAGTATTTCTATGACGAGACGAAGTCGCAGCTCCACGAGCTGACCAAGGGCCGCGTCACAGTGAAGGACTGCACCATCTACGAGACCGACACCACGACCGCGACATATTACGAGTAAACCCTTGTACCTGATAGAGATCTACAAGTCCGTGCAGGGTGAGTCGAGCTTCGCCGGCGTGCCGTGCATCTTCGTGCGCCTGGCCGGCTGCAACCTGCGCTGCTCGTGGTGCGACTCGGAGTACACCTTTACCGGCGGCTACAAGCTGACCCAGGACGAGGTGATGGCCGAGATCGAAAAGCTTGCGCCCGTGAAGCTGGTCGAGTTCACCGGTGGCGAGCCGTTGCTGCAGGAGCGCGAGGTGGTGCCGCTGATGCAGCGGCTGCTGGCCGCGGGCTACGAGCTGATGATCGAGACCAGCGGTGAGCGCCCGGTGGTGAACGTGCCCGAGGCCGTGCATAAGATCGTCGATGTGAAGTGCCCCGGCTCCGGCGAAGCGAATCGCTTTCACCGGCCGAATCTTGCCTCGCTCACCATGCGCGATGAGCTGAAGTTCGTCATCAGCGACCGCGCGGACTACGAGTATGCACGCGACTTCATCCGGACCAATTCGCTCGAGGGACGCGTGGGACAGCTGCTGCTCTCGCCTGCGTTCTCGAAGACGCCTTTGCCCGAGCGGTCGACGGCCAACGCTGTGCTCGATCCGCGTGAGCTGGTCCACTGGATGCTCGAGGATGGTCTCGACGCGCGGCTGAGCCTGCAGATTCACAAGTACATCTGGGAGCCACAGAAAAAAGGGGTTTAGCTGCTTCGCGCAGGGCGGGACTGGCCGTCCAGGCCTTTCGCCTTCGGCTGCTTCGCGCAGGGCGACTTGCCTTCGTCTTCCGCTCCCGCTGGTCGCGATCCGGGATTCGTCCGGTGGCCCCATTCGAGCCTGAAGCTGGCTTGGGTGGGAGAAGCGAACCCTTCACGATGCGTTCATGCTGTGAACCCCCATCTCGAACAGAACGAGATGCGAGGGACCCGGATTGCGGGCTGGTTTGGGACATTATGGTATCGTTACCATGTCCGGAGTTCTTCTATCGTTGAGCTCCTGCCTTGCTGTATCGCCTGGCGCGGCACGCTGCCGCCGCCGCCGGGGAAAGACTGTACCGGAGGAATCTGTCTGCCTATGAAGTCCCTGTCCTCGTTCACCTCGTCGCGCCGTAACTTTCTTAAATCCTCTTCGCTGGCTCTTGCCGCCACGGTTGCCGTTCCGGCTGCTGCGCCTACTGCAGCCCGTGCGGAAGGCTTGGGTGAGGGGCAGGACGATAGCATTGCTCCCTCCGGACGAGCCGGTTCTCTTGCCAGCCCGGTCACGCTGGTGAACATTCTGCAGGGCACCGACTCGACGCCTGCATTTTCGCGCGGCAACACGCTGCCCATCGCGACGCGCCCTTTCGGCATGGGCCACTGGACGCTCGAGTCCAATCCGCGCGGCACATGGATGTTCGCGCCTGCGGACCGCCGCCTGACCGGTTTCCGCTGTACGCATCAGCTCAGCCCGTGGCTTGGCGATTACGGCCATGCGGTCTTTCTGCCTTTCTCTGGAGAGGTCAGCGCCGATCCCGGTGGCCGCTCCAGTTCGTATCGCCTGGAGGATGCGAAGCTCTCGCCGCATACGATGGGCCTGCGCCTGATGCGCTATTCCATCGACACCGAGCTGCTGCCGACCGAGCGCTGCGCCATCATCACCGCGAAGTACGAGAAGAAGCAGACACGCGGCTTTATCTTCGATATCCCCACGCAGAAGGATGCTCCCGCGCCCACGGTGAAGCTTGGCAAGGAGACGAAGACCATTTCTTTCACCTCGACGGCGAACTCCGGCGGCGTGCAGGAAGGTTTCGCGACGTACTACGTGCTGAAGTTCTCTGCGCCCTGGGCCAACGCGGACGAGAAGGACGAGCAAGACCATCACACCGGCAAGGTTCTCTTCGCTGACGACGTGGAGGCGATCGAGGTGCGTATCGGTACGTCGTTCATTTCCTTCGAGCAGGCGGAGCGCAACATCCAGCTCGAGCTCGGCGACAAGACGCCGGATGCACTGCGCAAGGAGTCCGAAGAGGTATGGAACGGCTACCTGAAGCGCATCGAGATTGAAGGCGCGACGCACGAACAGCAGCAGACCTTCTACTCGTGCCTCTATCGCACGCTGCTGTTTCCGCGCATCTGGCATGAGCCGGATGCCGGCGGCAAGATGCAGCACCGCAGCGTATATAACGGCAAAGTCGTTCCGGGCCTGATGTACGCCGATCACGGCTACTGGGATGTTTATCGCGCCTGGTATCCGATGATGACGATTCTTTTCCCCGAGCGGCTGGGCGAGATTCTGCAGGCGTGGGTGAATGTGTACCAGGAAGGCGGATGGCTGCCGCAGTTTCCGTGTCCCGGCTATCGCGCCTGCATGACCGGCAGCCTGATCGACTCGCTCTTCGGCGAGGCGGCGGTGAAGAAGATCAAGGGCTTCGATCTGGAGACGGCTTACGCCGGGCTGAAGAAGCATGCGACGCAGCCGGGCAATCCGGACAAGGGCTATGGCCGCAGCGGCATCGAGTCTTACCTGCAGTACGGATACGATCCTGCCGATAAGGTCGGCCAGTCCGCCGCTGAAACCACCGACGCTGCCTACGGCGATTACTGTATCGCGCAGGTGGCCAAGGCCGTCGGCAAGACCGAGGACTACGAGATGTTCCTGAAGCGCTCGGAGAACTGGCGGCACATCTTCGACGCGCAGACAGGCTTTCTCCGTGGCAAGAAGTCGGACGGCAGCTGGCTCGAGCCCTTCGACGAGTTCACCTGGGGCGATCCTTACGTCGAAGGCGGTCCCTGGCAGCATCGCTGGGATGTGCCGCACAACATGCCTGCGCTCATCGAAGCATTGGGCGGCAAGGAGAAGGCGGTCGAGCTGCTCGAGACGATGATGACCCTGCCGCCGACCTTTAACACCGGCGTCTACGGCTATGAGATTCACGAGATGTCGGAGATGGCGGCGCTCAACCTGGGACAGCTGGCGCACAACAATCAGCCCGTACACCACGTGCTCGGTGTCTATGCCGATGCCGGCCGCCAGGATCGTCTCGCGCACTGGTCGCATCGCGTGATGAACGAGTGCTACTCGCCGAGCGGCTTCTCGGGCGATGAGGACACCGGCTCCATGGCTGCATGGTATGTGATGGCCGCGCTCGGTATCGTCACGCTGTGCCCGGGCAAGCCGGAGTACAAGCTGGGCAGCCCGCTGTTCGCAAAGGCCACAGTGCACCTGCCGGAAGGTAAGACGCTGGTGGTGGAGTCTGCCGCGCCGGAGGCGCACAAGACCACGCTGAACGGCAAGCCGCTCAGCGATGCGACGGTGGATCACTTCGAGCTGATCGCGGGTGGGAAGCTGCGGTTCTCGTAAGTGTCTAAGTTGGAGGAATCCCACGTCTCAGAATCGAGACGTGGGGCACCCGGCATTTCTTCTCTCTAGTTACTTGTCATCCTGATCGGAGCGTAGCGAAGTGGAGGGACCTGCGGTTTGCGCATACTGGCAAGAAAAAGGGTGCCCCATCCAAGCTTCGCTTGGGTGGGAGGGACCGGCTCTAGGTAGTTCTTCTTGCGACCAGGCGGAGAAACCGCAGGTCTCTCCACTGCGCGCGACGAGAAGGACGTCTCACTTCGGTCGAGATGACAGTCATTCATTATGAAGGCCCAGCGAGGAGCGGTAACTTTCAGCAGTTCCGCTACTGCGTAGCGCCCTTCTGCACATCGAGAAACTTGTTAAACGGGATGTCGTAGGGAAAGAAGTCGCGGCCGTCGGCGCTTTGTACGCGGCGGAAGGTGAGTTTCGCGTCGCGCAGCGGATTTCCGCCTAATCCTTCCATGTCGTAGAAGAGGAAGCCAGATTTTGTGCTGTGCGGCGGCACGGTGACGTCCTGGTACTCCAGCTCGTTGAAGTCTTTTTCAATTTTCGCGTCCGGCGTTTTCGGCTTGCCGCCCATCGGGGGCAGCGGCGCGGGCATGGGCACCTTGTGGCCGGTGTTGCTCACGTGGGTCATGCGCCGCTCCACGTCTTCGGGCTCGGCGGCGGGTACGCGGTCGTTGTTCGCGCTGATGAAGTCGATGCGCGCCTGCGCCAGTGAGATGGGCTTGTCGCCGTTGTTGGTGACGATGATGCGGATGGGCAGGAAGTCATTCTTCAGGTAGTCCACCCGGAAGTACTTCATTTGATCTTTTGTCTGGAAGGGCTCAGCGGCGATGACCACCTGTTCGTCGGCATGTGCGTCGTAGGCCGCGTATTTCGTCGCGTCCTGCGCGGGTGGAAGCGCATGCTGCGCCTGCATGAGCGGTGCGGTGAAAAACAGTGCGAGAAGAGAAAGAGAGAAAGAGCGCGGGCGCATGGCTTTGGGCACGATTATCATCTTCGCTGGAGACCCCGTAAAGCAGACGCAACCGGCAGTGCAAGAGTCGCACGCGCCGGGTGCGAAGTTGCGGAAAACAGGTAGAGTGGACCAGTAGGTAGACCCTGTCGAAGTGGAGTTGGTGAGCGGATGTTTCTGCTGTACAGCGTGGCGCTGACAATCGTTCTGCTGTTGAGCGCGCCCTTCTGGCTCCTCCGCATGGCCACCAGCGGTAAATACCGTGAGGGGCTCGGCGAGCGGCTCGGACGGATTCCGAAGCGTCTGCGCGCTCCCGCTCCGGGGCAGCCGGTGGTCTGGCTGCATGCCGTCTCCGTGGGCGAGACGCTGGCTGCCGGCAGTCTGATCCTTCGCCTGCGCTCAAGCCTGCCCGGTTATCGCATCGTCGTCTCCACCACCACGCGCACCGGCCAGAAGCTTGCCCGTGAGAAGTTCGGGGCCGACAGCGTTTTCTATTTCCCGCTTGATTTTGCGTTTGCCGTTCGCGCCTGGCTGCGATTTCTTCGTCCCCGGCTGATTGTTCTGCTGGAGTCGGAGTTCTGGCCGCGCATGCTCCACGAGTGCGGCAGGATGCACGTGCCCATCGCCGTCGTGAATGCTCGCATTTCGGACCGCTCCTGGCCGCGCTACCAGCGGCTGCGCTGGCTGTGGCGGCCGCTGCTTGCGCCCTTTGCGTTGACGCTCGCGCAGAGTGAGCAGGATGCCGAGCGCCTGATGGCGATCGGTGCCGGGCATGTCGAAGTTGCGGGCAATCTCAAGTTCGATATTCGGGTGAGGCAGGAGGCCAGTGTTACCACCGCGCTGCGCCGCGTACTCACGTCCGGCCAGCTCGTCGTGGTCTGCGGTTCCACGCTCGAGGGGGAAGAAGAGCTGTTGCTCAATGCTGTGCCTCCTGAGGCGATCGTGATTCTCGCGCCCCGCCATCCCGAGCGCTTCGCCACCGTCGCACAGCTGCTGCGCCGCCGCGATGCCCGCTGGATTCGCCGCTCGGAGTGGGTGACCGCGCCCAGTCCGCTGAAACCGGGAAGCGTGTTTCTGCTCGACTCCATCGGGGAGCTGGCCTCGGTCTATTCGCTGGCGACCATTGCCTTTGTCGGCGGCAGCCTGGTGCAGGCCGGGGGACACAATCCGCTGGAGCCGGCGCAGTTTGCAGTGCCGATCGTGATGGGACCGCATTATGAAAATTTCCGCGCCATAGTCGAGCTGCTTCGCTCGCTCGACGCCATCCGCGTTGCACCGGCCTCCACACTGAAGGCCATGCTGGCTGAGCTTCTCAGCTATCCCGACGAGGCTGCCGCCATGGGCGAACGTGCCCGCGCAATCTTCGATGCCGAGGCTGGCGGCACCGACCGCACACTGGCGCGCTTGCTGGCGCTTCTGGGAGAACGTGCCGGAGATGCGGCATGATTCTCGCTCCCCTGACTCCGCTTTACGCCGCAGCCGTGGCGGCGAAGAACCTGGCCTATGACCGGGGCTGGCGACAGGCGCATCATCTCGAGCAGCCGGTGCTGAGCGTCGGCAATCTTTCGACTGGCGGCTCGGGCAAGACGCCGTTTGTGCACTACCTCGCCGGCCTGGTGAAGCGGATGGGCCACCCGGTGGATGTTCTCTCCCGCGGTTACGGGCGTGCGACGAAGGGCGTTCTCCGTGTCGATCCGGGCGGCTCGGCCCGGGACTTCGGCGATGAGCCGCTGCTCTTAGCCCGCGCCGGGATTCCTGTCTATGTGGGCGCGGATCGCTACCAGGCTGGTCTTCTGGCGGAAAGTACGGCTCCGGCCATTCATCTGCTCGATGACGGTTTCCAGCACCGCCAACTGGCGCGTGACGCAGACATCGTGCTGGTGCATGCCACGGATTTCGCCAACCGTCTGCTGCCTGCCGGCCGTTTGCGTGAGCCGCTCTCCGCGTTGCGTCGCGCCTCGGTCGTTGTTCTGCGCCAGGAGGATGTTGCCCGCGAGGAGCAGATTCGTAACCTCGGCGTGACCTGCCCTGTCTGGATTCAGCGGCGCCATCTCTCGGCGCTGCCCGCTGGCCGGGCTCTTGCCTTTTGCGGGATTGCCCGGCCAGAGGAGTTCTTTGCCGGTCTCGAACGGAAGGGAGTAGAACTCGCCGCCACGCGCGCCTTTGCCGATCACCATCCCTATGCGGAGTCCGACCTCGACCAGCTTCTACGCCTTGCCGCGAGCAAAGGGGCCGATTTCTGCGTGACTACGGAAAAGGATGCCGTGCGTCTCGGGGATGCGTTCTGCGCGCGTATCCGCGCCCAGCTGCCGCTCGAGGTGCCGCGGCTCGAAGTCACCCTCACCGATGAGCCCGCTGCCGCCGAGTGGCTTACTTCCATTGTGAGAAAATAAGGCTTTGCCGAACAGAACAAAGCAGTTTCGAGTCCTCATTGTGCGTCTGGGCGCCATGGGCGACATTCTCCACTCCCTGCCTGCGGTCACCGCGCTCCGCCAGCGATATCCGGACTGGTATATGGGCTGGGCCGTGGAGCCGCAATGGACCGGTCTGCTCGCCGCTCCTGACTCCGATGTGCGAGGCATTTCTCAGCCCTTGGTGGATCGTCTGCACGTTGTGCCCGCCAAGCGCTGGGCCCGTGAGCCCTTTGCGCGCCGGACGTGGTCGGCGATCCGGGAGCTGCGGCGCGAGTTGCAGGACGCGCATTACGATGCCTGCCTCGATCTGCAGGGCGCCGTCCGTTCGGCCATGATTGGCCGCCTTGCCGGGACAGGACGCATCATCGGCGAAGACAAGCCCCGCGAAGCGGCTGCGCGCTGGCTCTTTCACGACCGTGTGCCCACCGAGGGCGTTCACGTCATCGAGCAGGCGGTCGAGGTTACAAGCCGCCTGGCGGGCGTGCCGCTGCCGGTTGTTCCACCCGCGCTGCCTGTCGATCCTGAGACGGAGCAGGCTGCGGACGCGTTTCGCCGTCCTTTCGTGCTGCTCAACCCCGGCGCAGGCTGGGGCGCCAAGCGCTGGCCTATCGAGCGCTATGCCGTGGTAGCCCACGCGTTGCATGCCGCCGGATACGGCATCGTCGTGAATCTTGGCCCTGGCGAAAAATTTCTGGGCAAGGAGCTGCGCGCCGCGGCTGGGGATTTCGTCCAATTGACGGAACCTTCGCTGACCGAGCTGATCGCGCTCACCCGCCGCTGCTCGCTGCTGATCGCCGGGGACACCGGCCCGCTGCATCTGGCCTCGGCGCTGGGGCGTCCGGTGGTCGGCATCTTTGGTCCCACCGATCCGGCGCGCAACGGCCCATTCGGCGGTCGTTTTCACGTGCTGCGCCATCCCGAGAGCCGCCGCGACCATACCCGCCGCGCCGAGCCCGAGTCGGGACTGCTTACGATTACCCCTGAGGCGGTCCTTGAGGCGGCTCTCGATTTGCTTGATGCTCGAAATAAGGAGAATCTCTGATGGCTGGCGGATGGAAAAAGATCGCCAAGCGTATTCGCGTCCCGCTCGGCTTTGCCTTTGCCCTCTTCTTCCTTTGGATGGCGCGGCCGACGTTGCCGTTCCTGGCACTGAGCCTCATCCTCGTTGTCCCCGGCGTCGCTCTGCGTGCCTATGCATCGGGCTACGTGAAGAAGAATGCTGAGCTCACCACGACTGGTCCCTACGGCTACACGCGCAATCCGCTCTACCTCGGCTCGATGATGATCGCCTTCGGCTTTGCGCTGGCTGCGCGCAGCGTGTGGATTGCGCTGGCGCTCGCCGCGCTCTTTGCCATCATCTACATCCCCGTCATTCAGGGCGAAGAGCAGTTCCTGCGCGGAGCTTTTCCGGGGTTCGACGATTATTGCCGCCGTGTGCCGCGTCTTTTCCCGCGACTTACGAGCGCTTCGAAGGAAAGCGCGGCGCCGGGCTTATTCTCGCCGGCTCTTTACAAAAAACACCGCGAGTACAATGCCCTTATAGGAGCCTTGGCCATCTATGCGGCCCTGGTCCTGCGCCTTTATCTTTCCCAGGCAGGCGTCATCCCCTCCGGCAGGTGAGAATCGATTTGATCCGTAGTCGTCGACTGCTTCCTCTTTTAGCTGGCCTGGCATGGTTTGCCGGAGCTCCAGCCCATTCGCAGCAGCCCGCTCCGCAGCTTCCACCGCCTCATGCCGGATACAGCTTTCCCGCGAAGCAGACCCTCAACTATGCGGTCGACTGGCGCGTTTTTCCCGCCGGTGTTGTGGCGTTTCATCTCGAGCAGGATGGCGACCTGCAGCGCGTCTCGGTGACGGCTGACACCATCGGCGCGGTGAACCTCATCTTCCGCGTCACCGACCGCTTTCAGTCCGCTTTCCATCGCTCCACGGGCTGCTCGGACAGCTTTTCGAAGCAGCTCATCGAAGGCCGCCGCCAGGTGAACAGCGAGCTGCACTTCGATTACACGCAGCACAAGGCATTCCAGAGCGAGACCAATCTCGTCTCGCGCATCACGCGGCATCAGGAAAGCTCCATCCCCGCGTGCGTGACAGACTCGCTCTCGGCGATTTTCTATGCCGCCTCCCAGCCGATGACCGTAGGCCAGAGCTTCCAGGTGCCGCTGGCCGATGCGATGAAGACCATCCCGGTGACCATGAAGGTCGAGGGCAGGGAAGAGATCAAGACCCCGGCCGGCACTTATCAGACGGTTCGCGTGGAGCCGACAGCCGATGCGGGCATCGTGAAGAACCGTGGCAATATCTGGATCTGGTACACGGACGACGATCGCCATCTGCCCGTGCAGATGCGCGCGCGCCTCTTCTGGGGCACGATCACCTTCCGCCTGACGTCGGTCGAGCAGAAGTAGAGGAAACAGATAGAGATGGGCTGCTCGAATCCGGGCAGCCCTTTGTCTTTTACTGGATTCGGTAGCGTTCGCGCATGAGCCGCTGCAGACGTGGCTTGTAGATCAGGTTGTAGGCCAGTTCCTTGTCCGGGAACATGGCGAGCGCCGCCTTGCGGCTGTCGGCAATCATCACCGCCGCCTCGTCCACGGTCAGGCTCTTGTCCTGCCCGATGACGGACATCACCAGGTCCATCATCATCTGCAGGCGGCGGAGCTTGCGCTCTTCTTGCACTTCGAGCTGAGAGTCGTACACCGCATCTGCGGCTGCTCCCGCATGCGAAGGGTTGGAAAGAGGTGCCGCACTTTCGATATCGCGTGAGCCCATGTACGAACGTTCCTCCTTGCGAGGCATCCTACTCTTTATCGACGCCGCTTCGAGCAAAAAGATTCGCCCGCGGTATCTAAGAGCCTGTTATGAACTTTCCCGCGGCGGTCGCTGGGAGCCAATTTTTCTGAGATCGAGCGGCGAGCGACGAAGAGGTCGGGAAAATTGGCCCCAGCCCCCTGAAAATGGATATTGGGGGTTGCGGGGAAAATCGGCCCATACTTCGTTGTCGTCCTCGCCTTGGAATCGCCAATGTCTTCGTCCTCCGTCTCGTCTCCCACCCCACGGACCAGGACCTGTCCGTGGGGACCCCGGTCTGGGCCGATTTTCCCGCGCAACGCCGCTCGCGCGAAAGTTCATAACAGGCTCTGAGTGGTCGCCCCACCGCGTATGGCACTCAGGGCCAGTTGCCGGGTGCGACTCCCTTGCCGTCAAGATAAAAGCTCGTCATCCCGGTCAGTTCTGTTAGCCGCGTGCCCACATCTGCTTCCGCGAGCCGCTCCAGCACTTCGCGCCGGGGATGGCCGTAGAAATTCCGTCTCCCGACAGAGATCACCGCCCAGTCTGGAGCTACGGCGGCAAGAAACGCCGGCGTCGTCGAGGTGATGCTGCCGTGGTGCCCCACTTTCAGCAGAGTAGAGCGCAGACCGCCTTCGGCTTCCATCGCTGCCTCGGTGCGCGCCTCGGCATCGCCCTCGAGCAGCGCGGATGTCGCACCATAGGCCAATCGCAGCACCAGGGAATCGTCGTTCGAGGCGACTGTGCCCGGCTGATAGCTGGCCGCAGGCCACAGCACCTGTACGCTTGCGCCGCCGAAGTTCCACGCATCGCCGGCTGCGTGGGCAAGGATGTGTGTGTCTGCCGCATGCGCGGCGCGCAGCACGCGGTCATAGGCCGCGCTCTCGGGGTTCCGCCCTACCCACAGCTCGCGCGGATGGAAGTTCGCAATCACCGCTGCCATGCCGCCGATGTGATCGAGATGCGCGTGCGTGATGGCGACCGCATCCAGCTGCCGGATGCCGCGTGCCCACAGAGCAGGCGAGACGACATCCTCACCCACCTCGAAATTCGAGTCAGGCGAGGTACCGACGAGACCGCCCGCGTCGACGAGCAGCGTGCGGCCCTTAGGCGAGACAATCAGCAGCGCATCCCCCTGGCCCACGTCGAACGCTGTGATTTCGAGCACGCCTGCGTGGCGTTGCACTGCGGGAGGCAACAGGAGGATCGCCACGGCGGCGGCCAATGCCGCTACTGTCATCTGCAACGCGAAACGCCGGCGCAGCCTGGATGCAACGATCGCCGCGAGGCACAGCGCCATCCATGCAGCGATGGTCCATCCTGCCGGATCGGGACAACGCATCTCGGCCGCGCGAAGATGCGAGGCAAGGCCGACAATCGCCGTTGCCAGGTGCAACAGCGCTGCTGTGGCTGCTCCGGGAAGCCATGCCCATGCTGGCCGCAATAACGCCGCTGCGAAAGTTGCGAGCGCGCACGGCAGCAGCAATCCCAGCAGAGGCACGATGAGGAGATTTACCGGCAGCCCCAGCACGGTTACGCGATGAAAGTACGTCACCATCGGCAGCATCATCAGCACTTCGATGCTGCACGTGACCGCCATCAGCTCGCACGCGCCGATGGCCATCCGCAGCAGGCGCGGCAGCAGCCGCAAGGTGAGGAAAGCGCCGGTGAGCGGAAGCAGGTGTTCCTGCAGCAACCGCAGACTGACACGGAATTGCGCAATGCGCGGCGAAAGCGAAGGGTCGATGCGCACCTCGCCGAGATTGCGCAGCGCGCCCCGATAGGGCTCGAGCGTGCGCTCCAGTACCGGCCTCGCCACGCCTGCGACTGCAATCACCGTCAGCAGCGTCATCTGCATGCCCGCGTCGAAGAGATCGTTGGGCGCGGCGATGAGCAGCAGCAGCGCGACCAGCCCCAGCGCATTCATCGGCCGCCGCTCGCGCCATAGCAACCCGGCGGCGAGATAGACGAGCACCATGCCCAGCGAGCGCTCGACCGGATGTCCGAATCCGGTGAAGACCGCATAGGCTGTTGCGGCCGCCGCCGTGATTGCGGCGGTTGCGATACGTCCTGCGCGCAATCGGCGAGCCAGCGTGAAGATCAGCCCGGCGAAGATGGCCAGGTGCAGTCCGGAGACGACCAGCAGGTGAAAGGTTCCCGTTCGCTCGAAGCCTACGCGCAGGCTATGCCGCAGGTAGGTCCGGTCGCCGGTGACCATGGCGGTGAGCATCGCCGCGTCTTCGCCGGAGAGCCGCAGCCACGCCGGCAGCCGTGCCGCATGCGGGTCCGATGCGAGCGCCAGCACGGCCGCGCTGGCCCGCTCCTGCATCTGGCCCAGGCGGCAGCGCAGCATCGCCCGCCAGCCGGGACGGCTCACGCCAACGACTGTGAGGGCTGTTGTCTTCGCACTGGCCAGCGCTCCGATGCCCTGCGAGAGTAGATACTCGCCCGCATCCCATACCCCTGGATCGCCGAAATGCTCTTCCTCATGCATCGCGATTCGCGCCGTCACACGCTCGCCGCATGCGAATTGCGGAAAGCTCGCATCTGCAGGGGCGAAGATGCCCAGCCGCACTCCTGCTGCCTGACGCGCAAGATCTTCGCCATCCATATGCATGATCTGCAGGTCGATCCGCTGTCCGCGCTCTTCGGTGAGCGCATGGGAGAAGAGTCCGGCCGACTCGCTGACGCGCACCGGTCCCAGCCGCGTCACGACACCATCGACTGTATGCAGCTGATGGTCTGCGAACTGTCGCAACGCCGCTTGACGGTCGGGCCGCGGTGCCACGGTGATCGCAAATGCTCCGAGGATGGCGTATACCAGCAGCGCCGATGGCCATGCCAGCCGCGGTGCGCGTCCATTTGCCACGATTGCGGTGACAAATGCCAGTGCGAGCGCGAGGAAAAGCAGTCCGGCGAAGAACTGCAGCCGGTGCCCCAGCCACAGACCGAAGACAAAGGCCATCGCTGCCGGAAGCATCGGTGCGGCATGCATCTCGAAAGAATGAGGAACTCGCGGCGCACGCCCACGGCGACGTCTCCGTGTGGATGCTGCCGGTGCGGGAGTGGTAAGAGTGGCGGCCATGCGCAGCCTCGGCCGCGCATGTGCTACTTCCTGCTGAGCTTCACAATGCTTTCCATGTGAAAGGTCTCGGGGAACATGTCCACCATGTGCAGGCGCTCGAGCGAGTAGCCCGAGTCTAGCAGTGATTTCACGTCACGGGACAAAGTCGCCGGATCGCAGGAAACGTAGGTAATGTGCCGCGGACCGATCTTGCCCAGCAGGGAAGTCACGTCCTTGCCCAGCCCCGCGCGCGGCGGATCGACGACCACCAGGTCCGGAGTCTTTTCCTTGCGCGCGGCCGCCCCGCGCAGGAAATCGAGCGTCGATGCCTTTACGGTGCGCTGTGCTTTGCCTTGAAGATTGCGGCGCAGGTCGGCGCTGGAACTCGGCGCGGACTCCACTGCCGTCACCCGCTCGAAGCGCTCGCCGAGCGCCTGCGCGAAGAGGCCGACACCGGCATAAAGATCCCAGGCCGAGCCGCTACTCCTATCGGCGGTCACCAGCTCGACCATCGGATCGATCAGGTAGCGATTCACCTGGAAGAATGAGCCCAGGCTCACTCCGTACTCACGCCCCGCAGCGTGATAGGCAAAGCCCGGTTCGCCGGCAGCGGTGAGCAGCCGGCTCGCATGCTTGCCGCGCTCGGAAGAAAATACCGCTGCACCCAGGCATCCGGGCAGCGCCTCTTCGAGCATCGGCCACAGCCGCGCAAAGGCTGCGCGCGCATCGTCTTCGGCCCACAGGGAAATCAGCAGCGCATCGCCGTTGGTGAAGAGCTCAATTTCTGTGAAGTTCTGCGATAGTCCCCATGCCTCGCTGTTCGCGTTCAGCGTCAGGATGGCTTCAACAAGCAGAGGCGCTGCGATCGGGCAGCTCGCAATGGCCAGTGTCTCATGCGAGCCGCGCTTGCGATAACCGAGCTGTCCTGTCTGCGTGTCGATATGCAGGCGCACGCGGTTGCGATAACCCAGCGGTTCGCCGCTCAGGACCTCAATCTCCGGCAATCCACCCGATCGCTCCGCCACCTTCGCCCGCTCGAACGATTCGCGCAGAATGTCGCACTTCATGGCCAGCTGCGCCGCATAAGTGGCGTGCTGATAATGGCAGCCGCCGCAGATGCTGAAGTGCGCACACGGCGGGGTGGTGCGATCGGGCGATGTGGTGATGATGGCTTCGAGCTCGGTTTCCGCATAGCTGCCGCGATCGCTTGCGATCCGTGCCTCGACCACTTCGCCGGGCAGCGTGAAGGGCACAAACACGGCCTTGCCCTCATGCCGCGCCAGCCCGGCGCCGCCGTAGATCGCCTTTTCGATCATGAGCTTCATCCCTGCCTCATGTAGAACAGGCTAAGCCTTGGCAGACGATAACGCTCGAACAATCGCTTGTGCAGGAACTGCTGCTCTACCTGCTTGATCTGTGCGGCCTGCATGCGCGCCTTGTACGGCGCGAGCTCGCGTTCGCTCTCGGTGCGCAGCGTCACCAGTTCCTCTTCCGGAGCGGTGGCCATCAGTGCGCTGAGCAGCTTCTCTTCCATCACCAGCAGGCGTCGATCCAGCTCTTCGAGATTGGGCTGAGATGCCAGCGCCTCTTCCGCCAGCGAGTTGAGGCTGGTTATATTCGTTGCGGCCAGCTCCGCTGCCACGCTGGTGAGGCGAGCCTGTCCCAGCTCCTGCGCGCACTCGCGCAAGTGTGCGGCGATGCGCTCCTGTTCGAAGCCCGGTGCTGCCGATTCGGCATCCGCTTCCTGCTTCGCCGCGCCGGTCGCGGCTTCCTTCATCTCTTCGACGGCTTCCATGATGGCCTGCGAGCAGTATGCAAGGCCATTCACGCGGCGGACGCGGGTCTTCGCGGCGCGTGCGTCAAATTTGTCGAAGGAGGTATCGATGCCGCGCAACACGGCCTCGAGCGGAATGCCGGCTTCGCGCCAGGTCTCGATCAGCGCCCAGTCAAGCGTCGAGAGCAGCAGCAGCGATCCACGCCGCCGCTGGAAGTGCACTTCGATCTCGGTGAAGTAGTTGAAATAATTCTGCACCGTCAGCGTCCTGCAGCCGGTTTCTTCTGCGCGCGCGATTGCCGCTCATAAATGATGCGGAGTCCTTCGAGCGTCAGCGTGTCGTCCACGTGCTTGATGAACTTGGACTCGCCCGCGATCAGGTTGGCCAGGCCGCCTGTGGCTACGCACACCGTATCGTCGCCCAGCTCTGCGATCATGCGCGCGAGGATGCTGTCGACCAGCCCGATATGTCCGTAGAAGAGCCCGATCTGCAGGTTATCCACGGTGTTTGTTCCGATGACCTTTGCCGGCTTCTTGATCTCCACGCGCGGCAGGCGCGCGGCGCGTGCGAACAATGCTTCAGCGGAGATGTTCAGACCCGGCGCGATGGCGCCGCCAAGGAATTCGCCCTTGCGCGAGATCACGTCGAAGTTGGTCGCCGTGCCGAAGTCCACCACGATGCACGGGCCGCCGTACTTCTCGAATGCGCCCACGCAGTTGGCTACGCGGTCCGCGCCTACTTCGCTCGGATTGTCGGTGAGGATGGGCAGGCCGGTCTTCACGCCGGGCTCGATGAAGACCGGCTTCTGCTTGAAGTAGCGCTCGCAGAACTGGCGCAGAATCCAGTCGATGGGCGGCACGACCGAAGCGATGATGATGCCGGTGATCGCCGCGCTGTCCACGCCTTCGCCCTGCAGCAGGTTGCGGATGAGGATGCCATACTCGTCGGCCGTCTGCTGATGGCGCGTGCTGATGCGCCAGGTCATGCGCAGCTCGCCGGGGTTGCCGTCTGTGAGCGGATAGAGCGCGATCACCGTATTCGTATTGTTGACGTTTAACGTGAGAAGCATCGGTTATCGCGAGCCTTTCTGTTCGCGCACACCGCCAGAAAGTACGGTGCGCAATCCGTTTGCCGTGCGGATCTGCAGGAAGCCGCGCGGGTCGAGACCTTCGGTTACGCCTTCCATTCCCGGCTGGTTTTCTACATAGACCTGCTTGCCGCGCACCCAGGATGAAGCCCGCTCGAGCCGCCGCAGAATCTCCTGCTGTGCTTCGCTGGTCGATATCGTTAGCGCATTCACTTCGCGGTCGATGGCTTTCAGGAGCAGCGCCAGCAGCTCCTGCCGGGGCCAGTCGCGGCCTGTCTCGATATGCAGTGAGGTTGCCAGGTCTTTGAGCTCGTCTGGAAATGCAGGCTGGTGCACATTGATGCCGATGCCGATGACGAGATAGCGCACGCGCGTGACTTCGGCATTTAACTCGGTAAGTATTCCCGAGAACTTGCGCTTGCCGAAGAGCAGGTCATTGGGCCAGCGCAGGTCGGCTTCGAGCGAAGTAAGTGCGCGGATCGCATCATGCACGGCGAGGCCTGCGGCCAGCGACATCCACAGCACATCGGCCGGAGCCAGCTGCGGCCGCAGCAGCACGCTTACGTAAAGACCGGAGCCCGGAGGCGAAGCCCATGCATGTGCGCCGCGTCCGCGCCCGGCCGTTTGCTCGTCAGCAAAGTAAACCGTGCCATCCTCAGCACCTGCTTCGCCCTGCGCCATGGCATGCGTGCTGGTGGAGTGGATGGTCGGAAAGAACTCAAGCTTGCCCGCGAAGCGCGTGCCCGCCAGCGCATGATCGAGCGCCGGCAGGTCGAATGCAGAGGACTCCACGGCTAGTAAATCTCCGCCGTGATGCGCATGCTCAGGTCCACGGCCACGGCCGAGTGCGTGAGCGCGCCCACCGAGATGTAGTCCACGCCGGCCAGCGCATACTTGCGGATATTCTCGATGGTGATGCCGCCTGAAGCCTCTGTGGGGATCGACACGCCGCGCTCTTTCTCAAAAGCGCGGACGATACCCACGGCCTTCTTTACCTGCGCGGGCGTCATGTTATCGATCAGCAGGGATTCCGCGCCGTTTTCGAGCGCGATATTCAGCTCGTCGAAGGTGCGCACTTCAATGTCGATCACCTGCCCGGGCTGGCGCAGCTCGCGTGCGCGCTTCAGCACCGTTTCCACGCCGCCGCCGAGCGAGATGTGGTTGTTCTTGATCAGGATGCCGTCGGAGAGATCGAGGCGGTGATTCTCGCCGCCGCCGCAGCGCACCGCGTACTTGTCGAGCAGGCGCAGGCCGGGCACGGTCTTGCGCGTGTCCAGTACCTTGGCGTTCGTGCCCTTGATCGCGTCCGCATATTCACGCGTGGCCGTGGCGATGCCGCTCATGCGCTGCATCAGGTTCAGGATCACGCGCTCGCAGGCAAGAATGACGCGGGCGTTGTGACGGATGACCGCCAGCGCCTGGCCCTTCTTCACGCGCACGCCGTCGAACATCTCCGGATGGCTGATGACCTCGTAGCGGCCGCTTGCTTTCTTATCGAGCCGCGAGAAGATGTCGAGGAAGCGGGGAATCGAACCCAGCCCGCTGATCACGCAGTCCTGCTTGGCGATCACCGTGGCCGAGGCGCGCAGCTTCGGGTCCACGGTGATTGCGGTCGTAATGTCGTTGGTCGCCTTGTCCTCGACCAGCGCCTGCTCCAGGATGGCTTCGAGTTTCTTGCTCTTCCAGTCCATTCGTCGTGTCCCGTCGGCCTCTCGCGCTTAGCAGGCCAGCTCTGCCAGTGCCGCCCGCGTCTTCTCGAGCAGCCCTGTTACCTCGGCGAACCGCTTGCGCAGCCCGTCCACCACGTGCGCCGGAGCCTTTGCCATAAAGGCCTCGTTGCCCAGTTGCCGCTGGCCGTTCTCGTGCTCTTTCTCGAGACGGGCCAGCTCCTTCTTGAGACGCTCACACTCTACCGCAGGATCGATCTTTTTCTCATAGACCACCTGCACGTCAAACTCTGGCGTGGAGCGGATGCCGCTGCCTTCGAGCTTCGTCTCAGGGAATTCGATGCCGGAGACGCGGGCGAGACGCTCGACAATCTGCGCATTCGGTTCGATACGCGCGCGTATTTCGGCATTGCACGCAACGCGTAGCGGCACCTGCGCACGCTCTTCCACCGCCAGGTCCTTGCGGCTGGCGCGAACGGAGACGATGAGCGTCTGCAGGGTAATCATCTCCTGCTCTACCGAGCTGTCCAGCGCTTCGTCAAGAGCCTGCGGATAGCGCGACAGCGCGATGGAGTGCGCCGGCGGGCGGCCTTCGTAGAGGGCATGCCACAGCTCTTCGGTGAGGAAAGGCATGAACGGCGAGAGCAGGCGCAGCGCAGCCTCGAAGGTCGAGAGCTGGGTGCCGAGCGCGGCTTTCGCCGCCTGCCGATCGGCTCCTTCGCTGAAGTCCAGGCGCAGCTTTACGATTTCGAGATACCAGTCGCAGAAGTCGCCCCAGAAGAACTGATAGACCAGGTTCGCGGCTTCGTGAAAACGATAGTTGCTGAGCGCCTGGTTCACTTCTTCGGCGGTGCGGTTCAGGCGCGAGACGATCCAGCGCGCTTCCAGCGGCGCTGTCTCTTCCGGCCCGAGTGAATTGGCCAGCGAATGCGGATCGATGTGGATGCCGGCCTCGGCTGCGCGTCCCACATTCATGAAGACCAGCCGCGCCGCGTTCCAGATCTTGTTCGCGAAGGCGCGATAGCCCTCGGTGCGGGCTTCGCTGAAGGCGATATCGGTGCCGGGCGAGGCCATGGACGCGAGCGTGAAGCGCACCGCATCGGTGCCGTACTTCTCCACGATCTCGATCGGGTCGATCACGTTGCCCTTGGTCTTCGACATCTTTTGGCGGTCGGCATCGCGCACCAGCGCGTGGATGTAGACCTCGCGGAAGGGCACGGCATTCTTCAGCTCACGCTTTGCACCATTGGCCTCGGGCACTTCGAGCATGAAGTGGCAGCCGAGCATGATCATGCGCGCTACCCAGAAAAAGAGGATGTCGAAGCCGGTCAGCAGCAGCGATGTCGGATAGAAGGCTGTCATGTCTGCTGTAGGATTGCCGTCTTTCGTGGGCCATCCAAACACAGACACGGGCAGCAGACCTGAGGAGAACCATGTGTCGAGCACGTCGGTTTCCTGCGTCAGCTCCGTTGAGCCGCACTTCGCGCAGGCCTTCGGCGTCTCGCGCGCCACGTTCACTTCCTTGCAGGTACCGCAGTGCCACGCGGGAATGCGATGGCCCCACCAGAGCTGGCGCGAGATGCACCAGTCGTGGATGTTCGTCATCCACTCCAGGTAGGTCTTCTCGTACATCTCCGGTGTAAAGCGGATGGCTTTCTTGCCGTTCTCATCCGCCTTCACCGCAGCAATCGCGGATTCGGCGAGCGTGGGCCCACCGTGATTCGGCTTCTTGCTTACGGCCACGAACCACTGCGTGGAGAGACGCGGCTCGACCACCGCGCCCGAGCGCTGGCTCAGGCCGATGGCCATGTTGTGATCCTTCACGTCGACCAGCAGGCCAAGCTCGCGCAGGTCTTCGACGATCTTTTCGCGGGCGGCATAGCGGTCCATGCCGTGATAGGGCGAGCCCGGCAGGTCGATCTTCGCCGTCTCGTCCATGATGGTGATCTGCGGCAGGTTGTGGCGCTGGCCAATCTCGTAGTCGTTCGGATCGTGCGCCGGCGTCACCTTCACCGCGCCGGTGCCGAACTCGGGGTTGGCCCAGTTGTCGGCGAGAATCGGAATTTCGCGCTCAGGCTGGCCGTTGACGGCGCTCAGCGGCAGGCGCAGCAGCTTGCCCTGCAGCGCGAGATAGCGTTCGTCGGCGGGATTTACCACCACGGCCACGTCGCCCAGCATGGTCTCGGGACGGGTCGTCGCGATGACGATCGAGCCTGAGCCATCGGCCAGCGGATAGCGCACGTGGTAGATCTTGCCCACGCGCTCTTCGTGCGTCACTTCGAGATCGGACACCGCGGTCTGCTGAATCGGGTCCCAGTTCACGATGTAGTTGCCGCGATAGATGAGCCCCTGCTCGTAGAGGCGCACGAAGGCTTCCTTCACCGCGATGGAGAGGTTCTCATCCATGGTGAAGTACTCGCGCGACCAGTCCACGCTCGCGCCGAGCCGCTTCATCTGCTCGAGAATTGCGCCGCCGTAGTGCTGCTTCCACTGCCACACGCGGTCGACGAAGGCCTCGCGGCCCAGAGTCTTGCGGTGCGTGCCCTCGGCGATGAGCTGCTTCTCCACCATCATCTGCGTGGCGATGCCGGCGTGATCGGTGCCGGGCAGCCACAGCGTCGGGTCGCCCAGCATGCGGTGCCAGCGGGAGAGAATGTCCATCTCCGTCTGGTTGAGCATGTGGCCCATGTGCAGACGGCCAGTCACGTTCGGCGGCGGCAGCAGGATGGTGAAGGGAGTGCTGCCGGCCAGCTTCTCGGCCGGGGGCGCATCAAACAGCTTCTCGTCCACCCAGTAGGCGGCCCAGCGATCTTCAATCGCTGTCGGGTCGTAGGCTTTGGCTAATTCTTCTGGCATTTCAAGGAGTCCAATTCTTCACGATAAAGCATTTCATAAGCCGATGTTGCCGCAGGCAGCGATTCCCACTGCCGGATCGCGACCATCGGAGCGGAGGCCGAAGGCGATTCGCCCTATACGAAATAGAAGAGGGGCCGCGCTTGGCGGCCCCTCCGGTTTGCAGCAACTGCGATGAGGTTTAGAAGGGGTTGAGCTTGTCCAGGCCCTTCTTCTTCTTGTGCTTGCTCGAAGACTCCTCGCTGCTGTCATAGGGCGCCTTCTTGTTGGTGGTCTTCTTCTTGGCCGAGGTGCCGGTATTGACCTGGGCATGCGTCGGGTTCTTTACGTCGTTGATCTGGTTCGGAGCTGCAGCCGGTGCGTCGACGGCCGGCAGCGGCTTGCTCTCAACCGGCTTGACTCCGGAGACGGCAGGCGAATCCTTCGGACCATTTACCACCGCATCAGGCGAAGCTTCGCTCGTCGGGTGGGAGACAGCGTTCGGATCGTAGCCATTGCCGACGGCATTGCTGGCCGGGGCTTCTCCGCTGCCTGTACCCGCAGGCTCGTCGCTGCGCGGAGCTGTCGTGGCGCCGGTCGGTGCGGAGCCGTCGCTCGGTACTTCCACGGTCACCGTGCTGCCCGCGCTGCCGCCCGCATCGGGAACGGTCTCGAGCTTGAGGCCTCCGGCTGTTGCTGCCGGCGGCGGGGCGCTGGCAGGCGTGCCGTTGGCAAGTGCCGTGGCCGTCGCATCCTGACCCTGTGCATTCACACCGGGCAGAGGCTGGTTGCGGATTGCCGCGGTGAACATGGCTACCGTTTGCTTCTGCACCTCAGGCGCGTTCGTCTGCGGCGGATCGGTGAGCGTCGGCTCGCCCACGCGGGCTGCCTGTATCGTCGAGGGGCCATGCTTGACCAGCAGAAGCGCGCGGTCGCGGAGCTTTACGTTGGTACGGCTGGCTTCCTCCGCTTCGCTCTCGGCCAACTGCTGCTGCGTCGGGTCTGGCACAAGACGGCCCAGCGCGATCAGGCGATCCTTGGCATCTTCGACGTGCGGCGCCATGGGGTAGCGCAGGACGACGCGTTCCCAGGCTGCTCCGGCGCGGTCGTTGTAGATCTTCACCAGCTTGGCTTTTGCCGCGGGAGGAATATTCAGCCGGCTGGCGATGTGCGCCTGTGTCGCATAGGCGTCGCCCAGCATGATCAGCGTCATGTCCGAGTGGCTGAAGAGCGGATAGCTGTCGGCCACGGTCTGCAGACGGGCGATGGTCGCCGGCCAGTTTTCGTGCCCGAAGTAGAAGCTGCCGATCTCGTACTGCCGCTGCGCCAGAACTTCCTGCACTTCGCGGAGGCGCTGCTTGGCGCGGGGAACCAGGGGCGAATCGGGGAAATCCTGCAGCATCGTCCGATATTCACGCTCGGCGTGCTCGGCGTTTTGCGGATCGCGATCCGGCTTTTCCATCTGCTGGAAGTAGATGTCGCCGACCTTCATCTGGGCTTCGGCAGCTTCCGGCGTATTCGGGAAGAAGGTGATGAAGTCCTTGTATTCGTTCTCGGCCTGCTGCAGGGCAGCCGAGCCGCCTTCCTTGTACCAGGTGTCGCCGATGGCCAGCTTGGCGCGCATCGCGTACTCGGTTTCCGGATAGGTGTTCAGCAGGGTCTGCAGGTCGAGACGGGCCACGTCGAACTTGCCCTTCTTGAGCGCCAGCATCGCCTTGTCGAACAGCTCCTTATCCGGCTGCTTCGATTTCACATCGGCCAGCGGATTGGCGCTGAGGTCCGTCTGCTTCTTCTTTTTCTTGCCGAGAGCATGCGCCGAGGGCAGCAGCATGAGGCAAAGGCCTGCGACGGCAATCTGGTTAACAACGCGATTCATAACACCCCTAAAATCCCCGCTGGGCTATTTCTTTTGGGCGCGCCCCGCGGCTTACTCCGCTTTTCGCCCCCTGCTGCTGAAACCTGAAGCTTCTGCTACGACTTAAACCTGTAAACGTACTTCGTTCCGGACCCGCTCTTCGGCCTGCTTTGCCATTTCCAGCAGTTCGCGGGCATTCTGCTCCGCGCGGCCGCCGTTGAACACAGCACTCCCGGCCACCAGTAGTTCCGCTCCTGCTTCGACGACCATGGCGATGGTGTCGTGAGCAACGCCACCATCGACCTCGATCCGGTAACTGAGGCCGAGCTCCTGCCGGAGCTCCTTGAGCTGGCGTATCTTATTGAGGGAATAGGGAATAAAGTTCTGTCCGCCGAATCCTGGGTTCACGCTCATCACCAGCACATGGTGCACCATGCCGAGAATCGGGATCAGCAGCTCGACCGGTGTCGCCGGATTGATCACCACGCCCGGCTTCATGCCGTGCTGCTCGATCAGCTGCAGCGACCGGTGGAGGTGCGGGCAGGCCTCATAGTGGACGCTCATCCAGTTGATGCCCGCCTCGGCAAAGGCCGGCACGAACTCATCCGGGTTCGTGACCATCATGTGGCAGTCCAGCGGCAGGTGCGTCACCTTGCGCAGGCTCTTCACCACGGGAATGCCCAGCGACAGGTTGGGCACAAAATGCCCGTCCATCACATCCACATGGATGACGGTGCCCCCGCCGCGCTCCGCGGCCTGGACATCTTCACCCAGACGGGCGAAGTCAGCGGAAAGAATCGATGGAAGTAGCTCGACCAAGATGACACAAGTTTAGCAGCCGGGGGTGAAATTGGGCTCCCGGCAGGATGAGAATTTGCACTCTACGGGTAGGCTGGTCTCGCCAACCCTAGCCATGCTGCCAAAGCGAGTTTATCTCGACGCCTGTGCTTTGAATCGTCTGACGGATGATCAGAGCCAGCTTCGGATTCAGGTAGAATCCGAGGCTGTTCAGCAGATATTTCGCCTTTTCTCGCAAGGTACCGCTCTCTGGATCGCGAGTTCCGTCTTGGAGATGGAAACTGCCCGGAATCCGTATCCGGACCGAAGGGAATATGCTTATCTCGCGCTGTCCATGGCTTCAGAGCGTATCCGGCCCTCCTCTTCTACCATCGAGCGTGCGAAGACCCTGGAGAGCATCGGTTACGGAGCATTCGACGCGCTGCACCTGGCTTGTGCCGAGCAGGCGGAAGCCGATGTTCTGATTACAACGGATGATCGGTTCCTCCGGCAGGCAGGACGAGGGCTTGGATTTCCCGCGATCGAGGTCGCGAATCCGATAAACTGGATAAGGAGGCATTCCTGATGGTTCCTCTCGAGCGAATGTCCGACCAGGAGTTCGAGCAGCACGCTTTCGGTATACTCAAGCGGGAGCTGGGGGCCTACGGGCTGGCCAGATTCCTCCATCTTTACCGTTCCGGCAACGGCGATTACACTCGCGATCGCGGTCAATGGCTCGAAGGCCTTACCGTCGAGGAAATTGCCCGTCAGCTTGAGCCGCGCGATTAAAGCAGAATCAGGACAGATATACCCGTCTGGCACATGCTCTCCGTGGCCTTTTCCTCAAGAAAAGGCCACCTGTATCCACTCAGCATGGACACAGTTGTCCTGATTCAGCTTTCGCGGGGCTCGCCCGCCGTTTCTGTCCCTGCCCGGTAGACCCGCGAAATTGCCCGCAGGAGCGCCCGTTTCGGCAGACCGCCATCTTCGTCGGCGAAGCAGACCTCGCCCACCCGCCGCGCCTGCGGCCGGAAATACCACCGGCTGAAGAGGCAGAGCTGGTCGGCTGTCTGCTGCGTGCCGCCTCTGTTCTCAGCCAGCTGCCGGCGCAGCTCGCCGAGCGCCGTCTCCAGCCGCTCCTCCAATACATCGCGGGAGGCTAGCTGAACCGCCGCCCCGCCGCTTTCGCCCAGGGGAACGGCCTGCAGCGCCATCGGCTGCGCGAAGAGCGAAGAGGAGCCGGACTGCTCGTTCTGGTGGCGCATCCCGGCGACCGAATAGGGCACCGGCCCGGCCAGGCAGCCCTTTTCGAGCAGAAACAACGCTACCTGTTCCGCCTCTCCGTCCAGAAAGGGCTGGATGACCAGTGCCCGTAGTTTCGCCAGCGGGTGCACCACAGCCGGTATCCATGCCGCGGCCGCTTCTGCCTTCGTCACCCTGCTATGGAGTTCCGCCGCCCGCTCGAAATCCAGCTTGGCCGAGGCGGTATCCCGTTCAGCCTCGAGCTTTTTCCTCAGGCTTTCGCCACGCGTAGCCAGATAATCCCGCACGGCGGCTGACTCTTCCGCATAGCGGGCATCGGTGCAGCCCTGGAAGCACGGCGCGAGGCACTTCTTCA
The DNA here is from genome assembly GCF_004123295.1 of Silvibacterium dinghuense. Lineage (NCBI taxonomy): Bacteria > Pseudomonadati > Acidobacteriota > Terriglobia > Terriglobales > Acidobacteriaceae > Silvibacterium > Silvibacterium dinghuense. Next base: position 995,973 of record NZ_SDMK01000001.1, on the reverse strand, counting down.
TCTCCGAATACACGCAGCCGGGAAAGGCCGGATCGGGATGAAGCTCATCGGTGCAGCGGCGCAGCAGGAAGAGGTTGAGCATCGCTTCGAGCGCCGTTTCGGCAGAATTCCTGGAAGGAAACGGTCCGAAAAGATTGTCGCCCGCGCCTTTGGTGATGCGGTTGGTCACGTAAACCCGCGGGTAGGCGTTCTCCATCGCCATGCGGAGAAAGATCGGCGGCCGCAGTTTCAGCCGCTTCCGCGCCCGGTCGCCGAAGGTTGCAAACGAGGCACGGTAGAGCACCAGCCACGATTCGAAATCCGAGCCGGTGACGCAGTATTCGATCCGTCGTACGGCCTCGGCCAGACGCAGCCGCTTCGATTGCTCCGGCTTCGGGTCCAGCAGTCTGCGCAGCCGCCGCCGGAGATTCGGCGTCCGGCTCAGGTATGGCTCTGCCCGCTCATCCGCACCGAAGAGCGCGAAGACGCCTGCGGCTTCCGGAATCCTCTGCCACTGTGGGTCGCGCGCCTCGAAATTCAGCTGTTGCGCCAGCATCGCTACTCTCCGGCGATGGTCATGCCGTCGATGCGCAGCGTGGGCGAAGCCACCGATCCGCGAAAGACCAGGTCGCTGCCGATGGCGGTGATGTTGCGGAACATCTCCTTGAGGTTCCCGGCGATGGTGATCTCCTGCACCGGGAAAGTCAGCTCGCCGTTCTCGATCCAGAGACCGGATGCGCCGCGTGAGTAGTCGCCGGTGACCATGTTTACGCCCTGGCCGATCAGTTCCGTCACGTAGAGGCCGGTGGGGATGTCCTTGAGCAATGCATCCGGCGTCAGCGATCCGGCTTCGAGGAAAAGATTGCCGTGCCCGGTGCCGGGATTGCCTGCAAGGCCGCGCGAGGCCGAACCGGTGCTCTTCATGCCCAGCTTGCGCCCCGTGTAGGTGTTCAGCATGTAGTGTTTGAGCACGCCGTTTTCTACCAGCACTGTTCGCCGCGAAGGCAGCCCCTCGCCATCGAAGGGGGAAGTTCCGAAGCCACCGACGATGGTTCCGTCGTCAACGACCGTGACCGACTCCGCCGCGACCTGTTCGCCCAGCATGCCGGTAAAGAACGAGGCTCCGCGATAGATGGCATCGCCGCTGGCCGCATCGAAGATGGCCCCGATCAGTCCCCGTGCCACTTCGGGCGAAAAGACAATCGGCACTTGTTGCGTCTTCACGCGGCGGCCGTCGAGCCGGCGCAGCGTTCGCCGCGCGGCCGTCTCGCCGACAGATTCCGGTGTCTCCAGGCCGTTGAGGGAGCGGGCATAGGTGTACCAGTAGTCGCGCTGCATCTCGCCTGCGCTGCCGGTAGCAATCGGGCTACAGGAGATGGAGCACGACGAGGCGCGGTATTCGCCTGAAAAGCCGCGCGAGTTGGCGAAGGCCTTGCGCCCGGTTCCGGCGTCGAAGCTCCCTCCTGCCGAGTTGGTGATGCGCGTGTCGACGGCCAGCGAAGCCGCTTCGGCCCGCCGCGCATAGGCGATGCGCTCGGCCGTCGGCAGCTCATAGACATCCTCGTGGAAGAGCTCGAGGTCGTCCGGGAGCGATCCGAATTCGGAGGCTTCGGCGAGCCCGGCAAAGGGGTCCTCGGAGCTCACTTTCGCCAGCGCCAGTGCGCCGTTCACCAGATGGGCAATGCCCTCGGGAGTGAAGTCGCTGGTCGAGGTGCTGGCGGTGCGGTAGCCGTTGTCGGAGGCTACCAGCACGCGCAGTCCCACGCCGCGCGAGCCAGCTTCCTTGAGCGTCTCCACCTCGCCCATGCGTACTGAGACAGAGAACTCATCGCCCTCCCGCACGGTCACTTCGGCATCGGAGGCGCCGGCCTTCTGGGCCTGGCGGACAATCTCGGTGGCAATCTGTTCAAGGCTGGCGGATACGGCAGTTGGCATCCCGTCTATCTTACTGCGCGCGAGATTCGACAATCACATCACAGGTACGAGGACACCTTCTGCTTGAGCAGCGTCACCAGTGCTTCGTCCATGTAGTCGTACTTGTCGGGAATGCTGAGCACGACGATCCGGCGGGTTTTGAGCAGTGGGCCAAACTTCGCATTCAGCCTGCGTTTATGCACGGCTTCCATGGCAAAGATAAGGTCGGCCCACTCGACCAGATCGGCTGAAACCAGGTTCTCGGCATCGGGATTGGTTCCGGCAGAGGCTGTCTCGATACCCGGATAGGCCGAGAACAGCTCTTCTGCCGTTGGACTTCGCAGCCGGTTGCGGCTGCAGATAAATAAGACGTTCATTCCTGCTTCTTTTTATCCGAACGTGAACGAAAACGCCTGCACACCCGCATCCTCGAACTCGATGGTGAAGGTATGGTCTTCGACCGGTCCTCTCTGCCGGACGAGCTGGTAAAGCCGGTCTTCGGTCACGACGCCGTTGCCCTGCGCGTCCGTATCCGTGCCGTGATTCTCGCCCGGGGCCTGCCCGTCGATCGTCACTTTGAAGCGCACCGGCTTGCCGTCCGCTCCGGGCGCGAGCACCAGGTGCAGGTCGCGCGCGTGGAAGCGGAAGACGATCTTTCCACCTGCCGACCTGAGCACGGCGGCCTGCGGATGGTCTGTCCATTCACCGATCAGCCCCCAGTCATTGCGGTCCAGGTGCTTCGGCTCCGGGTAGGTCCGGTCGGAATCCTGCCTGAGACCGCCAGGCGAGACGAAGTTCTCCGAGCGCGCATAGCCGATGTAGGTTTCCGGCGAGCGCACGTCGCGGATATCGGCCGCAGCCTCTGCGCCCTCGCCGTGTACGCTGGCGATGCCGGTGGGCATGCTCTTCGCGTTCGCATCCTGCAGCAGCTTTTGAATCTGCTGCTCGGTCACGTCGTACTCGCCTTCGCCGAAGTGCTGATAGCGCAGCCTTCCCTTGGCGTCGAAAAGATAGTGCGCGGGCCAGTACTGGTTGTTGAACGCGTACCAGATCTTGCGATCGTTATCGACGGCCACCGGGTAGGTGATGTGGAACTTCTGCACCGCCCGCTCTACGTTCGGCATCAGCTTCTCCACGTCGAACTCCGGCGCGTGCACGCCGATGACGACCAGGCCGCTGTCCTTGTACTTATCCGCCCAGGCGCGGATGTAGGGCACCGAGCGGATGCAGTTGATGCAGGAGTAGTCCCAGAAGTCGACGAGGACGACCTTGCCCTTGAGGTCCTTTGCGGTCAGCGGCTTGGAGTTGAGCCAGGCCGTGGCGCCGGAGAGGCCGGAAAGCTGTGGGCTGCCGAAGAATCCCTGCGCATCGGCGCGGGGCGCTTCGATGGCCGGGCTGGCGAGCGCGGCGGCCAGCGCAATTCCGGTAAAAACCTTGAGCAGTTTCGATAGGCGGGAGAGCGGCATCTGGATTCAGGCTCCTCTTCTGGGCAACACTATAGGGGACGAGGTGCAGTCCGCATGGCAGAACAGACCCAAGCAGTAGATCGCTTCGAGCAGTAAAAGGTTACAGAGCTCCGCCACGCGCAGGATAAGGCCGTGCATCTCTTCCATGAGGTTGAAGCGCGCGGCCTCATGCGCGCCGGTATCACCGAGAGCCAGCTCAACCAGGAGATCTACGATCTGGCGAAGGAGATGTACGGCATCTCGACCTACTGGCACAAGCGTATCGTGCGCGCCGGGGCCAATACGCTGCTGCCGTATGCGGAGAATCCACCGGATCATACTCTCGGCGAGGACGACATTCTCTTCCTCGATCTCGGCCCGGTCTTCGAGGAGTACGAAGCAGACTTTGGCCGCACCTTCGTTATCGGATCGGACCCGGCGAAGCTCAAGCTGCGGGACGACACGGCAAGGGCCTTTGCCGACGGCAAGCGCTACTTCAAGGAGCATCCGGAAATTACTGCGAGCGAGTTCTATGCCTATGCGGCGTCGCTCGCCAAGAAGTACGGCTGGGAGTTCGGCGGTCCCATTGCCGGGCACCTGATCGGGCAATTTCCGCACGAGCGCATCGCCGGAGACAAAGTGACGCTCTATATCCATCCGAAGAGCCGGCTGCCTATGCAGTCGCTCGACGAAGAAGGCCGCAGGCGCCACTGGATTCTCGAAATTCACTTTGTCGATCGCGAGCGGCGGATCGGCGGCTTCTTCGAAGAGCTGCTGACAGTCGATTGACGTCTATAGGGAAGGCCTGGCGGCGAAGTGGAAGGGACGATCAATTGAAAACTGGCGTTTTTCGCAGGATGCTTTTTCCAGCCACTCTCTCGCTGTTTCTGCTTGTCTCCAGTGGATGCGGCCGGCGCATGGCGGCATTGAATCAGCTCGCCGCAAGTGGCGCGATCGATTCTACGGCGCCGGTGCAGGCTCATGTTGAGCTGCAGATTGCCTCATCGCCGGAGAAGATATGGGCGCTGCTCATCAATGCGCAGAATTGGCCGGGATGGAATCCGTAGGTGAGTAACGTCTCCGTGCCCGGTTCTCTGAAGATGGGAACGCGTTTTGTATGGAGCCTTTCCGGCACGGAGATTCATTCTCAGGTTCAATTGGAAGAAGATCAGAGGCGGTTGGCATGGACGGGAGAGGCCATGATGGCGAAAGCCGTTCACCTGTGGGAATTGAGGCCCACGGCAAATGGCGGTACCGTCGTCATCGTGCAGGAATCGCTGGAAGGGCCGCTGGTCGCGCGCTTTGTCTCTTCGAGCCAACTGACCAATACAGACCTGGCCTGGCTGAAAGCGCTCAAGACCAGGGCAGAATCGCATCCCTGAACAGGTTTGGTCTTACGCGACCTGGCCTGCAGCCACTCCTGAAGCCCACGCCCACTGGAAGTTGAAGCCGCCGAGATGGCCGGTGACATCGACCACTTCTCCGATAAAGAAGAGGCCGGGCACGCGTTTTGCCTCCATCGTCGAGGCCGAGAGTTCGGCCGTATCCACGCCGCCCGCTGTGACCTCGGCTTTCGCATAGCCTTCTGTCCCATCCGGAACCACGCGCCACGCGTGCAGACCTCGCTCCCACTCTTCAAGCGCCGCGTTGCTCCATCCCTTCGGGGGTGCGGCTTCGATCCATGCAGAGGCAAGCCGCGCAGGAAGCACCTCGTTCAGCGCTGCCTTCAGCGTGGCGGCATCACGCCGCGCACCTGCGATGACAGGTGTGGATACCTGCGCTCCGGGCGCAAGGTCGATGCGCACCGCCTCGCCCGGCCGCCAGTACGACGAAGCCTGCAGCACTGCAGGCCCGCTCAGCCCGCGATGCGTGAAGAGCAACTTTTCACGAAAGGCGGGAGCCTTCTTCGCTTCCCCCGCTGCTGTCACCTCGGTTGAAACCCCGGCCAAAGCGCCCCAGCGGTCCAGATCCTTTTGCGAAAACACCAGCGGCACCAGTGCGGCTCTCGGCTCGACAATCTTTAACCCGAACTGCCGCGCAATCTCGTAACCGAAGCCGGTCGCGCCCATTTTCGGAATCGACAGGCCGCCGGTGGCGATGACGAGCGACGACGCCTGCCATTCTCCGCGGTTCGTCGTTACGGTAAAGCTCTCGCCGTTGCGTTCGACGCGATCGATGTGCGTTCCGCATGCCACGCGCACATGGGCCGCCGCGCATTCGGCGAGGAGCAGGTTCAGAATGTCGGTGGCCGAGCGGTCGCAGAAGAGCTGGCCGAGCGTTTTCTCATGCCATGCGATGCCGTGCCGGTTCACCAGGGCGAGAAAGTCCTGCGGGGTGTAGCGGGCAAGCGCGCTTTTCGCGAAGTGCGGGTTTGCGGAGATGTAATTCTCTGCCCGCGTGTGGAGATTGGTGAAGTTGCAGCGTCCGCCACCGGAGATGAGGATCTTTTTCCCCGCGCGCTCCGCATGATCCAGCACCACGATGCGCCGTCCACGCTTTCCTGCTTCGATCGCGCACATCAGGCCGGCCGCGCCTGCGCCCAGCACGATCCCATCGACACTCTGCTCTTCGTTCGGCTTCAAGGTTTAAGGGTAACGTGAGTGGGACGCGCTTTGCGCCTCCAGCAGCCAGTCACAAGGACGGCCAGCGCGCCTTCGGCGCAAGTGTGTCAACGGAGGTTCGTGCTCTCCCACATCTCAGAATCGAGATGTGGGGCACCCAGGGCATTGGCACGGAGGCGGGTGCCCCACCCAAGCTCTGCTTGGGTGGGAAGGCTGCGAGCCTTAACGAGCGACTGGCAATTGGACGTTTTTGTGACGGAACGCGCTACCGGATCTCAATCAGCGCCAGCCCCTGCTGCGGCACGGTCACGGTCACCGTGTTGTTCTCGAGCGGATGTGTCTCCGGTTTGCCGATGTCCGACGCCTGCTTGAGTGCCGCAATCTGCGCCTGTGTCGGATGGCTTGGGCTGCCCATGGCCTTCCACGCCGCCAGCGTGTCGCCGTGCTGTGCGTCGAGGCGCGAAATCGTCACTGTGGGCGTGTACTTCTTCACCTTCTTCCATGGCAGCCTGGTCAGGTCAAAAGTAAATGTCTTGTCCGGCGCCGATGCGCCCGGCTCGACCAGATTCCACGCCGCAATCGCCACGGTGTCGTCACCGCCCCGTGTCACGAGCACGTCGTCCTGGGGCTCGGCGATGCGTTGGTTGCCCAGCTTGTGCAACAGTTTGAAGGCGTTAAAGGCAGGTTTGGGGATGCCGTATTCCGCCAGCAGTCCATAGCCGCCGTAGAACGGCGTCTTCACCACGCCCTGCTCTTCGAAGACATCGGAGAAGGTCCAGTAGGACATCATCTGCACCTTGCCGTCGCATTGCCGGATGGTGTCGGCCATCCACGGTCCCATATAGAGCGAGTCGGTAATCTCCTGCTGGTTCATGTAGGTTGCGTTGAACTCGCTCCAGATGAGCGGCATATTCGGCCTGGCCGAGTGCTCGATCTGGTCATGCACCTTGTCCACCGCGGCGCAGACCATCTGGTGCGGAGGAACAGGCCGGTCGTCGCCAAAGACGTCTTTGGACGTATCGTTGCCGTAGACGTGCGTCGAAACGAAGTCGAGCGGGACATTGTTCTGCGTCGCGTGTGCGATCATGTCCCCGACCCATGCGGCCTGCGCCGTGGCCGGGCCGCCCACGCGAATCTTCGGACTCACCGCCTTCAGCGCCTTCGCCGTATGGTCATAGAGTTCGAAGTAGGTTTGCTGCGCGGGGCGTCCGGTCCAGAAATCGATGTTCGGCTCGTTCCACACCTCGAAGTACCACTGCGAAACCTCGGTGATGCCGTAGCGGTCGATCAGGTGTTTGGCAAAGGCCGTGACCAGCGCGTCCCACTTGGCGTAGTCGGCGGGCGGCGCGACGATCTGCTTGTACCAGAAGGCGTGATAGTCGAGGCGTGAGGCCAGCTTCTTGGGCATGAAGCTGATCTCGACGTAGGGCCTCACCCCGTTTTCGAGCAGTCCGTCGTAGATCTGATCGACGTAGGACCAGTTATAGACCGGATTTCCCTGCGCATCCTCGTCGTAGACTCCGTTTTCGTCTTGAAAGATGGCATGGAAGCGGACGTACTGGAAGTCCGTGACTGATGCGACTTTGCGCATGTCCTCGCGATATTGCGCGCGCAGCGTCAGGTTGGCGCGGCCCGAGCCGAACATCTGCTCCCAGAAGTGCGGCAGCGGCGTGGTCTTGCCGGCGGCATCGACGGTGATCTGCTCCTGCGCAAGGGCGCAGGGTGCGACGATCGAGGCGAGTGCGAGAGACAGGGCAAGGCAAGACACGGTGCGGCGAAGCATGAACGTTCCTCCGGGAGAATTCTACGAGAGCCTGCCGGTGAGATGAGTCGGAAGGTCAACGCGTTGCGCCGTGTCAGGGGTGAGCAGTGAGCAGTCAGGCCTAAAGACGGCCAGCGGGGGTAAGGGCTGATTCAGGGCAAACAAAAAGGCCGGAGCAAACGCTCCGGCCTCGCTGACCGTTTTTGTGACTTACCTCTGGCCGCTTTTGTGACTGACGACTGAAAGGCGCGCAAGCGCCGCTGGCTGCTATCCGTGAATCACCCGCGCCGGCCCCGGTTTTGCCGACTGTACCTTGATGCGCCTGGCCAGCCCGACCGCGCCGAGCGCGCGGATGATCCAGTAGTTCACATCGATTTCATACCAGGCCATGCCGTGGCTGCTCGAAACCGGATGCGCGTGGTGGTTGTTGTGCCAGCCTTCACCGCCGGAGAGGATGGCCACCCACCACAGGTTGCGCGAGTCGTCGCGCGTATCGAAGCGGCGCGAGCCCCAGATATGCGTGGCCGAGTTCACCAGCCAGGTCACGTGCAGGCTGACGACGATGCGCACGAAGAATCCCCACAGGAACCAGGACCAGCCGCCGGCGATGTACAGTGCGGCGCCCAGCAGCACGCCCGGAATCCAGTGCCAGCGGCTCAGCCACACGTAGAAGCGATCGCGGGCCAGGTCCGGCGCGTAGCGGTTGAGCAGCGCCATGTCCTTGTTGCGGAGCGTGCCGTAGAGGATCCAGCCCATGTGCGACCAGAAGATGCCGTCGCGCGGCGAGTGCGGGTCGCCCGGCTTGTCGGTGAGCTGGTGATGCAGCCGGTGCACGGCCACCCAGTAGATGGGGCCGCCCTCAAAAGCCAGCGTCGAGCAGACCGTCATCGCATACTCCAGCCAGCGTGGCACCACGAAGCCGCGATGCGTCAGCAGCCGGTGGTAGTTCACGGCGATGCCGATATTCTGCGAAAAAATCCAGAGGATCGCCGTGACGGCCACGGCCTTCCAGCTGAAAAAGAACAGTGCGGCCAGCGCTCCGAGGTGGAAGAACACCATCCAGAAACCGAACATGAGGTTCATGGAGGGGCTGCGGCGTTGCATCAGGATTTGCGAGTCGGCTTCGGCCGTTCCTGTGTTCAGCGATTGTTCTACGAACGTGGTTGTTGTGGCCATATCCAGCGTGACTTCTCCATCCTTGAAGCTATCCAACTCTGCCACGAAATGTCTGTAAGAGTTCGGTAATAGTTCGCCGCCTGTTCTCCTTTGGCGCTGTCCGGTGTCCGGTTTTGCTGTTCGTTCGTGGCCGCACTGCTGTATTTCCGGACACATTCTGAGCCTTGCCCGATCTCCTTGTGCTGCAATATGCATGGAACCAGGTGGTCCCAGCCCTCGTACTCTATGGCAGTCTGCGTGCATCCGGACATGTGTCCCTAAAAATGTTCAAGAGAAATGCGCGTTGTAAGGAGAGACTTCATGCGCTCGCTGCTTCTCGATCTCAAGCTCGTTCTGCGTCAGCTGCGCAAATCCGCGGGTTTCACCCTGCTCGCTGTTCTGATGCTGGCCTTCGGCATCGGTGCTACTACCGCCATCTTCTCCATCGTGGACGGCGTATTGCTGCGGCCGCTGCCGTTCCCGCATGCCGAGCAGCTCATCGCACTCGGCGATCACCTGGAAGGCACGCCCAGCGGCCACGGCGAATCGGTGACCGCGCCCGATATCCTCGCCTACAGCCGCGACACGCACAGCTTCTCGAGCCTCGGCGGCTATCACAATACCGGCTATGAGCTCTCTGGCAGCGGCGAGCCCGCGCAGGTCACTGCCACCCGCATGGGCGCCGGCGTCTTCTCCGCACTCGAAGTGCAGCCCCTGCTCGGCCGTGTCTTCACTGCGCAGGAGGACACGGAGAAGCAGCCGGTCGCCGTGCTCAGCTATGCCTCCTGGGTCGATCGCTTCCATGGCGATCCTCACGTGCTCGGCACCCGGATACTGCTCAACCGCAATCCATACATCGTCATTGGCGTGATGCCGAAAGACTTCGAGTTTCCGCTGGTGCCCGGGCACCTGAACCGATCCGATCTATGGGTGCCGTTGAGCCTGACCCCGGAGGAGCTGAGCCCGAGCAATGCGGCCAGCTGGGGATCGCGGATGGTCGGCCGTCTCAAGCCCGGCGTCACTATCGACCAGGCGCAGTCCGACTCCGAGCGCGTTGCCCAGGAGATCATGCGCAACTACCCGGCTTTTATGGCCAGCCTGCACATCTCGGCCGTGGTGCAGCCGCTCAGCCAGGAGACTGTCTCCGATGCCCGCCCGCTCGTCCGCATGCTCTTTCTCGCCGTCGCCGTCGTGCTGCTCATCGCCTGCTTCAACCTCGCCGGCCTGCTGCTGGTCCGCGCCATCCGCCGCCAGCGCGAGCTCGCTGTCCGCCTCGCAATCGGCGCTCCGGCTGCGGCGCTCGTCCGTCAGGCGCTGTTGGAAAGCCTCACGCTTAGCGTGATGGGAGGCGTGCTCGGTGTGACGCTGGCGGCCATCGGCCTGCACGTGGGCAAGAGCGTGTTGCCGGAAAACCTGCCACGCATCAACGAAATCAGCCTCAACTGGACCGTCGCCGGCTTCGCGCTGCTGCTGGCGATTCTAACTGGCCTGCTCTGCGGACTCGCTCCCGCCTTCGCCGCGCTGCGCATCCGCGTGAATAGCACGCTCAAGGAAGGCGGACGCTCAGGCTCCGCGGGTGGTGGACACGCGCGGCTGCGGTCGGCGCTCGTCATCGCCGAGATCGCCATTGCCCTGGTGCTGCTCACCGCCTCCGGCCTGCTGCTGCGCAGCTTTGAGAAGATGCGCTCGGTCGAGCTCGGCTTCACGCCCGACCACATGACCACGGCCGCCTACTCCCTGCCGCACCAGCAGTACAAAACGCAGGCCCAGGTGGATACCTTCGACAAGTCGCTGCTCGACCGGCTGCGCGTGCTGCCTGGCGTCACCGCCGCCGGCTACTCCACTTACATGCCCGAGTCGGGAAACAATTCCAACGAGGCCTTCGTCGTCGAGAACGGCGCCCCGCAGCCCGGGGCCCGCCTCAACCTCGGCACACCCTCCGGCGTCGCCGGTGACTACTTCCGCGCCATGGGGATCGCACTCATCCGCGGCCGTTATTTCACGGAGTCTGATCGCGCTGGCTCACAGCTGGTCGTCATCGTGAACCGCAAGCTGGCTGAAAAATACTGGCCCGGACAGGATCCCATCGGCAAGCACTTCCGCATCGGCACCGAGACGATGCAGCTCCCATGGCAGACGGTCGTTGGCGAGGTTGAGGATGTTCGCCAGGAGTCGCCCGATGCCGACGTCTCCGCCCAGTTCTACTACCCGGAGGTGCAGGAGATTGGCGACGCAGGCTCGCTCGCTTCGCCCACCGACATCAGCGGCGACGGCGGCTTCGTTGTCGTCCGCTCGGTGCTGCCGCCCGAGCAGATGGAGAACGCCATCCGCTCCACTGTTCGCGGCCTCGATCCGCTTCTGTCACTTTCACAGTTACAAACCATGACCGAGGCGGTCTCCGAGAGCGAGGCGCCACGCCGTTTCAACACCATCCTCATCTCGAGCTTCGCCTTCGCTGCCGTGGTTCTCGCGGTCCTCGGGATCTATGGCGTTATCGCCTTCTCGGTCGCATCGCGTACGCAGGAGATCGCTATCCGCATGGCCCTCGGCTCCCGCCGCGTGGGCATCATTGGCCTTATCCTGCGCTCCGGCGCGCAGCTGGCGGTGATCGGCTGTGTGATCGGCCTCGCGGGAGCTGCGGCCTCGGCTACGCTGTTGCGCTCGCTGCTCTTCGGCGTCAGCCCCTTTGATCCGCTGGTGCTGGTGCTGGCTGCGCTTGCCGTATTTGCCCTGGCGCTTGCTGCCTCTGCCGTTCCTGCACGACGGGCGGCGACGGTCGATCCCATCCAGGCTCTGCGCGGAGAATAGTGAGAAAGCGGTCAGCAGTCAGTCACAAAGACGGCCAGCCGTTAGTTTTACTGGTCGTTCTCGTGCCTGGCTGCTGGATGCACAAAGTGCGTCCCACTCTCTTGCATATCTTCTAATTTGACGCAATTTCCGGCGCCGTCATTTCCATCCGCATTTCGGTCTTGGTTTCCGTTCGCGGCGTCCCGTCTTCCATCTTGCCGAAGATCATCTTGCCCGATGCTGTCTGTAGAACCGAGGTCACCGTGACATCGACGGTCTTCCCGATCATCTTCCGCGCATGGTCCACCACCACCATCGTGCCGTCATCCAGATAGCCGACGCCCTGGTTATATTCCTTGCCTTCCTTCAGGATCACCACCCGCATCTTTTCGCCCGGCAGCACGACTGGCTTGAGTGCATTCGCAAGGTCGTTGATGTTCAGCACGGCGACGTTATGCAGCCCGGCCACCTTGTTCAGGTTGAAGTCGTTGGTGACGATCTTGCCGTCCATCTCCTTCGCCAGCTCGATCAGCTTCAGATCTACTTCGCGGATCTTCGGGTAGTCGTTTTCGAGGATCTGGATGGTCAGCAGGGAATTGCCCTGCATGCGATGCAGCACATCGAGTCCGCGCCGTCCTCGCTGCCGTTTCGATCCATCCTGCGAATCGGCCACCATTTGTAACTCACGCAGCACAAATTGCGGCACCGCCAGCGTTCCTTCCAGGAAGCCGGTCTCGGCCATGTCGGCAATCCGTCCGTCGATGATGGCGCTTGTGTCGAGGATCTTCAGGTTGCGCTTTGCCGGCGCGCGCTCCGGTCCGAACAGGTCTCCCAGCGCCGCGAGGTTCAGCATGTCGCCCTTGTTCGTGCCTACGAGCAGCCCCACATAGGCCATCAGCAGGAGCACGAAGATGGTGAGGACGCTCTGTGTATTGCCCGCCGGCAGGCTTTCACGCAAGACCAGCGAAATGAGAAACGCGCCAAAGATGCCGAGAATGCTCCCGGTTACCGCTCCGATCAGCCGGCGCAGGCTCAGCGCCCGCACCCTCTGCTCAAAGACCACAACCAGGGCCGCGGCTGCTGCTCCCGCTAACGCGGAAGTCCATGCATTCCAACCAAAGGGCCGAAGAAAAAAGCACGTGCCGCTCAGCACCAGAAGAAAACAAAGCCGAATCAGTATCAGGTCCATAGCGCGCCTCAACCTCCCTGCGCAGTTCGGCAGTATACGCAGGAGTTTCGAGAATGGGCAAAAGGTGCGTATGCAACCCCAAAGGGCGTATGCAACTGTAGATGTCACAGAACCGAATCTTCTGCCCCTTCTGCAGATTTGCCTCGACGGAGTTCCTCGGAAAAGTGAACGCGTTCAAAAATAATCCTTGACGATGGAGAAATTCGCGCTACGCTATATTTGAACGCGTTCAAATAGATAGGAAATGAGGAATCAGCCATGTCCGTCGCCCTCTGCTACCTTAGCTATCTGGCCATCAGCATCGTGCTTACCGCGTGGGTTGCTCGCACGCTCTATCGCAGCGGCCGCGTCTTTCTGCTCGATGCTTTTCACGGCAATGAGCCGCTCGCCGACTCGGTCAATCACCTGCTGGTCGTTGGTTTCTACCTCATCAACATCGGGTACATTGCGCTCGCGCTCAAGACCAGCAACCCGTTGGCGACCGTCCGCGAGATCATCGAGCTCGAAAGTCACAAGCTCGGCACCGTGCTCATCATTCTCGGCCTGATGCACGCCTTCAACATCCTTGTGCTTACCCGGCTGCGCAGCCGCAGCGCTGCGCCGAGCCACGCCTGATTGCCATGACTTCGAAGACGACCACTCCTGCCGGGACAAAGAAGTCTGCCGAAACCCGCGCCCGCATTCTCGAGGCTGCGCTCCGTGTCTTTCGCGAGCGCGGCTTCGAGGCGGCTACCATGCGCGAAGTTTCCACTGAAGCCGGTGTCGCGCTCGGCGGCGCCTACTATTACTTTCCTTCGAAGGTGGCCATCGTTATGGCCTTCTACGAGCAGGTGCAGGCCGAGATGCTGCCTGCGCTCGACACCGTTCTTGCCGAGAGTCGCACGCTCGAGGCGCGCCTGCGCGGTCTTATCCAGGAGAAGCTGACTTACTTTGCGCCCAACCGCAAGCTGCTTGGCGCACTCTCTGCACACACCGATCCATTGCATCCGCTCTCGCCCTTCAGCAGCGAGACAGCCGACATCCGCAATGCCGACATTGCCTTCTTCGAGCGTGCGGTCACGGACTCGAAGGTAAAGCTGCCCGCGAATATCCTGCCGTATTTGCCGCGGCTGCTCTGGCTTTACCAGATGGGTCTGATTCTCTTCTGGGTCTATGACCGTTCGCCCGGCCAGCGTCGCACCGGAGCGCTTTTGGATGGAACCCTGCGCATGCTGCTGCTGACACTCAAGATCGCCGGGCTGCCATTGTTGAAGCCGATGCACAAGATCGCTGGAGAGGTGCTGCAGAACGTATTTGAGGGATGAATGGAGGAGGCTCCATGAACGAAGCAGCAGACGAGCAGGGAAGCGGGCCTAACGTCTGGGAAAAGATAGGCTTCTCTTTTGTAGGCTTGATTGCAGGGAATGTCGCGCAACAAGCGGTATTGCTTGCCGTTCGAGTCTTCGGTCCTGCAGTTGGGATAAGACTGCCTGCTTCCATCGGTCCAGGCTCTATCTATGAGACCGAAATCCTGTCACTCTTTATTGCGATTTTCTCGCTTTTGGGGTGGGCGGTGATCGGTGTCCCGTCTGTGCTGGTTATGCCGTTGCGCTGGTTTGAGGAGCTTCCACTTACTCTGTTTTTCTTGCCCGGTGCACTCCTGGGAGCGTTGGCTTATACCTGCGGATTGCTTATCTTTGGCGGAGCTGCTGATTTGCTCCTCGCGCTGAAAGCAACACGCTATCTCGCCATGCTTGCTGCTCTTATTGCATCGGTAGCTCTTGTCGTCTTTGTTCAAATGATTCGCAGCAGAAAACGGCGCCCCTGAGGGCGCCGTCTGTTACTACCGTGAAGCAGGTGCTTAGTATTTCGCTACGCTCGGGTCTACGTCGTTCGACCAGGCGGTGATGCCGCCGGTCAGGTTGGTCACGTTCTTGAAGCCGTTGGCTGCGAGGAGTTCGGAGGCCTTCTGGCTGCGGCCGCCCATCTTGCAGTGCACGATGATCTCGGCATCCTTGTTCAGCTCATGGAGGCGCGAGGGCAGCTCGCCCAGCGGAATCAGGTGTCCGCCGAAGCTTGCGATCTGGTACTCGTGCGGCTCGCGCACATCGAGTACGAAGATGTCTTCCTTCGCGTCGAGCTTCTGCTTCAGTTCGGTTGCTGAAATCTGGGGAATGCCATTCTGAGTCGGACGTTCGTTCACTATTTCCACCTTTGCTTCGGGCACAATGCCGCAGAACTGCTGGTAATCGATCAATTTGGTCACGGTCGGGTTCTTGCCGCAGACCGGGCAGTCAGGGTTCTTCCGCAGTTTGAGGGTGCGGAAGTTCATGGTCAGCAGGTCGGCCAGCAGCAGGCGACCGATGAGCGGCTCACCCTTCCCGATGATCAGCTTGACGACTTCAGTGGCCTGGATCACGCCGATGACGCCGGGCAGAATGCCCAACACGCCACCCTCCGAGCAGGAAGGCACAAGGCCCGGCGGCGGCGGTTCGGGGTAGAGGCAGCGGTAGCAGGGGCCTTCCTCAGTGGCGAAGACGCTGGCCTGGCCTTCGAAGCGGAAGATCGAGCCGTACACATTCGGCTTGCCGGAGAGCACGCAGGCGTCGTTGACGAGAAAGCGTGTGGGGAAATTATCCGTGCCGTCGGCGACGATGTCGTAATCCTTGATGATGTCGAGCGCGTTGTCGCTGGTCAGCATCGTCTCGTGCTTCACGATCTTCACGTAGGGGTTCAGCGCGGTGAGCTTCTCCGCGGCCGAGTCGATCTTGGGACGGCCCACGTCCTTGGTCGAGTGAATGATCTGCCGCTGCAGGTTGCTCTCGTCCACTACGTCGAAATCCACGAGGCCGATGGTGCCCACGCCCGCCGCTGCCAGGTAGTAGGTCATCGGAGCGCCCAGGCCGCCGGTACCCACGCACAGCACCTTGGCTGCCTTGAGCTTTTGCTGGCCTTCCATGCCCACATCGGGCAGGATCAGGTGGCGCGAGTAGCGGCCGATCTCGGCGTTGGTCAGCGAGGGCAGTGCCGAGGGTGTTTCCAGTGTCGTTGCCATGTCTTGCATCCCTTCTAGCGAGTGGCATGTGTGCCTATCGCTGTGACAAATCTCAGTGCCGACTAACAGGAGGCGGCAAAACTCTTAGCACAGCCTAAACCCGCGAAGCGCAATCGCCTGGACGGTCAGTCCCGCGCGAAGCGCAATCGCCCGTGCGGCTAGCACCCGCCGGCGATGGAGGGGATGATGGAGAGCGCGTCCTGCTCGCCGACCTTGGTCGATTCCTTTTCAGGCAGATAGCGGATGTCTTCGTCGTTCAGGTAGACGTTCACGAAGGCGCGCAGCTTGCCCTCTTCGGAGTAGAGGTGCTTCTTGAGGTCGGGATGCTGCGTGGTGAGCGCCTCGAGCGCTTCGCCGACGGTGGTTGCGGAGACGGTGACCGTGTCCTGCTTGTCCGAATACACGCGCAGCGGGGTAGGGATATGAATCTTCATGGGAAAGTCGTCCTTATCGAATCGGTAAGGTCCGTCCCTTGCAAAGACAGAAGGACGGAGAAAAGCGTCAGCAGGCATCAAGCCCAATATCGAGGTGTGTCAGGCTGGAGCCTGCGTCGCACGGTCAACATCGGTCGGCAGCCGGCTCCTTCGCAGCCTTTTCGGCCGCGTCGTTGGCCACGACGATAGCTTCGTCCAGAAACGCCTTATCCTCTTCGCTCGTGCCCGTCAGCAGAAAGGAGTTCGTCTGCTGCGCCACGCCCTGTGCCACTGCCGTAATCACGTACGAGCAGCCCAGCCAGTGCGCCTCGGCAAAGTCCGTCTTCGACCACTGTGCCGGATGATCGGGGTGCGAGTGGTAGAAGCCCACAATGTCCAGCCCGCGCTCACGGCCCTGGCGCTGAATCTTCACCAGCTCCTGCGGGGCAATGTGATAGCGGTTGTGAGCCGAATCCGTGCGTGTGTTTCCGGCGCGCACGGCATCCGCCACTTCATTGATATCGTCCGAGGAGCGGCCGAGCAGCACGCCGCAACACTCATGGGGATACGTCTCCTCACCATGGCGTCGAATTGCGTCATATACCTGCTCGTTCAGCTTCAGCATGATTTACTCGCTCCAGAACCTTTCACTCAGATATTTATCCGCCGAATCGCACAGAATTGTCACGATTACGGCCTCGTTGCCCTTCGCAGCCTCTTCTTCGGCGATGCGCAGGCTGGTTGCTACTGCGGCGGCGGCGGAGACTCCGACCAGCAGGCCCTCGGTTCGGCCCAGCTTCTTGGCCATCGTATAGGCTGCTTCGGTTTCCATCTCCACGTTGCGGTCGGCCAGCGTGGTGTCATAGATGGGAGGCACGATCGCCGTTGCCATGTGTTTCAGGCCCTCGAGGCCATTGAATGGCGAGTCCGGCTGCATGGAGATGCACTGGATAGCCGGGTTCAGCTCTTTCAGCCGGCGCGTGGTGCCCACAAAGGTCCCGCTGGTGCCCAGGCCGGCGACGAAGTGCGTAATCTGTCCTTCGGTCTGCTTCCAGATCTCGTTTGCTGTCGTACGGTAGTGCGCCTGCCAGTTGGCGTTGTTGCCATACTGGTCGGCGTAGAAATACTTGTCGCCTTCGTTCGCAGCCAGCTCGCGTGCCTTGCGGATTGCGCCATCCGAGCCATCGCCCGGCTCCGTCCAGACGATCTCCGCGCCGTAGGCCTGCAGGATGCGCTTGCGTTCCGGCGAAACATTCGACGGCATGCACAGCGTGACGCCAAAGCCCATGGCCGAACCGAGCATGGCGTAGGCGATGCCGGTGTTGCCGCTGGTTGCGTCCAGCAGCCGCTTGCCCGGCGTCAGCAGCCCGCGTGCCTGCGCGTCGAGAACAATCGACGAGGCCGCGCGGTCCTTGACCGACCCGCCCGGGTTCGCCCATTCGGCCTTGCCCAGAATCTGGACGCCAGGCAGGTGCGCCGTCAGACGCTCGAGACGAATCAGGGGCGTGTTGCCGATGCGTTCCAGCAGCGGTGTTCCCAGCCGGGATGTGGTTGTAGCGCTCGCCAAACTCATGCTTTTCTTCGGCCTGCCTTGATTCCTGCTCCCGCTCCGTTGCAGCCCATGCTGCCGCTGTGCGAGAGTGTTGGTGAACTCGGACGCCGGCTTTTAGTGTATCGTTGGCGCCCCGGCATCACAAAACTGGTACCCCTGCGAGACTCGAGAAGCTATGCCGAAGAAAGTCGCACCGCGCTCCTACGACGAGATCCTGAATCAGTTCCGCAGTTCACAATTTGATGTGCAACCCGTCCCCGGCGTCGCAAACCAAATCCGGGTTTCGAAGTACGGCGCTGCCGCCATCATCGCTCCCGGCCCCAGCGGCAAAGGCGCGGCGCTGGTTGCCCGTCCTGGCCTGGTTTTTAATGGCGAAATTGCCTACGTGCTCGATCGCGGATTCCAGAAGTTCTTCCGTACCAGCCACTTCGAGTTTCCGGCTACGGCCGAACGCCTGCGTACCGAGCATAAATTCTCGGAAGAGTTTGGCGAGATTGCTGGCGAAACCAGCCTCTATAACGAGTCCCTTGGCTCGGTCAGCGATGAGTATATGTACGACCGTGTAAAGGGCCGCGACCTCGATGGCCCCAAGAAGGCCGGAGCGCCCTGGGATTCGGCGGCGCACTAAGGATTGGCCGTCCAGGCCCTTTGCCTTCGGCCCTCGCCACCTTTGGTCGCGATTTGGGATTTTCGCAGTGGATCGGAAACGGGTGCCCCATCCAAGCTCCGCTTGGGTGGGACGATACGCTGTCTGCTTATGAGCACAACCCCGGGTGCCCATGTCTCGATTCTGTGACGTGGGATGCAGGCCAGTCCGCGTAGCAGCATCTATGATGGTGTCCCGAGAGGTGTCACCCGGATGATCCGCTTTGCCGCCTTCTGCCTCGCGCTGTTTCTGCCGCTCTCTCTCGCTGCGGATGCGGCTCTCGAGCCTATCCCTGCTGAGCGCGCTGCTGACACCTATGCTATTTACTCCCTGCTGCTTCCCGGCGAGCCCTTCCGCAGTCTGCCTCCGGATCAGGTCAAGCAGTGGGCGATTGCCGATACGACCGTATCCATCGATGACATGAATCCGGCTATCCCGCCGGACGGCCAGCTCAAGGCGCCGCCCGACAGCCCGCGCGGTTTCAATGAGGCTCTTTCCGATTATCAGAGGCGCCGTCATCAACGCTTCCAGCTCACCCGCCAGTTTCAGCTGAGCCACGACTACGCACTCTTCACCGCCTCTCAGGTTGCCGACTATCGCAACCTCCGCACCCATCCCGCGATGGGCTCCGATTTCGCATCGAAATATCAGGGCATCCCCGGCATCACCTTCGTCAGCCAGGTTTTCTTTGACTCCACGCAGTCCGCCGGTCTCGTCTATGTGCACAACTGGTGCACGAATCTCTGCGCCGCCGGCCAGTGGGTCTATGTCGAGAAGCAGAATGGTACGTGGGTACGGCGTTCGGGGATCACGTCAAAGCTGTCGTAGCGCAAACCAGAAACCACTCACTTCCGCCTATCCCATCCTTCAGATTTCATCGGTGCTTTCGGCAGTATCTGCCAGAGTCGCCAGCCTTTTATCGATATGGCAGGTATAGATATGAATGTCCGCAACCTGACCGAGGATGACCTCGATTTGATTTGCCGCCACCGGGAAGAGATGTTCCGCGACGCCGGGCGCGACGAAACAGTGCTCAACCCCATGACCGAACATTTTCGTGCATGGCTGCAGCCGAGGCTCCAGGATGGCTCCTACTTCGGATTTGTTCTCTCAGACGATGAGCATCCGGTAGCCGGGGTTGGTTTAATGCTGATCGATTGGCCGCCACACCCTTCTCATCCGACGCAGGACCGCCGAGGCTATGTGCTCAACGTGTATGTGGAACCGGCGTATCGGAGACGTGGCCTGGCTCGCCGGTTGATGCAGCTTGCCGAAGCTGAGTTTGCCCGCCGGGGAGTCCAGTACGCCGTGCTGCATGCTACAGAAAAAGGACGTCCTCTCTATGCCGATCTTGGCTGGGGTACGACGACGGAGATGGCGAAGGAGTTGGGCATATAGCGCGGAGTGGATTTACAGCAGGCAGCATGGGTTGAAAGTCATGGCTGACTGTGACCGGAGGTCATACTGCTTTTATCTGGATATGAGCCCGAAGAGCGCGGCAACGTGCGCTGTGCTGGCTTCCAGCGAAAGCCTGCTGGTGTCGAAGATCTCCGCGCCCAATGCTTCAGCCTCTTCACGCAGATAGCGTGCCCATCCCATCATCTGGGCAGTCGCCAGCTCGGGTTGCCAGCGCTCGCCGGTAAGCCGGGCTGCACGCGTGGTATCGTCGCAATCGATCAGCACGATGTGCGGTCGCAGATTCTGTTCTGCCATGGCCTCACGGATAAAGGCCAGTCGCATCTGTCCCTCGAAGAGCACTTGCTTCCCTTGCCGGATGTGCGGCTCGATGCGCGCGAACCATTCCAGTGTCATGGCCCGCTGCCATGAGCCACCGGGCTGATGCCCGGGACCATAGGTGGCCATTATCTCTGCGGAGGGCACGCCGATCGTATCGAAACGGAAAACTCTCACCTGCGGATACAGCCGCTCGAATTTCTGAGCGATCGCCGTTTTGCCCGAGCCGGAAGCGCCGGTCAGCACAACAAAGGAATGCCTCATTCGCCGCAGTCTACACACATCCTCTGCCTCCGGTGCTGAAGGACTACACTGTTTCCATGAGCACAGCCACCCTCGAAATCGCCGCACTTACGCACGAACAGAAGCTCGATCGCCTCGCCGAAGTTGCCATCCGCGTCGGCCTGGGGCTCGCTCCTGGCCAGGAGCTTTTCATGACGGCTACCACCGACACGCTGCCGCTCGTCCGCCTCATCACCGAGCACGCCTACAAGGCCGGCGCGAAGCTCGTGACCACGATTCTCACCGATGAAGCCTCCACGCTCGCCCGCTATCAGTACGGTGCGGATGAGGGCTTCGATTACGCTCCCACGTGGTTCTACGATGGCGTTGCCGAGGCTTTCAAGAACGGAGCCGCCCGCCTCGCCGTAGCCGGTGGCAATCCCGCGCTGCTTGCAGGGCAGGACCCGGAAAAAGTGAGCCGCGCCAGCCGCGCTGTTTCGAAGGCTTATCGCCCCGCGCTCGAGTTCATCACTCGTCACGACATCAATTGGACGATCGTTGCCGCCGCCACGCCCGCATGGGCCGCGAGTGTCTTCCCCAAACTGCCCGCGGACGAAGCCCTCGCCCGGCTCTGGGACGCAATCTTTGCCGCTTCGCGCTGCGACCAGCCCGATCCTGTCGCGGCCTGGAGAGTCCATGACGCGCGCCTGCATGAGCGCTCGAAGTTCCTGAACGAGAAGCGCTACGCGGCGCTGCATTTTTCCGGTCCGGGCACCGATCTCCGCGTCGGCCTCGCCGACGATCACATCTGGCATGGCGGCGGCACCACGGCCGGCAACGGCATCTACGCGGTCGCGAATATGCCCACCGAAGAGGTCTTCACCACGCCGCACAAGGACCGCATCGAGGGCACGGTGAGCAGCACCAAGCCGCTCTCCCACCAGGGCACGATGATTGAGGATATCCAGGTTCGCTTCGAGGGCGGACGCATTGTCGAGGCGAAGGCCTCGAAGGGCGAGGCGGTTCTCCTGAAGCTGATCGACACCGATGAAGGCGCGCGCTGCCTCGGTGAGGTCGCGCTCGTGCCGCACAAGTCACCCATCGCGCAGAGTGGCCTGCTCTTCAATAACACCCTGTTCGATGAAAACGCCGCCTGCCACATCGCCCTCGGCCAGGCCTATAGCACCTGTGTGAAGGATGGCGACAAGCTTACTCCGGAAGAACTCGCCGCACGCGGAGCGAACGAGAGCCTGATCCACGTGGACTGGATGATCGGCTCTGCCGAGATTGCGGTCGACGGCATCACGGCAGAAGGGAAGTCCGAGCCGCTCATCCGCAACGGTGAGTGGGTGTAAGCAATTTGTAACCGTATTTGAAGTAAAAGAAAACGCCCGATCCAGTTGCGGATCGGGCGTTTCTGTTTGATAGACCTGTGCGGCCTGTTTGGGCCGCGCAGAGGGTTGGTTAGAAGGTGTACTTGAGCGCCAGTTCCATGTAGCGGTTCTGGGCGCTTGCCTTGTATTGCGCATTACCGTTGGTGGTGGAGTTCTCATTGGTGCCGCCGAGATCGCAGCCCTGTGCGGTGCTGGAGCTCTGGCTGCAGGTCATGTGCAGGTTAACGTCGCTGCCTTCGCCAAGTTCGGGCAGCGGGTGGTTGAGGAAGTTAAAGGCCTGGACGCGGAACTGGATCTGCTGTCCTTCACGGACGTTGAAGCTCTTGTAGAGGCCCAGGTCCGAGACGAAGAAGGCTGGTGTCTTGATGTATGGCATCACCGAGGGGCCGTTGACACCCATCGTGCTCGGTGTCTGGAAGCAGCTGGTGTTGAAGTACCGTCCGCCGCCGACCCGGGGATCGCAGGTGAGGTACGGTACCAGTACCTCGGCCGTGGTGCCGAGCAGGTAAGCTGCGCTGCCCGCCGTGCCGTTGGAGTTGGTTTCGTAGGTAGTGTTGAGGTTGCCCCCCGTGTTCGGCTGGATCGGTGTACCGCTCTGGAACTGCGTATCGCCGGAGAGCTGCCAGCCGTTGAGCGCAGTGCGGATCACGCGATTCGTGCCCTTCACGCTGGGAAGGTTGAGGACGTAGGCCGCATTGATCAGGTGCGTGCGGTCATAAGCCAGCGGACCATAGTTGGCGCGAACACTGAACGGGTTGACGGTGGTGCCGTCGCCGTTGCCGTTGTCCGACTGTCCATCGCGGATACCCATGACTTTGCTGAAGGTGTAGTTGAACAGGAAGGTGGCCGGACCGGTCTGCTTCTGCAGGGCGGCGACCATGCCGTTGTAGTTGGAGTAGCTGCCGTGCCGGATCACATTCAGTACGCCATAGTTGTGGTACGGGCGATAGCCGTTGTAGTAGGTGCTGTTCGGCGCTGCGCAGGAGCCCGCTGCGCAACTCGTGTCCCAGTAGTTCACGCCGGTCAGCGGGTCGGTGCCATAGAACGCGCCGACAGGGATCTTGTTGATGTTAGAGATGAAGTTTTCTGTCGTGCCGTTTCCGGTGAACAGGGCATTGTCCGTGTGGTTGCCGATGTACTGCAGCTCGAAGGTGACGTGCCCAGGCAGTTCCTGGTCGACCATCGCATCCCAGTTCATCGTGTAAGGAGTCTTGTCTTCGCCCATTTGGATGGCGTCAGCGCCGGTGGTGCAGCTGGAGCTGAGAGCGCACCACGATGAGCTGGTGCTGGTGGTGCTGTAGTCGGCCAGCGTAGAGAAGCCGATCTCGCCGGCCGAAGGGGATGCTGCGATGCTCTGCACGTTCAGCGGCGGGTTCAGCGCCGAGTCTACGTCGCCTTCGGAGAATTGCCAGCGGTAGATACCGAAGCCACCGCGGACCACCGTCTTGCCGTCGCCCTTGGTGTCGTAGGCAAAGCCGGCGCGGATATCCGGATCGACAACCTTCGACTTGAAGCCGGACTGCGGAATCTTGCTGTCGATCTGGTGCCACTCCATGCCCGTCCAGGTAGTCGCGCCAGAGGTGTTGTCATAGGTCGCCGGGTCCCATACGGCGAGACCGGGGCTGTGGATGGGATACCACTGGCCGTCGTGATCCAGGCGGATACCGTAGTCGAGGGTAAGCTTCCGGTTAACATGCCACTGGTCCTGCGCATAGAGCGCCCACTCGTGGTAGACCAGGGTGTGTACCGGTGCTGAGCCATACTGTGTGAAGCCCTGGTAGGCGCCGATCAGCATGTCAGCCAGCGGATTACCGGTGGTGTTATAGCCGTAGTTGTCAAAGTCCAGCATCCCCTGCGGATAGCTGCCGGAACCAGTGGTCTGGGTCTGCTTGTTGGCATCCCAGAAGAAGCCGAACTTCAGGCTGTGGGTGCTGACAATTTTGGTGAGATTGTCCTGGATGGATTCGACATACTTTTTGTTGCCGAAGGAGTTATTGAAGGCCTTGATCATGGGAGGCGAATACATGCCAGGGAAGCTGCCGGTGTAGGAGCCGATGTTCGAGCCCCAGCTGATGATGTTGGGCAGCTGATCGAAGGCCAGCGTGCTGCTGGTGTTGAAGGGGGCGTAGGTGGTGTAGCCAGCGGTCGATGCTGTCATCGCCGTCGGATCACTGAACTTCGCCGGGAAGGTGAAGTAGGTATAGGCAGCGTTGAGCTGGTTGGTGGTCGTCGAGTTCAGGATCTTGACGTAGTTGAAGGTGTAGAGGTTGGCCAGCGTCTCCGCGATGATGCTGGAGGGCATGGGGGCGGTTTCGCCCGGCCACCACCAGACGCCATAGTGGCTCAGGTCCGACTCGTTCTGCTTGGTATAGACGAGCGAGAATTTATCGTTCGGCGTGGGATCATAATCACCGCGCAGGCGCAGTTCCCAGCGATTGGTCGGCGGATGTTCGAGGTACTGGAAGTTATAACCGTTGTGGGTTGCAGGGTCTACGTTGGGCGTATCGACCTTGTTCAGGTAAGAGAGCAGCGCCTGGCCGTCGGCGTCCCAGTAGGAGGCAGGGATCTGGCCATTGGGAAACAGTCCCTGTTTTGAGCCACCAGCAGGGCAGAAGGCAGTCCAGCTGGGTGCATCGGCGCAAGGTACTGCGGCGGTCGGCCACCAGGTCGTCGATGAGGTCTGGTCGCCCGGCAGTGTCGCTGAGCTGAAGTCGCCATTGACCATGTTGGTTGTTGGCGTCACGGTCTGGTAGAGATGCGCTGCCGGGTTCTGGAGCATGTATTCGTAGCCGGCAAAGAAGAACAACTTGTCGCGGTGCTTGTTGAAGCTGGTGCCGGGGATGATGACCGGACCGCCGATGGTTCCGCCGGGATAGGTCTGGTGCGAGATGACGCGACCTTGCCCTGGGTCAGCTTCTTTAATGTAAGGATCGTTGGCGTTCATCTGCCAGTTGCGAAGGTAGGTGTAGAGGTCGCCGTGGAAGCCGGCGCCTCCACCCTTGCTGGTGACCTGGATGATCGTCGGACCGCGCGGCGTGTCCGCGCCGAAGGCCGCGTTCATGTAGGTGAACTCCGCCGTCTGGTCGCCATTGACGTTGGCCAGCTGGGTGCCCATGTTGCCGATATCGACAAGGTTGGCGCCGTCGAGCGTCATCTGCATGCCGCCGTAGGGCTGGGTGCCGCTGGCAGCAAAGGCGCCGATCGGGCCGCTGTTGGTCGAGGTCGTCTGGCTATTGAATTCGCTCTGTCCCAGGCCGGTGTTCATGGCCATGCCGGGCATGAACTTCACCAGTTCGGCCGCGTCGCGTCCCTGGATCGGCATGGAGTTGATCATCTCGGTGTTCAGCGTGGTGGTGCTGGCGCCGGTGTCGAGCGGAATCACGCCGGCCTGCGAGGCAATGACGGTGACATCGGACTTGGCTGTGGCCACCGGAAGCGCGATCTGCGGGATGGTGTGGCTCTCGCCGAAGTGCATGATGATGTCGGTCGCTTCCCAGTTCTCAAAGCCGGAAGCGGTGATGGTGACGGTGTAGTCTCCCGGAGGAAGATCGGCGAAGCTGAAGAAGCCCGCGCCATTACTGGATACGTGTGTCTTGACCTTGGTCTGCGTGTCAGTGAGTGTGACGCTGGCGTGCGGAATGACAGCGCCGGTGGTGTCCATGACCGTGCCGCTGATACTGCCGTTCGCAGCCTGGCCATGCAGCAGAGGAGCGCAGGTGGCCAGTAGCAGGAGCAGCGCGAAGGTCGCGATCCGGCATGTTTTCGTTTTGCAGGTGAAACGGGTAAAACACTGCTCCAGACGCTGGCGCAGAGTGCTCGTTGCATTCATATGGAAGTGCCTCCAAATGGAACGTGGGCTACTTCGCATTTCCTGAAGCTCGTTCGGTGCGTTTCGCTGGAGGGGGTGTGCGCAAACGTTTTAGTTCATGGCGTCAGGAATGCGAAATTTTTGTTGATCGTGATAAAAGCATTTAGTGAAAACCACTGTCAAGCACCCTGTGCGGCGGTTTGTGTAAATGTCTTATCCGCGCATGGAGACTTGTTCCAGGAAGGCTTGGCGGTAGCGTTACCACTCGGAAAAGCCCGTTTGGGAAGTTCCTTGATCTGTGTCCGCAAGCGCGATGAGAGAGGTGGCTGAAAACGCTGAAAGGGAAGCCGGGAGGCGGGAATCACGTGCGGGATTGGTGCAGATGGTGAAGCGCGCGAGAAGCTTGAATTCGGCCTTCTCGCGCGCTTCGGAGATGTATCGGTTTTACTGCGCGAGCGTTTTCTCGATGGCTCCGGTCACCAGCGCATCCTCAGCGGTCACTTCCGGAGAGAACCGCGCGACGACTTCACCTGCGCGATTGAGCAGAAACTTCTCGAAGTTCCAAAGGATGCCGGGTTCGGGATTCGCTTTCAACCCGTAGCCCTCCAGCTTGGTGCGGAACTCGCCCGGTGTCGGCGTCTGAGCCTTGGGCTCGGCCGCGATCAGCGCCTTGTAGAGGGGATGCGTTTCCTGGCCAGTGACGGCAATCTTTTCGAAGAGCGGAAAATCGACGTGATAGGCCAAGGAGCAGAACTGCTGAATCTCTTCGTTCGTGCCCGGCTCCTGCCCGGCAAAGTCGTTTGCCGGAAAGCCCAGCACCACGAAGCCCTGCTCGCGGTACTTCTGGTAGATCTTCTCGAGACCCTCATACTGCGGAGTCAGTCCGCACTTCGAAGCCACGTTCACCACCAGCGCCACCTGCCCCTGGTAGGCGCCAAGCGTTGTCTCCTCGCCATCGATCCGATTTACCGGAATGTCATATACGGATGCGCTCATCTGCTCTTGCTCCTTGCTGGAATCGTTGCGACCTCACAGCATAGAGCATTTCGCCGCAGGCTGTGGAACGGTGGCCAGTCGCAAGAATGGCTGGTAAAAAGCGGCCAGTAAAGATACGGCCAGTGAAAGTGCGAACGGCTTCGCAAAAAAAAAAGAACGGGCAGGGAAGCGAAGCTCCCTGCCCGGATGAAAAAGAGGCTGGCCGTCTTGTGACTGATCACTGGCCGCTTTATCGCTGCTTCTTACGCCTTCCCAATCCCCACATGGCTCTGCAGCGGGATACCGGCCCGGCTGGTGATGTTGAAGCGCAGCTGGTCTTTCTGCGTATCGGCGTCGATCGTGACATGATCGCCGTGCAGTATCTCGCCATCGAGAATCTTGATGGCAAGAGGATCCTGCACCAGCCGCTGCAGTGCCCGCTTCAGCGGACGCGCTCCATAGGCCCGGTCATAGCCGCTGGTAAACAGCAGATGCCGTGCTTCGGGCGTCAGCGTGATCGTGATATCCCGGCCTTTCAGTAAACGCTCCAGGTCCTTGAGCCGCAGGTCGACGATGTGTGTAAGCTGCTCCTCGCCCAGCGGACGGAAGACCACGATATCGTCCACGCGATTCAGGAACTCCGGCCGGAAGTGCTGCTTGAGTACGTCGAGCACCTTCTCGCGCGCCTCCTCGTATCCCTTCTCTGTCTCCACGGCCTCGCCCTGCAGCGCATGCGCGCCCAGGTTCGAGGTCATGATCAGCACCGTGTTCTTGAAGTCCACCGTGCGTCCCTTCGAGTCTGTCAGCCGGCCGTCGTCGAGCACCTGCAGCAGCACATTGAATACGTCCGGATGCGCCTTTTCGATCTCGTCGAAGAGCACGACCGAGTAAGGACGCCGCCGAACCGCTTCGGTCAGCTGACCGCCTTCATCGAAGCCGACATAGCCCGGAGGTGCACCAATCAAGCGCGCCACGGCATGCTTCTCCATGTATTCCGACATATCGATGCGCACCATCGCCGACTCATCGTCGAAGAGGAACTCGGCCAGTGCACGTGCCGTCTCCGTCTTACCTACGCCCGTTGGGCCTAGGAAGATGAAGGAGCCGATGGGCCGCTTCGGATCGCTTAGCCCTGCGCGTGAGCGGCGAATGGCATTGGCGACGATCTTCAGCGCCTCGTCCTGGCCGACAACCCGGTCGCGAAGACGGTTTTCCATGTCGATGAGCTTCTGTACCTCGCCCTCGAGCATCTTTGAGACCGGAATGCCGGTCCACTTGCTCACGATGCTCGCCACGTCTTCCTCGTCCACTTCTTCCTTCAGCATGCGTGGACCGGTGACGCCTTCCTGCTGGGCAGTTAACTGTTTGAGCTCGGCTTCGAGCTTCGGCAGTTCTCCGTACTGGATCTGCGCCGCGCGCTCCAGGTTGCCGCGCCGTGTCTGCTCCTCCATGTCGAAGCGCAGAGCTTCCACCTGCTTCTTTAGGTCGCTCAGCCGCGTGATGGCTTCGCGTTCTTTCTGCCATGCGGCGCGCAGGCCGGTAGCTTTCTCCTGCAGCTCAGCCAGTTCTTTCTCGACCTCGGTGAGCCGCTTCTTCGAGTTCTCGTCGGTCTCGCGCTTCAATGCCGTGCGCTCGATTTCGAGCGAAGTAGCCTCGCGCTCGATCTGATCGATCTCCTCCGGCACCGAGCCGATCTGGATTGCCAGGGCCGCTGCTGCCTCGTCGACGAGGTCGATGGCCTTGTCTGGCAGGAAGCGGTCGGAGATATAGCGGTGCGAGAGCGTGGCCGCGGCCACAATCGCCGCGTCTTTGATGCGCACCTTGTGATGCGCCTCATAGCGCTCCTTCAGTCCGCGCAGAATCGCGATCGTGTCTTCCACGTTCGGTTCACCGACGAAGACAATCTGGAAGCGCCGCTCGAGTGCCGCATCCTTTTCGATGTACTTGCGGTACTCGTTCAGCGTGGTCGCGCCGATGGCACGCAGTTCGCCGCGCGCCAGCGCCGGTTTCAGCATGTTCGAGGCGTCGATTGCGCCTTCGGCCGCGCCAGCGCCCACCAGCGTATGCAACTCATCGATGAACAGAATGATCTGCCCGTTCGAGTCCTCGATCTCTTTGAGGATCGCCTTGAGGCGGTCCTCGAATTCGCCGCGATACTTCGCGCCGGCGAGCATCGAGCCGAGATCGAGCGAGATCACTTTCTTGTCACGCAGAATCTCCGGCACGTCACCCTGCACGATGCGTCGCGCGAGCCCTTCGACGATGGCTGTTTTTCCTACGCCGGGTTCGCCGATCAGCACGGGGTTGTTCTTCGTGCGCCGTGACAGCACCTGCACCACGCGGCGAATCTCTTCGTCGCGGCCGATCACCGGGTCGAGCTTGCCGCGCCGCGCCAGTTCGGTGAGGTCCTTGGCATACTTCTTTAGCGCCTCGTACTTCGCCTCGGGATTCTGGTCGGTCACGCGCTGCGTGCCGCGCACCGTGGTCAGGCTCTTCAGGATCGCCTCATGCGTCGCTCCGAAGCTGGCCAACAGCAGTTGCGCGCCGTCATTCTTCGCATCGGCCAGCGCCAGCAGCAGGTGCTCGGTGGACACGTAGTCGTCCTTGAAATGTTCCGCTTCCTTAAAGGCGCGGTCGAAGACCTTGTTCAGCGCGCCGGACATGCCGGGCTGCGCCGATGCGCCTGAAACCTTGGGCAACTGCGCGACTGCTTCCTGCGCCTTTGTGATTAATTGCTTGGTGGGCACGCCCACCTTTTCGAGGACGGGCACGATGATGCCCTCCTTGTCCTCGACGAGTGCAGCCAGCAGGTGCAGCGGCAGAATCTCCGGATTTCCATTCTCCGTCGCCATCTGGCTCGCCGCCTGGACTGCTTCCTGCGACTTCACCGTAAATTTGTCCCAACGAATTGTCATATCTCTTTACCTGCCTGCCTTGAGTGTGTTCCTGCCTGTCCCGCTGCTGATTCTTTTGATCCCGATAAGGGTACGGAGGGTGTCCGTCCCTCGCTGCTTACTGCGTCTATCCCGGCCCGTAGTCCTGAATTGCAACCACCGGGAGCGGGCAAGCAGCCAGCTCCCGGCAAGGATGCGCCGAAGGCGCGAGTGCCCCAATGGCTAATTGACCTTGATCTGCTTGGGCTTGGCTTCGGGCCGCTTGCCGAGCTCGATGCTGAGCACGCCCGCATCATAGCTCGCCTTCACACTTTCCTGGTTAACCGTCACCGGGATCGAGAAGGAGCGAGCGAAGCTGCCGTAGCGGCGCTCGATGCGGCGGAAGTCCTCTTCCTTCGCCTCGGCGGAGAGCTTGCGTTCGCCGCGTACCGTCAGGGTGTCGTTTTCCAGCTGAATGTCGAAGTCTTCCTGCTTGAGCCCCGGGGCTTCGAGCTGGAGAACGATCTTCTGTTCGTTCTCGAAGATGTCGACCGCGGGGACGAACGAGGCCGGTTTTTCCGCCGTGTCGTTCTGCTTCCCGTTAGCGCGCTCGGAGAAGAGGGCGTTCAGGCGGTTCTGCAGAGCGATGACGTCGCGCAAAGAATCCCGATGAGTGATAACCATGTTGCACCTCCCAGTGCATGTTTCCGGATCAGGTGATCCGTATCTGGGCGGGGATTTCCCGCCTGCACTTCATCTGATGGAGCCCATAGCATGAAAGATGCATAAAACATGAGTGATTTATTATCATATTTTGCAATCTCAATATGAGACAGGGAAGTGTTCTGTTTTCAATCGCTTGGAGAAATGGCGGGGAAACAGCGTTTTTTCTCTTTCCTGGCCAGGTTTATCTAGCTAAGATGGTGCGGTGAGAGAGGAGGGCTGCCATCATGGCTTCAGCAACTGTTTTTGAGGCAAAGACTCGGTTGTCCGAATTGATCCGCAAGGCGCTGGCCGGCGAGACGGTCATCATCACCTCCGGACGCGACAAGAAGCCGGTGGTGCGGCTGGAGCCGATTGAGCCGGTGAAGAAGCCGCAGCGTCTTGGTTTTCTCTACGATCCCAACTTCAAGCTCGGCGATGCCTTCTGGGAGCCGCTCTCGGATGTGGAGATGGGCATCGCATCCGATCCGTTCGATGAGGTGATCCGCGCCGGCATGAGGAGTTCGGAGAGCGACCGCGACTCCGAATGAGATATCTGCTCGATACGCACACCTTGATCTGGGCAGGTGAGTCTCCAGAGAAACTCACCCCCCGCGTGCGCGCGATTCTTGCCGACGAGACCATCACTGCTGTCGTCTCCGCGGTCTCGGCCTGGGAAATCGCGACCAAAGTGCGCCTCGCCCGTCTTCCCGAAGCTGTCAGGCTGGAAGAGGACTTTCTCGGCCATGTCAGCCGTGCGGGCTACGAATTGCTCTCCATCACCCCGGCTGTGGCTCTCCGCGCCGGGCGGCTCTCGGGCGACCATGGCGACCCCTTCGACCGCATGCTGGCCGCGCAGGCGCTGGCCGAGGATATGCCCATCCTCAGCCTCGATGCCGGGCTGGACCTCTTCGGCGTCCGCCGGATATGGCAGTAATCGCATTTCTGTATCGGCCGCTGCCTGATCCGTCAGCCCTGATACCCTAAGAAGGTCATGATGAAAGGCATTACGGCGATACGGCCCGCCAGCTCTCCGGCCGTCTTTGATACGCTCGTCAGCTTCTTTTCCGTCCTTGGTTTCGAGTCCGGCAAGGGCTGGCAGGACGAGGCTGGCCGCGGCCGTCCTTTCCTTGCTCCCATCGGCAACCTCGAATTTGTCGATGGCGAAGTGCCGCACACCGCCGGCGAGGCCGACATCTATATCGAATGCACCCAGCTCGACGAGGTCCGCGGGGTGATCGAGCGCTGGATGGTCCAGTACGAAACCGAGAGCGCTCCTTTCCTCTCTTCGACCGTCGAAACTACCTGGAAATCCCGCGTTTTTGTCGCCGAGCCGGTACCCGGATACCGCTACGCCTTCTGGGAGCACACCGAACCTCTGGCTGGCAGACCGGTCGCGCTCGAAGGCGATCTGGTCGCATCGGACATGAAGTTCGCCATCATCCTTGCCCGCTGGAACGCCGTGATCACCGATCGCCTGCTCCAGGGCGCGCTCGACTGCCTCTACCGGTCCGGCGTCCGCAAGGACCAGGTCAACATCATCCGCGTGCCCGGCGCCTGGGAGATTCCCTCGGCTGCCCGCGCCGTGGCTGAGACCAAGCTGGTCGACGGCATCATCACGCTGGGCCTGCTGCTGCGCGGCGAAACCGCGCACTACGAGGCCATCTATAACGAGGTTTCGCGCGGCATCGGCCAGTCCCAACAGGAGACCGGCATTCCCCATGCCTTTGGCGTGCTCACCTGTGAAACCCTCGAGCAGGCGCTCGACCGAGCCGGTCTGAAAGCCGGCAACAAGGGCTTCGAGGCCGCCTCGGCCGCAATTGAGATGGTGTCGCTGCACCGCAAGCTCGCCCAGCAAACGGCGGAGAAAGTCGAAGCCGCCCAGTGAGCGTAACCGGAAAGCGCCGTAAGTCCCGCGAACTCGCCATGCAGATGCTCTTCCAGGCTGACATGGGCAAGCAGAACCCCGACGAGGTCCGCAAGACCTTCTGGCAGGCCCGCGAAGAGGTGGACGACGATGTCCGCGACTTCACCGAGGACCTCTTCCGCGTGGCAGTTGCCCGCGACGAAGAGATCGACACCATCATCGAGAAGCACTCGCAGAACTGGAAGCTGGCCCGCATGTCAGCCGTCGACCGCAACGTGCTGCGCACCGCAGTAGCCGAAATGATCGGCTTCACCGGCACGCCCGCGCCCATCGTGATCAACGAAGCTCTCGAGATTGCCCGCCGCTACTCGTCGCCCGAGTCGATCAACTTCCTGAATGGCGTGCTCGATGCCATCAACCGGGCTTTGCTGAACGCTCGCAGTTAAAGACAGAAACGAACCTGGGTGCTCCATCCATGACACGTTGTTCGTCATGGATGGAAAGGCGCAGGTCCTCTCATGGCCTCCGAGGTGAATAGGTCCCTCACGCATGCCCAAACTGGGTTTGTATGGCTACCGTCCCTCTGCCTTCTTCCGTATGTTTCCTCGCGCTTCTGCGGTATCCAACCGAAATAATCTTCTGCGCTATCCAACCGAAGTATGGATGCTGCAGGGTTGATCGAGTTCGCCGGTGTTTGGCAGACTGGATGCCGTTTGCCATCTCTATGTCTTTTGACCGGAGGAATACATGCAACAGAGCGAAACGGTTTATTCCGCGCCTGGCCGCCTGAATGGATTGCCGTCCAGGGTTTTGACTGAGCTGGATGGCGCGCACCTGGAATCGCGGGCGGGAGAGGCGATCCGCCTGTCCACGGTCGGTGAGGATGGATGGCCGCATGCCGCGCAGCTGAGCATTGGTGAGGTGCTTGCCCTCAACCCGACGGAACTGCTGGTAGCGATCTGGCCCGAATCGAATACCGCGAAGAACCTCAAGCGAGATGGCCGCCTCACTCTGTCACTCGTATCGGAGGGCGGACTGCTGGAGATGCGGGGCCGCGCTGACGGCCCCGTTTTGTCTAGAGGGCGTGCAGATTCTATTCCTTGCCGCTGTCCTTGGCCTCGGGCACCGAGGGCAGATCCTTGCCATGTTCCGGATCGTAATCGTGTTTGGTCATCCAGTCCTTGAACTTTGCCGTCGGCTCGGTCACCAGGTTGCCCTCGTGCTTCACGTAGACGAAATCCTTAACCATGACTTTCAGATGGCAGCTGTCATAGTTTCCCGGCTTGCCGAATTCCGGCTGCAGGATGATCAGTTCTTCGCCCGGCTTCTTCCACTTCGCGGGAAAGGTCTCGTAACCCGACGAGGTCAGCAGCCGGTGCGTGCAATCGAACTGGAAGTCGAGGCCTTTGGGCTGACCGTTCTCGAAGAGATCTGCGCGTCCCTCGCCCTTGGCCTCATCGGCTGAGCGCATATGGTAGAAGGTGGTTTCGTTCCGCGTGAAAATATGAACCCGCAGCGGATAGTCGGAGGGGGTGTGGCTGTCGGCGAGGATCACGGCGGGCGCGGCGGCAAGCAACACGGCAGTCAGGGTAAGAGAGCGGCGAAGCATCGAGGTCTCCTGCGACGAATCGAGGTGCAGATCATCCTGAGAAGGCCGTGGGTGCGCTTCTCTGGAGAGAGCCTACCACTCTTAGGCATCGTTCGTGGTGAAAAGAAAAGGGCACGATCGCGGATGCGATCGTGCCCGGAGTATTTCCTTGCAGCCCGGTTTAGAAGGTCAGGCGGCCTGCCACTTCAATCGTGCGGGCGTTGGGCAGCACCGTGCTGAAGCGTGTCTTGGTGATGTCGCCGGCTGCTGTGCCGGTGATCGAGTTATTCGGATCGCCGAAGGATGGGTGGTTGAAGACGTTGAAGGCATCGGCGCGCAGCGTGAAGGCCGAGTGGCGATAGCCGAGGTTGAAGGTCTTGAACAGCGACATGTCCGTGCGGTCCAGGCCCGGGCCGGGAACGGTGAGGCGTCCCTGTCCGAAAGGCTTGGTGCCCGCCTGGCTGACCAGGATCACGTTGTCATCGGTGGTCCAGCCAGTAAGCGAAGAGACCGCGGTCGGCGCCTGCGCGAAGGCGCAGGGGTTGAACCAGTGGTCCAGGGTGCGGACCTTGCTGGCGCAGGTAACATTGTGCTGGTTGATGGCGCTCGGCGTGCCGCCGGTGCCGAATGGGTCGCCGACCTTGAACAGGCCGTTGAAGGCCACCGGAGTGCCAGTCTGCGCCTGGAAGATGGCGGCCAGCTTCCAGCCACCGACCACCTGGTTGACTACGCCGCCGTGGTTCAGGAAGTGCTGACCCTGGCCGAAGGGCAGATCGTAGGTAGGCGAGAAGGTGAAGCGGTTACGGACGTCGGTGGTGCTGGCGCCGTAGTTGAAACGCAGGCCAGTGAAGGCCGGGTTGCCGGAGGTCTGGCCGTCCGTGCCCTGGATCGGCTCCACGGCGTCATCGAGGCTGTGCGACCAGGTGTAGCCGGCCAGGAAGTAGAGGCCGTTCGAGTACTTCTTCTCGATCTTGGCCTGCAGCGAGTTGTAGGCGCCCACGCCTTCGTTGATCACGCGATCGATCGTGCCGAAGTCGTAGAACGGCTGGTAGAGCTGCGAGTTTGCGCCCGAGGGAACATTGCCCGGGTACTGGTTGGCGTTGTAGCTCACACGCAGGCGGCGGGTGAGGTTGCCCTGGTAGCTGAGGGTGAAGGAGGTCGTCGAGGTAATGGCCTGCTGCACGCTGGCGTTGTAGCTCATGGTGTAGGTGCTCTTGGCCTTCACGTCCTGCTGGTAAAGCGTCGGCAGGTTCACGTTGGCCGCCAGGCTGGCTTCCGAACCCGGATCCGAGCCGAAGCCGGTCTCGAGCGTCTGGCCGTTGGTCGGACAGACTACGCCGGTCGCAGCGGTGTTGTAGCACTGGTCGGGTGAGGGGTTATAGGTGCTGCTCAGGAAGAAGGGCGGGTTGTTGGCCAGGTTCAGGCCGAGACCGATGTTCTCCTGTCCGCCATAGAAGAAGCCGAAGCCGCTGCGGATCACCATGCCGTCCTTCGGCTGGTAAGCCAGGCCGAAGCGGGGAGCGAACTCCCAGTGCTGCGGCTTCACCAGCGAACGGTCCGAGGTGTACGCCACGTTGATGTTGTCCTTGGCGAAATACGTGGAAAGGGTGCTCGGAATTGCGTAGCCGCTCTGCGACTCGGGAATATACAGCGTGCCCGAACCTTCGTTCATGCCTGTGTAGTCGCCCACGAAGTTCGCCTGCTCGTCGTGCAGCTCCTCGAAGGGCTGCGTGTACTCCCAGCGCAGGCCGAGGTTCAGCGTCAGGTTCGACTTCACCTTCCAGTCGTCCTGCACGAAGGCAGCGTCGTACCACCGCAGGTCGGTGAAGGGGGTATGACTGTTGATGCTCGAGGCGTTCATCATGTCGAGCATGAAGTCCGCCGCGCCCGAACCAGTCACATTCACGAGATCGCCCGGGTCCGAAGTGTAGAGACCGGAGAAGCTCTGCGAGCCGATCGGGTTTGGGGTCTGCAGGCCGTAGAAGCGGATGTGCTGCAGGTTTACGCCGGTCTTGAAGGTGTGCTTGCCCCAGACCTTTGAGACGTTATCGATGAACTCGATTACGTCCTGCTTCTCATCCGAAGGCATGTACGACGGTACGCCGATGCTGTTGATGTAGCCGCCGAAGCTGATATCCGGGAAGCCGCCCAGATCCGTGCTGTAGGGGATGCCACCCAGACCATACTCCGCTGCCAGGTCTTCGGTGCTGTTGTCCTGCAGGTAGGAGGCGTGCAGGTAGTTGTAGCCGATGCGGAATTCATTCGACATCGTCGGCGAGAAGAA
Organism: Silvibacterium dinghuense; assembly: GCF_004123295.1. NCBI lineage: Bacteria > Pseudomonadati > Acidobacteriota > Terriglobia > Terriglobales > Acidobacteriaceae > Silvibacterium > Silvibacterium dinghuense. The sequence continues at coordinate 960,089 of NZ_SDMK01000001.1, read as the reverse complement.
GTGCGTTTCGCTGAAGACGCCGCTCTTGGCGTAGTTCGATTCCTGGCCGTCCGAGCCATAGCTGCCGCCGTCGAGAATCGGGAAGGGCGGCGTGTAGGTCTGCGGGTTGTTCGAATAGCTGTAGCGGCCGAAGGCCTGGTCCTTGGAGGTCGGGTTGAAGTCCACCTTCACGTCGTACTGCGTGGTGTCGTTCGTGGCGGCCGTCGCCGGGATGGTGTAGTTGTCGAAGACCTGATGGGATGCGCCCTGGTTTGGCTCGGGAAAGAGCTTGAGGATGCGCTGCGCCACCGAGTTCACCGAACTTGGGCAGATTACGTTTTCTCCCGTGACCGTACCTGTGTAATAACCGGCCGTCGTCGAGCAGGCCAGGTAGCGCGTGGGGTCTTTGGCGGTCTCGCCTGTGCCCACCGCCGAGGTCACGTTACCGCCTGTCTTGTACAGGGCGATGGCGCCATTGCCTTCGGTGTTGGCGGAGTCCAGCATTTCCGAGAAGTCGCCGGTCCGCATCAGGTCGGTCGGCACCGTCTGATTCGGTTCCTCCGGCACAAAGCTCGAGATGCGCGTGCCCTGGCCGTCGGCGAAGACGAAGAGCTTGTCCTTGATGATCGGGCCGCCCAGCGTCGCGCCGAAAGTATTCGCGTGGTACGCGGTGCTGCCGCTGGTATTGAAGTAGTCGTTCGCGGTCATGCGGTCGCTGCGGAAGAACTCCCACAGGCTGCCGTGGATCTGGTTGGTGCCCGACTTGATGCTGGCGTTCACTGCCGCGCCGGTCGAGTGGCCGAGCTCCGCGCTGTAATCGCTCGACTGCACCTTGAACTCCTCGAGCGCATCCGGCGGAGGCGCCACGGCGTAGGTCGCGCCGTTGAGGAAGTCCTGCATGTTCGAGTTGTTGTCCACGCCGTCCAAGATGAAGTTGTTCTGCGCCACGCGGCTGCCGTTCGAGGAGAAAGCACCTGAGCCGGCGGTCTGCGTGTTGCCCTGGTTGGGCGCGTTCACGCCCGTCGTGATCTGCGCGAGGAACAGGTAGTTGCGTCCCTGCAGCGGGCTGTCCTCAATCTGCTGCGTCGAGAAGACCTGCCCCGTCGCAGCATCCTGCGTCTGCAGTTCGGTGGTCGCCTTGACCTGCACCACCTGCGAGACTGCGCCCGGATTCAGCTTCATGTTGACGCCGACAAAACCGCTGACGTCCACGCGGATGCCGCTCCGCTCCACGCTCTCAAAACCATCCGCCGAAATCTTCAGTGAGTAGTTGCCCACCTTCACCGGGGTGAAGTTGTACTGACCTGCGCCATTGGACTTCTGCGTCAGGCTCAGCCCGTTGTCGGTGTTGGTCAGCGTGACTGTTGCGCCGGGGATCACGGCACCCGTCTGGTCGGAGATCGTGCCAGACACGCCACCCTGATCGACCTGGGCGAAGAGCGGGGAAACCGTACAGGCCAGCCCCAGCGTCGCGGCTGCCAGAAGTCGGCCGGCCGGCAGCGTATGGAAAGGCTTTCTCAAACCAGCGGCCAATCCGGTTCGTAAAGCGATTTTGCGTATGTGTCTCATGAATCCTGTTTCTCGTTTTGTCCGCATGGGACTGTGAACTTATATGGATGTCTAGACCGGTAAAGCTCTGCCGAACGCAGAATCCCGGAGAGGAACTGGAGAATACACACAAGGGTAAAGAAAAAATGCTTGAATTGTCACGGAGAATTCACGGGCTTGCTTGAATTTGACTGTTTTGCTAGGGCACCTCTATAAAATCGCTTTATATAGGACAATGATTTGTTCCTGTTACACTCACCGGTCATGACTTTCGAATCCCTGCTTGTCGAGACTCACGAGGCTGTTGTCCGCGTAACCCTCAATCGTCCGAAGGTCCTCAACGCCCTCAATCGGCATCTTCTGGCCGAGCTTGATGCGGTGATCGATGCCATTGCCGCAGATTCGGCCATCCGTGCCGTGATCCTCACCGGAGCCGGCGAGAAAGCCTTTGCTGCCGGGGCCGATATTGCCGAGCTCGCCCGGCTGGGAGCTGCGGAGGGCCAGCAGCTCGCTCTCGAGGGGCAGCGTATTCTTGCCAGGCTCGAAACCCTGGGCGTGCCTGTCATCGCCGCGGTCAACGGTTTTGCCCTGGGCGGAGGCTGCGAGCTGGCCATGGCCTGCACTCTGCGCATCGCTGCCGAAACGGCAAGGTTCGGCCAGCCGGAAGTAAAGCTCGGTCTGATCCCCGGCTATGGTGGCACGCAGCGCCTGCCACGCCTGATCGGGCACGGGGCAGCCCTCCGCCTGGTCCTCACCGGTGAAATCATCTCTGCAACGGAGGCTCTGCGCATCGGTCTTGTCGATGAAGTCGTTCCCGCCGCCGATCTGCTCGCCCGGGTCGAGACCGTGGCCGCAACGATTGCCGCCAACGCGCCGTTTGCCGTGCGGCAGGCGATTGCTTCTCTCTATGGAGGAGCCGATCTGCCTCTCGATCGCGCCCTGGCTCACGAAGCCGCGCTATTCGGCCTCTGCTGCGCGACCGAAGACAAGCACGAGGGTACGGATGCTTTCCTGGCCAAGCGCGCGCCGCAGTGGAAAGGGCGCTGATCTGTGACGGTGGTCTATCGCAGCTCGCGACCAGAGGGAGCGGAGGCCGAAGGCGGGACGCCGGGACGGCCAGTCCTCGAAGGCGGATCGCCCTGCGCGCAGCCGCTGACGTCTGTGATGCCTCCGGCTTTTTTCCTTGATTTCTCTTGATATGCTCAAGCTGGGCCACGGGCCTGCCCATTACTCCATGAAACGATCGCTTCCGCTCGCCGTCGCCTCTGTTCTTTTTCTCGCCCTTTCTGCCTGCTCCCGTGGAAGTCAGAATGAGCCTTCGACCCCGGCTGCCACGCCGCAGGAGAAGAAGGCCGCGCAGCTGGAAGAGAATAATGACCGCCAGCAGCTGGACCAGATTCCCCCGCCTTCGAAGAGCCGCTACCTGGCCATTCACACACGCGAGAGCTGGGCGAATCCCTTCCTGGTCGTCGGCCGCAAGACGGTCGCCATGCGCATGATGTATCCCGAAGGCCCGCAGGCCAGCGCGCTGCCGGGCACCATGCTGCATCCGGCCGGAGCCCGCCGCCGTGATCTCACTCTGCGTCTTTCCGAACTCCCCGAGGCACTGGCTGCGCTGCCCGAAGATGCGTGGCCATACGGTCGAGTCATCGCTCTCGAAGAAGACCCCGCCGCTCCCCGTGCCGACCGCATTCAGGTCCGCCGCAATGTCGAGACCACGATCCAGGTGCTCAACGATCTCGGCGTCGTCGTTTATGAGTGGCCCCCGAACGGCGCTCTGCGGTAGGTCGAGGGCCGGGGGCCTAGCCTTTCGGCTCTGCGGATTTCCGCAACTGGGACTGCGTTCTGATTTGAGATTTACGCATGCCCGGAGGAGAATCTTTTCTTCGCAAGGTGCTGTTCCCTGGGCTCGATTGAGGCATAGTCGAGCTTCGGGACGCGTTCACTCGATGGATTCTGCTGGCGATCGATGCATTCCGAGTCTGTACGGAGGCTGGTCGATCCATGCATTGCAGAAAGTTTGTGTTCTCTCTCCTGCTGTGTTCCGTCGCTGTTCTGGTTTTTGTGCCGCTCGCATTTGCTGAGCTGCCGTCCGCAGCCGCTTCGCCGGCGGAGCCGGGTGGTGGAGTCTCGTCCGGCAGAGTGACGGCACCGGCGCAGGAGAAACCTCTTTCGGAGATGGCGCTGGGCGTCGGGATCTCCCCCCTCGGGATCGGGATGCAGGCGGTAACGAATCTGAAGCCGTACATGAACCTGCGCCTTACCGGCAACGTCTTCGCATACAGCGTGAACAACATCTCCACGAATGGCTTCAACCTCGATGCGTCGCTGAGTCTTGCCTCGACGGGCGTTTCGCTGGACCTGTACCCGTTCCCCGGGCACGGGTTTCGCATCAGCCCTGGGCTGCTGGCGTATAGCGGTAATCAGGCGACGGCAACCGCCAGCGTGGCTGGCGGCTCTGAGCTGACACTGGACAACCAGACCTTCTATGCGGCCAGCAGCAATGCGGCAACCGGAGCGACTCCGCTGGCCGGATCGGCATCGCTCAAGCTGAACAGCAACAAGCCGGCATTCACTATCACGCTGGGATGGGGAAATCACGTGCTTGCGAAGCATCATCTCTCCTTCCCGTTCGAGATCGGAGCGGCGTTTATCGGCTCGCCGGCAGTGAGAATGAACCTGAGCGGCTGGGCATGCACGGATGCGGCCCAGCTTAACTGTGCCAGCGTAACCGGCACCAGCTCCCTGGCCACTCAGTTTCAGTCCGCCCTCAAAACGCAGGAGGCGAAGTGGGACAGCGACCTGAATGTGCTGCAGTGTTATCCGATTCTTTCGATCGGCGTGGCCTATCGCTTCGCCATCCGTTAAAACCGCAAAGGCGCACTCTCATGCAGATGGGAGTGCCGCTGTCAGGTTGGAAAGGCTTGCGAGGCAGGCGTATGGCGCGGTTTAAGATAAGCGCACCGTATACGCTATGCCCCAGACCTCGCACGCTATAGCTCTGATCGTCTTCTGCGTCTGCTTCGCGCTGGTGACCATTGCCGGCTTCTTCGCCTCGCGCTGGCGCCCGGCCGACCTCAACAGCCTCGAGGAGTGGGGGCTGGCCGGACGCAGCTTCGGCACGCTCATTACCTGATTCCTCATTGGCGGCGACTTCTACACCGCGTATACGGTCATTGCCGTCCCTGCCGCGCTCTACGGCACAGGCGCGCCGGGCTTCTTTGCCATCCCGTATTGCATTTTCATCTATCCCTACATGCTGGTGGTGCTGCCGCGGCTCTGGAATGTCTGTCACCGTCACGGTTACGTAACCCTGGCCGACTTCGCCCGTGGGCGCCATGGCAGCCGTGCGCTCTCGATCGCGCTGGCCCTCACCGGCATTCTCGCCACCATGCCCTACATCGCGCTGCAGCTGGTCGGCATGCGTGAGGTCATCAGCGCGCTCGGCATCTACGGCGAGTGGCCGCTCATCGCGGCCTTCGTGATCCTTGCCGCCTATACGTGGACCAGCGGACTTCGTGCCCCGGCTGCCATTGCCATCGTGAAAGACGTGATGCTCTACATCATGGTGATCGCCGCGGTGGTGATTCTGCCGGCGAAGCTCGGCGGCTATGGACACATCTTCGCTACGGCTTCAGCCGCGCTCTCCACGCATAAGCCGGCCGCGTCCATCGTTCTGAAGCCCGCGCAGTACTGGAGCTATTCCACGCTGGCGCTCGGCTCGGCCATTGCCATCGTTCTTTATCCGCACACGGCTACGGGCGTGCTCAGCGCCGGCTCGGGCCGCATCATCAAGCGCAACGCCGCGCTCATGCCTGCTTACAATCTGCTGCTCGCGCTGATCGCGCTGCTCGGGTATATGGCGATTGCCGCCGGCGTCCATACCGCGGACACTTCGAGCGCGGTGCCGCTGTTGTTTGTGAAGATGTTTCCCGGCTGGTTCTCGGGCTTCTGCCTCGCCGCTATTGGTGTCGGTGCGCTGGTGCCCGCGGCGATTATGTCGATCGCTGCATCGAACCTGTTCACGCGCAATCTCTGGGCCGAGCTGCGCCGCACGCCCATGACCCCGCGGCAGGAGTCGTCGGTTGCGAAGGTCGTCTCGCTGTTTCTCAAGTTCGGAGCGCTGGCCTTCGTGCTCTTCGTCAAGGCGCAGTACGCCATCGAGCTGCAACTGCTCGGCGGCATCTGGATCGCGCAGCTCTTCCCGACCATCGTCCTCGGGCTCTTTACGCGCTGGCTCCATGGCCGCGCGCTCTTCTGGGGATGGGCTGCGGGCATGGCCACCGGCACCGGCCTGGCCATTACTCGCGATCTCAAGAGCTCGATCTACCCCTTCACCTTCGGGACGCATATCATCGCGGTCTATGTCGCCATTCCGGCGCTGCTCGTGAATCTCATCGTTGCCGCAATGGTCACGCTGCTGCTCCGTGCCATGGGCAGACCGCATCTGCCCGATGCAACCGAGCCGGAGGATTATCTGCCGGTTGAGGTATAGCCCCATCGCACAGCAAAAAATCTGTCATCCCAACCGAAGCTTTGAAGTCTGCGATTTTTTCTTCCATGTGCAGCCACTTCGCTCTTGCCATGACACATCCATGCGTTAAGCCTTAATCTGACCACGCATGTCTTCATCGTTCCCCATCCTCGGCAGTACTTCGCATCCGCACGAATCCTTTTCCGCCGCACGCGAGCTCGAAGCGCGTCTTTCTCGTGTTGTTCGAGGAGAAGTTCGCTTCGATGCTGGTTCCCGCGCGCTCTACGCGGCCGATGCTTCGAATTACCGGCAGGTGCCTATCGGGGTGGTTGTTCCTCGTGATGCGGCGGATGTCGAGGCGACCCTTGCGGCCTGTCGTGAGCTGGGAGCGCCTATTCTGTCGCGTGGCGCAGGAACCTCGCTCGCCGGCCAGTGCTGCAATGTGGCCGTCGTGCTCGACTTCTCGAAGTACATGCGCAATATCGTTTCACTGGATGCAACGATGCGCAGTGCTGTGGTTGAGCCGGGCATCGTGCTCGATCGCGTGCGCGAGGCCGCTGAATGGCATCACCTTACCTTTGCGCCCGACCCGGCCACACACTCGCGCTGCACGCTCGGCGGCATGATCGGCAACAACTCCTGCGGCACGCATGCGCTGATGGGGGGCAAGACCGTCGACAATATCCACTCGCTCGATGTGCTGCTCTACGACGGCACGCGCCTTACCGTCGGGCCTACGAGCGACGAGGAGTTTCATCGTATCGTTCGTGGCGGAGGGCGCGCCGCGGAGATTTATCGCGGCCTCGACCGCATTCGCCGGCAGTATGCACAGCTTGTTCGTGATCGATTCCCGGATATTCCGCGCCGCGTCTCCGGCTACAACCTCGATGAGCTGTTGCCGGAGCGCGGCTTTCACGTAGCCCGCGCGCTGGTCGGCAGCGAGGGCACCTGCGTCACCGTGCTCCATGCCACGCTCGATCTCAAGCACAGTCCGCCGTGCCGCCGTCTCGTTGTCGCTGCGTTCGACGATGCGTTTATCGCCGCCGATCATGTGCCCTTCGTGCTCGAATTCAAGCCCATCGGCCTTGAAGGCATCGATGATGTACTCACCAGCTTCATGCTGCGCAAGGGCCTCGCGGTAGAGGACGTGAAGCTGCTGCCGCCTGGCCGCGGTTTTCTGCTGGTTGAGTTCGGCGCGGACACGGAGGCTGAAGTTCTCACCCAGGCTGAGGCCTTTGTTGCAGCCGCGCGGAGCCTGCCTTCGCGTCCGGCCGTCGAGCTGTACTCGGTCGCCGATGCCGCCCGCATCTGGGCGGTGCGCGAGTCCGCGCTCGGCGCCACGGTCTTCGTTCCCGGTGAGCCGCATGGCTGGGAGGGATGGGAAGACGCGGCCGTTCCTCCGGAAAAGCTCGGCTCTTACCTGCGCCAGCTCTTTGCGCTCATGAAGGAGTACGGCTATCGCAGCCCGATGTATGGCCATTTCGGGCAAGGCTGCGTGCATCTGCGCATCAACTTCGATCTCGAGAGCCAGGAAGGTGTACGCAACTTCCGCGAATTTCTCGATCGCGCAACGGACATCGTCATCGCGCACGGCGGGTCTATCTCCGGAGAACACGGCGACGGCCAGGCCCGCGCCGCGCTGCTGCCCAAGATGTTCGGGCCTGAGCTGATGCAGGCCTTCCGCGAGTTCAAGGCATTGTGGGATCCGGAGAACCGGATGAATCCCGGCAAGCTCGTCGATCCCATTGCCGTCTACGAGCCGACGGAGAATCTGCGCGTCGGCCCTAAGACAGATCAGGATCGCAAGCCGAACCCCGCCGCGAAGGACACGACCTTCTTCCGCTTTCCCGATGACGGAGGCTCGCTGGCCGAGGCCACGCTGCGCTGTGTCGGCGTCGGCGCCTGCCGCAAGGAATCGCACGGCACGATGTGCCCCAGCTACATGGCCACCCGCGAGGAGCAGCACTCGACGCGCGGGCGTGCCCACCTGCTGTGGGAGATGCTCGAAGGCGATGTGCTCCCGGGCGGTCCCTCCGGAGGCTGGACCAGTGAGCCGGTGAAGGAGGCTCTCGATCTCTGCCTCGCCTGTAAGGCCTGCAAGACCGAGTGCCCGGTCAACGTCGATATCGCCACGTACAAGGCCGAGTTTCTTGCTCACTACTACCGGAAGCATCGCCATCCGCTGCGGGATTACGCCTTCGGCTTCATGGATCGCTGGGCCTCGATGGCCCATGCGATTCCCGGACTTACGCCTCGCCTCGCCAACCTGCCTCTGCAGATTCCCGGTGTGAGCCATGCCATCAAGGCCGCTCTGCATATCGCGCCGCAGCGCAGCCTTCCGCAGTTCGCAGCGCGCAGCTTCCAGGCGGGGCGAGCATGGCGGGTGCCCCAGTTCTCGCATTTGAGACGTGGGAGTGAGGCCGTGCTTCTCTGGCCCGACACCTGGAACAACTACTATCATCCGCATGCGTTGGATTCCGCCGAAAGCGTTCTGGCCTCCGCAGGATTCGAGGTCGAAGTCCCCGCCGGCCACGTTTGCTGCGGCCGCCCGCTTTATGATTTCGGCTTTCTCGATCAGGCTCGCGCCTATCTTGAGCGCACCATGGCGAAGCTCGCGCCCCAAATCGATGCAGGTCTGCCCATCGTCTTCCTCGAGCCCTCCTGTGCTTCGGTCTTCCGCGATGAGCTGCGCAATTTCTTTCCTCATGATCTCCGCGCTGGCCGCCTCCGCGAGCAGACCTGGCTGCTCGCCGATTTCCTCGTGCAGCGCGCGCCTGGGTATCAACCGCCTGACTTAACCGGCCGTACGCTGTTGCTGCACGGCCACTGCCATCACAAATCGGGAAGCGCGTCGGCAAAAAAGATGACAGCCGAAACGGAGCTGCTGCGCCGCACCGGCGCGAACGTCACGCTGCTCGACTCCGGCTGCTGCGGCATGGCCGGACCGTTTGGCTTTGAAAAAGAGAAGTACGAGGTTTCGCAGACCCTTGGCGAGCGCGTGCTGCTGCCGGCCTTTCGCAATGCTGCGCCCGAGACCATTCTCGTCTCCGACGGTTTCAGCTGCCGCGAGCAGGTGGCGCAGAATCTGACTCGCCACGCACAGCATCTTGCCGAGGTTCTGGATAGCGGGAGAGGGGTTAAGCCGTAACGGCTTCGCCTTCGAATTCTTCCGCCTGCTTGGCTGCGAGAAATTGCGGAAACTGCTGCGGCCGTTCGTCGCCGTTCAGGATGGTTCCCGCCCATCCCAGGAAGCGGTGTCGCTGGTGCGCCAGTTCGGCTGCCCAGCGCAGTGTTTCTTCCGGTGCCTCGCTCACCAGCCGGGTATCCAGCAGCAGATCTTCGTGCTGGCGGCCGCCCATCCGCGCGCAGACATCGGCGGCCCAGGCTGATTGCTGCTCGCTCGATGCCTCAAAATACCCGCGCACCAGGCCCTCGGCGTAGCAGCGGTAAAAGTACTCCGCCGCTGCTTCCTGTCCGCGCTCGAGCCCTTCCAGCGAAATCAGCTCTTTCCCGCTGTACACGCTCTCCGGCGCGTCGATCAGACTGTTTGCCGCCTTGTAATCCACCTTGAGCTGCTGTCCCACCACGGGCAGATAGCTATCGATGCGCAGCATCCAGCGCAGCAGCCGCACCCGTTCCCCGGCCAGCACCGCCATGTTGATCTGTTCCCACTGCCAATGCCCATCGGCGGCCATCAGCGCCTCGCGGTCGGCGCTGGAGAGCCGGTCCCAGATATTCCGGCTGCGCAGCAGCTCGAGATGCACCCGCCGGGAGATGACCTCCACGCCCTCTGGCACCACCTTGGTCTTCAGGTAGCCTTCGCTGCCGCTGCGGTTCAGCAGTACGGCATAAAACAGTGCCAGGTCGGCAAGGTATTTCCGGATTTCTGCCCGTTCTTCGGCGCTCAGCTCTCTGCGCACCGGCTTGTTGTCCGGCAGGATGCTCAGCGATTTGGCTGCTTCCTTGGCGCGCCGTCCCTGCCACAGGGCAATGGCGATGAGGACCGGCAACAGGAACACGGCGCTCCTGCCCAGCAGGATCGCCACGTATGCCCCCACCAGCATGGGAATCGAGATCAGGTAGAGAAATTGCCCGAACTGTTTGCGGGCGCGCCGATCTTTGTGGAAGCGGCGCAGGTTCAGGAAGGCGTTCTTCCAGGTGTGTGGCCGGAAGAGCATCTGCCAGTAGGACCTGGTGAGGAGTAAGCGGATCAGCGAGAGCATGGTTCTGGCAACATGCTATCCGTGCCGTGGGATGGAATGAGCGGATCGAGCCAAAATTGCGCACCTGGGCAAGGTAAAAAGGTGACGCCTCCTGCCCGGAGTGTCATTTTTACATAGCCTTCGGTGGCGGAAGTTATGCACCTTAATTTGTGCAATACGCCAATAAGTCTTTTATTTGCAGCGCAAAAATAATTCTTAACGTGCGTTGGCAAGTTTGGCATGGTGCTTGCTCTTATTCTCCACGTACGGGACGCTGCGCAGCTTCCGACGTGTGCTCTTAGATCATGCCGAGGAAGTTAAAAAACATGAGCGATAAGAAAACGATGATCGGAATCCCCAAACCCATGGCTCTTTCGGCTCTGCTCGTTGCAGCCAGCCTGGGTATGCCTGCGATGGCCCAATCTTCGGGTACGGCGCAGGTGAATACCGGCGCGACCGCCGGTCAGGCGACGCAGGGGCAGTCTGCTCAGCCGAATCCGAATGACAACAGCACCTACGCCACCGGGCAGCCTCTCCAGACGAAGTCGAACGAGGGCTTCTGGGGGCATATGAACCCCTTTGCCCGCAAGAAGTGGGTAAAGCGGCAGCTCGATCCAGTCAAGGATCGTCTGAATGAGCTCGATCAGCTTCAGGCGAAGAATGCCAACGATATTAAAGACGTAGATGCCCGTGCTCAGGCCGGCATCCACCAGGCGCAGTCCACCGCCGACCAGGCCAATCAGACCGCAGTGGCCGCGAATAACACCGCGACTCAGGCGAATCAGCTGGCTACGCAGGCAAGCGACCGCACCGGTCAGCTCACCACAACTGTCAATGGTCTTGACCAGTACCAGAAGGTCAACGACACCGAAATCCGCTTCCGTCCCGGCCAGACTGTGCTGAACGCCAAGGCCAAAGACGCCCTCAGCCAGATCGCAACCCAGCTGCAGGGGCAGAAGGGTTACATCGTCGAAGTCGCCGGTTATTCCCATGCCCGTGGGCAGGCCGGTATCCAGAACTCACAGCATATGGCCGATGCGGTTGTCCGCTACCTGGCCGAACAGCAGATTCCGGTCTATCGCATCCACCAGGTTGCGATGGGCAACGCCCCTCTTGACGATGCAGAAGGCACGCACGGCAGTGTTGTACGCGTGACCCTGATGCAAAACAGTTTAGCGACCTCGAATACGTCATCCTCGAATGGCGGTTCGCCGATTGGTGCGACGCAGTCGTCCACGCAGCCCTCCCCCCAGGGTGCTGCGTCGCAGCAAGCGGTTTCTCAACGGTAACTGGAGAGAACAACAAAAATACCCAGTTTCAAAGGTCGCCACCAAGCTCTCACACAACGAGAGAACCAAGGCAGATTGGCCCCTCACTCGAGGGGCCGTTTTTTTTGCTGTTTTCAACCTGTTCACAACGAATAAGGCGCAATGACTCCGGGCGTGCCCGGAGGGAAGTCTCGCGTGTTTCTCGTGAACAGCGTTCTTCCATCGCCCTGTGCTGTGGCCTGAATGATCGCGTCCGGCAGTTTTATCCGCGTATGCTTCCGTATGGCAAAGGCGCGTTCGGCTACGGCTGTGTCTACTCCCAGAACCGCAAACTGCTGCAGAAAACTCCGCGTCTGAACTTCGTTCGCGGCTGTGGTTCCGGCCATCACCTCCATCCAGGAAATGATGCTGATGGCGCGGTTGCCGTGCTGTTGGCAGACCCGGCGGGCGGCCAGGATGCCGTTCAGGTAGTCGATCAGGATATTCGTATCGAACAGGACAGGAGCGTCTACCACTCGGATCGCATCCTCTCCTGGTAGGCCACGCCGTCTTCGCTCTCGCCGCTATGGGAAGAGGTCCACAGGCCAAAGGCTTCGTGGGTCATCTGGCCGCGATAAGGCGCAAGGTAAGAGGTGATCGCACGCCGTACCAGTTCAGCCCGCGAAATGCCCAGCCTGCCCACAATATCGTGCATGAGATCCAGATCTTCCGCTGGAATGTCGACGAGTGTGCGCATGGAGAGATGATATCACTTGCAGATATCAGTTTAGAGTGCATGACGATATCGATTGCCGTTCCGCCTGCTGGCTGGAAGAATGGTCCCATTCGAGCCGATCCCATTCCAGATGAGGATTTTCCAGCCATGCCGCTGCGTTCTGCCCTGGTCGCTCCCCTTGCCGGTTTTCTTGCGCTGGCCCCGTTCGCATCCGCGCAGTCCTTTACCCTGCAGCAGGTGCTCCGTGCGCCGTTCAGCTCGAACCTGACCGCCGCGCCCCAAGGACACAGCTTTGCCTGGGTTTCCAACGCAGAGGGACGCCGCAATCTCTGGGTTTCGGTCGACGATCAGGCACGCCAGCTTACGCACGATACTGCCGACGATGGCATCGATCTGGGCAATCTGACCTGGACGCCGGATGGCGCATCGGTCGTCTACGTGCGCGGCGGCGATTTCGAGTTTCCGGAGAAGCCCTCGCCGAATCCGGCGCGGCTCAAGGACGGAATCGAGCAGCAGATCTGGATTGCGCCGGTCCATGGCGGAGAGCCTCGCCTGCTCACCAGCGGGCAGGCGCCACAGGTTTCCCCCGACGGTAAGACGCTGGCCTATCTCCTCAAGGACCAGGTCTGGACTCTCGACCTGACTCAGACCGGGGCAAAGCCGGCTCAGCTCTTCGTGGGGCGCGGCAAGGAAGACGATCTCCAATGGGCTCCCGATGGGCATGCGCTTGCGTTTGTCAGCCGTCGTGGAGACCACAGCTTCATCGGGGTGTTTACTCTTTCGGTCGGGCAGGTTTCCTATCTCGATCCGGGCACGGAGGAGGACAGCAATCCCGCCTGGTCGCCCAATAGCCGCCAGGTAGCCTTTCTCCGCGTTCCGCCCGAGGTCGGCAACTCTTACTTTCGCGCCCATCGCACCGATGTGCCATGGTCGATCTGCGTTGCCGATGCCGAGACAGGCCAGGGGCGCGAGCTATGGCGCGCACAGGAGGGACAGGGGAGCGTCTTTCACGACGTCGCCACCGATCGCCAGCTCTACTGGACCGCCTCAAACCATCTCGTCTTTCCATGGGAACGGACGGGATGGCTGCATCTCTACGCGGTTCCGGTGACCGGCGGTGAGGCGACCGAGCTTACTCCGGGAAGCTTCGAGGTAGAGCATGTCGCGCTTGGCTCCGATCACGATTCGCTCGTCTATTCCTCGAATCAGGGCGATATCGACCGCCGCCACGTCTGGCAGGTCGCTGCTGCGGGCGGCACGCCGAAGCCGATCACCACCGGGCAGGGAATTGAGGTCTTTCCTGCTGTTTCCGGCGATGGCGCGATCGCCGTTCTACGCTCGGATGCGCGTCTGCCCATGCGTCCGGCCACGATCGATGGAGACGGCCTGCACGATCTTGCCCCGCAGCTCATTCCTGCGGATTTTCCTGCTGCGCAACTCGTGGTGCCCGAGCCGGTGATGCTCACCGCCGCCGATGGTCTCGAGCTTCATGGTCAGATCTTTCTGCCTGCTGCTGCGCATGATGGCAAGCGCCATCCCGCGCTGATCTTCTTCCATGGAGGATCGCGCCGCCAGATGCTTCTCGGATGGCATTGCATGGACTACTACTCCAATGCCTATGCGATGAATCAGTATCTGGCCAGCCTTGGCTACATCGTGCTCTCGGTGAACTATCGCAGCGGCATCGGGTATGGGCTCAACTTCCGCGAGGCGCTGCACTATGGCGCCAGCGGCGCGAGCGAGTTCAACGATGTGCTCGGCGCCGGGCTCTACCTGCGCGGACGGGCGGATGTCGATCCGGCGCGCATCGGCGTGTGGGGAGGCAGTTATGGCGGCTATCTCACTGCGCTCGCGCTCTCCCGCGCCTCCGATCTCTTTGCGGCAGGTGTTGATTTCCATGGCGTGCATGACTGGAACCTGGAACTTGAGAACTGGCAGGAGCCGACCTACGATCCGAATGCCGATGCCAACGCGGTGCGTGTCGGCTGGGAGTCTTCACCGCTCGCGACGGTGAAGGACTGGCGTTCGCCGGTGCTGCTTATCCAGGGTGACGACGATCGCAATGTGCAGTTCTCGCAGACGGTGCGCCTGGCTGCGGCGCTGCGTGCGCAGCACACGCCATTCGAGGAACTGGTTTTCCCCGATGAAATCCATGGCTTTCTTCTCTACCGCGACTGGCTTGCCGCCTACACGGCCGAGGCGAAGTTCTTTGCCAGGTACTTCCATCCTCAGCCTTAGAAAAGAAACCGCGACGGAGCCGGCGACGACTTGGTCCTTCGGCCGCGGAATCATATCCTGAACATGGATATGTTCGACGCGTGGAATAAGCCGTTTGCAGGTGCGGAACGATGATCATCCGCAACTTTGAGTACCTTCTTGCGCTTGCGAAGGAGCGCCATTTTGCGCGGGCTGCCGCGGCATGCGGTGTTTCGCAGCCTACGCTTTCCGGCGGCATCAAGCAGTTGGAAGAAGACATGGATGTGCTCATCGTGCGGCGTGGCCGCGCGTTCGAGGGCTTCACCGTGGAAGGCGAGCGGGTGCTGGCCTGGGCGCAGCAGATGATGAACGACTGTCTGCGCCTGAAGCAGGAGCTGCGGACCTTCCGCGAAAACGGCATGCAGGGCGCGTTCCGCATTGGTGTGCTGCCGGCGACCACGCCGCTCGGTTCGACACTCAGTGTTCCTTTCGCTGAGCAGGCGCCTGCGCTCGATCTCTCCATCCGCACGGCGAGCGCGCCGGAGCTGTTGAACCTGCTGCGCGCCGGAGAGCTGGACATCGCACTTACCTATGTCGATGAGTCCGCCAGTGAAGGGCTGGCCACGCATCTGCTCTACCGCGAGCGCATGTTCTTTTTCACCGCTGCGCAGGAGCCGCTGGCGGCACGCATCTCCTGGGAGGACGTGGTGACGCAGCCGCTCTGCCTGCTCGCTTCCAGCTTTCCCGCATCGCTGGCCGAGCACCTGGCGCAGGCCCCGAAGGTGCTCTATACGGATTCACCCTCCGTGCTGGCTGCGCATGTGCGGTCGGGGAAGTGGGCGGCGATTCTGCCCCAGTCATTGGCCGGAGCGCTGACGCCGTCACCGAAGCTGCGCGCGATTCCTCTACGCAAGAGCGCGGCGACGGAGGCGAATGTCGGCTTTGTCACCACCCGTCTCACACCGCTTCCCGCGCCGGTGCACGCGTTCATGGAGCTGGCGCACTCGCCGAAGGTGGTCAGCGCGATTCGTGAGATGCTCGATGCGCACAGACCGTATCTGGCTTCGGTGAAAAGGCCCATCGCTCGATAGGAAATGCCGATCGAACATCCGTATTTCCTGTTGGATCGAGCGGATGCTCCGGTGTCATGCTCGTCGAGTGATGACTGTTGCAGAACTCGCTCTTGAACCTCGCACGCTGATTCTCGAAGAACTGCAGCGCTGCATGGATGCTGTTGCAGAGACGGAGCTGCTGGAAGCGCAGCGTGCGATCCTGCATGCGCCGCGCATCTTCACCGCAGGCGCAGGCCGCAGCGGACTTGCTCTCAAGATGGTTGCGATGCGGCTGATGCACCTTGGGCTTACCGTGCATGTCGCGGGTGAGGTGACGACTCCGGCGATCAGCGCAGGAGATCTGCTGATCCTCGCGTCCGGCTCCGGCACGACGTCGAGCGTCGTGCATGCGGCGCAGGTCGCCAAGCATGCCGGCGCGAAGCTGCTCGTTTTCACCACGGCTCCCGAATCGCCGCTTGGCCTGCTGGCCGATTTCCGGATCATCATTCCCGCGGCAGCCAAGCAGGAACATGACGGCGTGCTCTCGCGGCAATATGCCGGCGCGCTTTTCGAGCAGAGCGTGCTGCTGCTTGCCGATGTCCTCTTTCACCAGATGTGGCGCGAGCACGGCGAATCCGCCGCATCTCTCTGGACGCGCCACGCCAACCTTGAATAACGCAACACAACATGGAGTCATATATGAAACTGCAAGTCGCTATCGATCTTCTTTCCACCGCTGATGCGCTTTCTCTGCTGCACAAGGTTGCCGAGCACGTGGACATCATCGAGCTGGGAACACCGCTCATCAAGCAGCAGGGACTCACGGTCGTTACGAATGTGAAGGCTGCCTATCCTGAGAAGCTGGTCTTTGCCGACATGAAGACGATGGATGCCGGAGAACTCGAAGCCGACCTGGCCTTCAAGGCCGGAGCGGACATCATGACGGTGCTCGCTTCCGCGGCCGACAGCACCATCGCAGGCGCGGTGAAGGCAGGCAAGACGCACGGCAAGCATGTGGTCGCCGACATGATCGGCGTGGCCGACAAGGCCAAGCGCCTGCAGGAGCTGAAGGACCTCGGCGTGAGCTGGGTGGAATTGCATGCGGGGCTGGACGAGCAGGCCCAGGCCGGTTACAGCATCGAGACGCTATTGGAAGCAGGCCGCGCCGCGGAGGTGCCGTTCTCGGTCGCCGGAGGCATCAACACCGAACGCATCGGCGCGGTGGAAGCCGCCGGCGCCACGATCGCCGTGGCCGGTGCTGCGATCTATGGTGCGAAGGACCCTGCCGAGGCTGCGAAGACGCTGCGCAGCAAGATTGAGAAGCTCGGCTAGTTCCGGCGTCATCGATAGCTTTCATCGAACAGTTGTCATTTCGACCGGAGCAGGACGGCTTTATCGTCCTGCGGAGTGGAGAAACCTACAGTTCTGCCTGTACCGGCGAAACTGCAGGTTCCTCCACTTCGGTCGGGATGACAATTTTTTAGGGGATAGATTCTCGTTCCATCTCACGGTTCGTCGACAGCCGTGCGCACGTCCTTGTTTTCCTTCGCGCGCGGATTCACCCCGAACGACCACACATCCAGGTTGATCTCACGCGTCGAGAGCCGCTCCATCAGGGCATACTCGCCGATCAGCAGCGGCGTGACCGGCGTCAGCTTCATCCAGCGCGCGCCGGGCAGCAGCTCCTTCTTCGTTTCGATGATCTCTTCGGTATGTCCTGGCTCGGCCATGCGATAAATCTGCGCTGCCGTGGCCGTGCGCAGGTTGTGATTGCTGGTCAGACGCACAAGAACGTAGCTGCTGTCCGGCGAACTGTGCGCATTCTTGCTCTTCATCGCTGCGCTGGCTCCGTGGGTGTCCACGGTCATGGCCGAATCCGGCGCCTCATCTTCACCGGGCACATCCAGGCTTACGTAGATCACCGGATCGTTCACATGCAGCTGTACCGCGGCATACGCGCCTTCGATGCGGATCAGCTCCTTTGCTCCGCCCGCTGCGCCGGTCTGTGTTCTGATCTGGGCCCGCACCACACTGTGCTCGTTTGTCCGGTCCAGATCGCCGTTGGCCTGTAAGGCATGTACCAGCTCCGGCTGGCTTTCGTAGGTGTCCAGAATCCATACGCCGGTCTCATCCGGAAGACGCAGTCCGGGTGAGATGAGCGGCATGCGTGCCATCTCGTCGTTGCGCGCCGCTGTTTCCTCGGCATCGAGCCGCGCGGCTTCGGCGGCGTCGGGATTCTGCGTGTCCCCGGCCTGTCCGGGCTGCTGGGTGAGCTTCGCCGCGTCCGGATCGTGTGCCCGGTTCCATGTTTCCGTCGCCTTCCAGTCGACGAGCGAGGTAGGCAGCTCTTCCCACTGGTCGCGCTCGGCGCTGAAGTAGCGCACCCGGTCACCCTTGATCTCGTAGCGGGTGATGAGCTGATAGCTGCCGTCCTTCAGGATCAGCCGGTCGCGATTCGGCTGCGCGCCGGCACACAGGCTACCCGCGAGCAGCACTCCTGCCAGTCCCCAGCCCGCCAGCTTTCCTGTCTTGCGCATTGCCCGGTCCTTTTGCTCCAGATATCCGCTCCTATCCTACGTCCATGAGGAGCCTGTTTCACGCGTCCATGAGGAGCCTGTTTCACGCGTCCGCGAAGAGCCTGTTTCACGGATATGGTGACGCCTCCTCGCCTGCCGCGTCTTTAGCGATGAAGGCTTATGTCCCATCCCACGAACCCACTCTTTCCTGCTCGGCCAGGCGACTCTCTCTCGCCCCGGACCGGGCCAGCTGACCCCGGCGCAGTATATCCTCGAAGCATGCGTTTTTCTTCTGTTCTGCTGGCAGGCGGCGCGATGCTGTCGCTCTGCACTGTTTCGTTTGCCCAAACGGCCACTGACCCCGCTGCTTCCACTGTTCAGAACACGCAGACCACTACGGCGGCTCCTGCCACGTTCGGAACTCAGTCTGGAACCCCGGCCAACACGAATACCGGCTCCATGCCGGGCCTGCATCTCCAGGATCTGCCCTCCGATCCGCACACCCTCACGCCCGAAGAGAAGGCTGCCCAGGAAGCCGAGCTCCAGCGTATCCGCATCCAGCAGATCGCCGTGGCCATGAACAAGTGGGGGCCTGAGGATTCGACCACGGGCAACGCGCTGACCCTCAAGGAAGTCAACCGCGCCAAGGTGGGTGACGCGACCCAGATCACCTACCAGCTTCAGGCCACCGGATTTACCCCGGACATGAAGCTCAACCTCCTGCGCTGGCCGCTCAATTCCGCGATCGGTACGGTGATGGATGGTGTGGTCATCAATGCTGCCGGCATTGCTGTCTGCGATGAGGCTGTCACCAGCTCTTGCACCAAGGTCGTAAAGCCGCAGGCTCCCGTTGAGGTCACGGTCTCCGTCGCCAAGGGCGAGGCGGTCCGGCTGGCGCTGACCACGGGCGACAAGAAGCACATCGCCGCTGCTTCGCTGGTGCCTTTTCCTATTCGCTCCGAAGATCGCGGCTGCAGCCTCGAGATTATCCGTGGGGCGAAGGATGACGAGCTGGTGCTCGTAAGAGGAGACGGCTTCAAGGATGTCGCCAACTTCAACGGCGGCTCCGAGTCCTTCGGCGAGAAGCATCCCATCACAGGCAAGCCGACGGCGGATGGACACATCGCCGTCGCTATTACTCCCTGGGTGCAGGGACATGACGCCGGCGACACGGTGATCTACGCCCAGACGTCCACCTGCTCGCCGACTGTCTCCTTCCACTGGGGCAAGGACACCTACAAGGTGGAGTAACTTTCGTTTTGCCGGACAGACGGGCGCGTGCGGAATTCCCGTGCGCGTCCGTTTTGCGTTTGCCATAATCGCCTCCTCCGCGCACCCGTTCTTCCGGCGGCAGATGCGCGTGCAGGAGCGACTGCGATGGCGAGCTTCGAGCAATTTCTTCCCATGCTGCTGAAGTTCGAAGGCGGCTACGTGATGAATCCCGATGACCCGGGCGGGGAAACGAACAAAGGCATTACCCTGCGCACCTTTACCTCCTGCGCGCGAAGCCTGCTCGGCCTGGAGCCTACATCGGCCAACCTCCGTGCCCTGACGGATGCCCAGGTGGGGATCATCTACCGCGCGCAGTATTGGAATGCCATCCTTGGCGACGAAATCGCCAGCCAGGAGCTGGCCAATATTGTTTGCGATTTCTATGTGAATGCGGGTGAGCACGCGACTCTGCTGCTGCAGACGGTCATCAACGAAGTTGGCAGGGCCGGCGGCATCGCCGTCGAAACGGATGGCTCGATCGGGCCGGCCACCCTCAAGGCGCTGCAGGCGCTCGATCCGGCAGCCGTCTACCGCGCCTACAGGAGTGCGCGCATCGCCTACTATCAGCAACTCGGACAGAAATACCCGATGTTTCTCGCCGGATGGCTGAAGCGCGTCGAGTCCTTTCCGGATATCTTGCCGGCATTGGAGGCTGCGGCAGCCGATATCCTGAGTCTCGCCTGATCTTAAAACTGCGGCGTTGCACCCGGCAGAAGATGCTCCAGGGGGATTCGGAGAAACCCTGCTTCCATTCCCCCGCCTCCCCGGCTATACTTGATTGTGCCCGCCAGGTACGCCAATCAAAAGACATTCAGGGAAGGTGAAGCAGAAATGTCTTCCAAGTACATTTTTGTCACAGGCGGCGTTGTGTCCAGCCTCGGAAAAGGTCTGGCTGCGGCCTCCATCGGATGCCTGCTCGAAAGCCGTGGTCTCAAGGTCAACCTCATGAAGTTTGACCCCTACCTCAACGTCGACCCGGGAACCATGTCGCCCTTTCAGCACGGTGAGGTGTTCGTCACCGACGACGGCGCGGAGACCGATCTCGACCTCGGCCACTACGAGCGCTTTACGCACGCCCACCTCACGCGCGACAACAACCTCACCACCGGCCGCATCTACGAGCAGATCATCACCAAGGAGCGCCGCGGTGACTATCTCGGCAAGACCGTGCAGGTCATCCCGCACGTCACCAACGAGATCAAGAACGCCATGCGCAAGGTGGCCCCGCATAACGACGTCACCATCGTCGAAATCGGCGGCACCGTCGGTGACATCGAATCGCTGCCCTTCCTCGAAGCCATCCGCCAGATGCGCCAGGAGCTGGGCCGGGAAAACACGGTCTTCGTCCACGTGACGCTGGTGCCGTGGATCGCCGCGGCTCAGGAGCTCAAGACCAAGCCCACGCAGCACTCGGTCAAGGAGATGCTCTCGATCGGCATCCAGCCCGACATTTTGCTCTGCCGCACCGACCGCTTCCTCTCCCGCGAGATGAAGGGCAAGATCGCCCTCTTCTGCAACATCGAGGAGCGCGCCGTGATCACGGCCAAGGACGTCGCCTCGATCTATGAGGTGCCGCTCAGCTTTGCCGAGGAGGGTGTGGACGAGCTCGCGCTCAAGTACCTGCACATTGAGGCGAAACCGCGCGATCTCTCCCGCTGGGAAGAAATTGTTCGCCGCGCCTACAACCCGAAGGACGAAGTCTCGATCGCCATTGTCGGCAAGTATGTCGAGTACGAGGACAGCTACAAGTCGCTCAAGGAAGCGCTCGTGCACGGCGCGCTGGCCCATAACCTCAAGCTGCGCGTGACCTGGATCGAAGCCGAGGGCCTCGAAGTCGAGAACTACCAGGAACAGCTTGCCGGATTCGACGGCATTCTCGTGCCCGGCGGCTTCGGCAAACGCGGCATCGAGGGCATGCTCAACGCCATCCGCTACGCGCGCGAGAACCAGGTGCCGTATTTCGGTATCTGCCTCGGCATGCAGACCGCCTGCATCGAGTTCGCACGCAACGTCTGCAAGCTGGCCGATGCGAATTCGAGCGAATTCGATCCCGCGACCGCGCACCGCGTCATCTACAAACTGCGCGAGCTGACGGGCGTGGAAGAGATGGGCGGAACCATGCGTCTTGGCGCGTGGACCTGCGTGTTGACCCCCGGCACCCTGGCGCATGAAGCCTATGGCGCGACCGAGATCAGCGAGCGTCACCGTCATCGTTACGAGTTCAATCGCGAGTACGAGTCTCTGCTGACCGGCGCGGGCCTGCGCATCTCCGGCACCACGCCGGACGCTACCTACGTCGAGATCGTCGAGATCCCCGGCCATCCGTTCTTCCTCGGCTGCCAGTTCCATCCGGAATTCAAGTCGAAGCCGCTCGAGCCGCATCCGCTCTTCAGCGCGTTCGTGAAGGCGAGCTATGGGAACCGCACGAAACAGCTCTCAGCCGCGCAGGAGACTGTTGCTGCCAAGGCATAAGCACTTTTGGGGAATGAAACTGAAAAGCCCGGCCAATCTGGCCGGGCTTTTCAGTTTCTATGAGGTTTTAGCGCGGATGGACCGCCGCCTGAACCGCCAGCAATGTCTCCAGAACACCCTTCAAGTTCTTCAGATCCAGCGCGTTGGCGCCATCCGACTTGGCCTCGGCCGGGTTGTCGTGGACTTCGAGGAAGACGCCGTCCACGCCTGCGGCCACGGCTGCGCGCGCCAGCAGGGGAATGAACTCCGGCTGACCGCCGGAGACGCCGCCAGCAGCCGATGGGGTCTGCACGGAGTGCGTGCCGTCGAAGATCACCGGCGCGAGCTGGCGCATGATGGCCAGCGAGCGCATATCGACAACCAGGTTGTGATAGCCGAAGGTGGTGCCGCGCTCGGTCAGCGAGACACGGGCGTTGCCGCTCTCAGTCACCTTTTCGACGGCGTGCTTCATGTCTCCCGGCGCGACGAACTGGCCCTTCTTCACGTTCACCGCCCGGCCGGTCTCGGCGGCGGCAATGAGCAGGTCGGTCTGGCGGCAGAGGAAGGCCGGAATCTGCAGCACATCCACGCCCTCGGCGGCGATGGCGCAGTGACCCGGCTCGTGTACATCGGTGAGCGTGGGCAGGCCGGTGGCCTCCTTCAGGCGCTTGAGGATGGCCGTGCCCTCGACAATGCCGGGGCCACGGAAGCTCTTCACCGAAGTGCGGTTCGCCTTGTCGTAGGAGGACTTGAAGATGTAGGGGATGCCGAGATCGGAAGTGATGCGCTGGATGGCGTCGGCCATCTTGCGCACATGCGCTTCGGACTCGATAACGCAGGGTCCGGCGATGAGGAAAAGCTGGCCCCGGCCAACGGGCACGGGTCCGATATCGAATGCATGGCTCACAAGCAAGATTTTAGTTCACCAGCGGGGATGCTCCACCTCGTGGATTTGGAGGCTGGTGGACTTAGTTTACTAAACTTAGTTTACTGGACTTAGTCCACTTGTGCCTGGTCGAAGCCGAGGCTCAGGAGCAGCCGGGTCACGGTCGATGCCGCATTGGCGTGTGCCGTGGCCAGGATGCCGGCGGCCATCGCCGAGTCATGCAGCTCCTGCTGCGCCTTCTCGCGCACTTCGCTTTCGAGGTTCGGATCGGCCTGGATGAAGAAGCCCGTCGCCCGCGAGAAGACCTTGGTCTTCGAGTCGTCGAGTGCGGTGACAAAGATCTGCGCCGGCGGCAGGTGCACGTGCACGCTTTTGCCGGTTACCGTCACGTCGGAGGGCTTCAGCTGGCCGAGATCGACCCCGGCGATGGCCTGTCCGTGGACATTGAGCAGCAGCTTGTCGCCGACCAGGAAATCCGGCAGGATCGCGCTTGTCCGGTCGCCTTCCACGGTCTTGTCCATGGTGTAGGTTACCGATTCCAGCCGGGACAGCTTCTGAATCCGGTCCACCACCGTGGGTTGCGAGGTGTCGATGCTCAGCGCTCGCCCTGTCACCTTGGTCGCCACCTGGTTCCAGATGCCGTAGGTCGCTTCGCGTACGAAGACTGCCAGTGCTCCCATGCCAATCAGCAGCCCCAGGAAGACCGCCAGCAGCACTGTGCCCGCTCCTGAGGAGGCGCGATGGGCGGTTTGCTGTCCTGTCGAAGAACGGGTTTCGATCGCCATACTGGTTTAGATGCGCTTCCGGGAACTGTCCGTCCAGGCCTTTTGTGCCTCCGCTCCGCATGACCAGAAGCAGAAAGCGGTCCTGCGGAGTGGAGAAACCTGCGGTTCTGCTGCGCGCAGGGCGAATGTGCCTTCGGCCTCCGCTTCCGTTGGTCGCGAGTTGGAGTGTTGCGGGCTAAACAAAACCGCAGGCCCCTCCACTGCGCTTCTCCACCCCAGTGCGCCAACATCGGGCGCGCCGGGGACCCCGGTTCGCTCCGGTCGGGATGACAACGATAAGGGCAAGTTCTTTAGTTTCAGACCAGCTCTATGGGGATACGAACTAGACCGGCAGCATACCCATTCCTGCGATCGCGACGCTGTCCCGGGTCATTCCTTTGACGAGATACATCATTTGATCGGCTGCCCGGATGATCTCCTGTGCCGTCGCGCCATCTTCGGGATAGGTGGCAACTCCCATGCTCGCCCGTATCTGCAGTTCGGGACCGTCGCTCATGGGGAAGGCTTTTTCCCGCAGGAAGCGATTGAGGCGGATGGCTGTCTCCCGTGCTGCGAGCTTGTCGGAGCCGGGCAGCAGGACGGTGAATTCGTCGCCGCCATAGCGGAAGACCGAATCCACGCCGCGGACCTGGCTGCGCAGCGCCTGGCCGACCTCGGCCAGCAGCTCGCTGCCGATCAGATGTCCGTAGTGGTCGTTCACATCCTTGAAGTGATCGAGGTCGATGAAGATCAGGCTGAACATGGAGCCGAAGCGCTGGGTGCGCTCCATCTCGGCCTCCATCTGCCGGTAGAGATAGCGCAGATTGTAAAGCCCGGTGCAGTCGTCGGTGATGGTGAGTTCCTGGATGCGCTCGACCGCGCGCGCATTTTCGATGGCAATCGCGGCGTAGTCGCAGAGCAGATGCAGAAAGGAGATGGTGTAGTCGCTGAGTGTCTCCACCCGGCAATTGATCAGCTGGATCACACCCAGCGTCTCCCGGCGCACGCGCAGCGGCATGCAGATCGCCGACCGCACCCGGGAATTGTCGTCTGTGCGCCCGGCCAGATGCATAAAGCGGCCGTCCAGCTCGACCTCGGGCACGATCAGGCTTTCACCATGTTCGGCAACCCAGCCGGCAAAGCCTTGTCCGATGGGGATGCGCATCTCGCGCAGCGTGGCCTCGGTCGCGTCGGTGGGCATGGTGCCACCGGCCACTGCGTAGAAGAGCTCGCGACGCTGTTCATCCACCAGTAACAGGGACCAGGTCTCCGCTTCGAAGAACGGCTCCATCTGCTGCATGATGGTGCGCAGGATTGTGTCCCGGTCCAGCGAAGAGGTAAGCGCTCTCGCCACACTATGGAAGATTTGCAGGTCTCTCAAGCTTGAATCTGGGGGAGCCGGATCGTTCTTGGCCATAACTGCGCTCTCGTTATCTGCTGATTCTCACACACATCTGCGGAAGCGCCATGATCGCGTGTTCCCCGGCTGGTCGGTGCTCCGGTGCGGTGATCGGGCCGGAAACGCTCCCTCTTGGGTATGTCTTTATTGGGCGCGTTCCTGTTCGCTGTGTCAATTCTTCATTTTTGGTTTTTCATTCCTGTCTCGTTGGTATGCGGGGCGCAGTTTGTATTCTTTTCTGCATATCGCGCGGATTTTTCTCGTCTATCCCAGCATGCCCACATCCTCCAATCACCTACTGCACCGCTGGACCCGGCGCCGCGTACTGACTGCGGGTGCGGCGGCCGCCGGTCTTGCTTCGCTCCGTCTGGGCGCGCCCGGTTCCGCGCTTGCGTTTGCCGCTGCTCCCTGCACGCTTACCCCGGAGCTTGAAGAAGGCCCCTTTTACGCCGACTATGAGCTGCTCCGCAACGATATCCGTGAAGGCAAGCCTGGTCTTCCGCTGCATCTTTCCATCGTGCTGCAACACGCCCGTACCTGTGCTCCGATTTCCGGAGCGGCCATCGATATCTGGCATTGCGATGCCCTCGGTATCTACTCCGGTTATACGAAGGTCAAGATGGAGCAGATGGGCGCCGGTGGCCCTCCAGGCGGCCCTGATGGTCAGGGTGGTCCACCTCCGGGTGGTCCGCCGGATGGCATGCAGGGCCCGCCTCCCGATTTCAACGGTGGAGGCGACCATCATGGACCTCCCGGCATGGGCCGCACCGACAACGAGACCTTTCTGCGCGGTGTCCAGCTCAGCGGCACGGATGGCTCTGTCGGATTCCTGACCATCTATCCCGGCTGGTACGTGATGCGCGACACGCACATCCACGTGAAGGTGCATATCGGCGGCAGCGAGGCAGGGAAGAAGTATGCGGGTGGGCACGTCTGCCATACAGGGCAGATCGCTTTCCCGGATGAGCTCAGTGACCGCGTCGGACAGCTTGAACCCTACGCGCAGCATAAGGTCACGCGTACCCGTATGACCCAGGATATGGTCTTCCACGGCGATGCCGATACCTTCACGCTGGCGTTGACGCAGCTCGATGCGAAGAACCTGGCTGCCGGTTTCCGTGGCGTCATCACCCTGGCTGTCGATCCCGATGCGACGCCTGCGCCTACAGGCCCGGGCGGACCCGGAGGGCCAGGCGGTCCGCGACCGGGTGGTCAGGGGCAATCCGGCGATGCGGGCGGCATGTCGGAACCTGCTTCGGGGTTGTAGCGATTTGTTTTTTTAAAGAGAAAGAGCGGTGCAGAACAAGACTGGGATACGCTCCAGGCCTTGTTCTGCACCGCTCTTTTCTCCACCTGCGATTCGCCCTGGAAGCGGTCGCACTTCTTTTGCATTCGATTGCGGCCCGCTCTCATCTAAAAACCGATACGGAGAACAGAAACGCTATGGACCCGCTCTCTGACGTGCTTTCGCTCCTCCGCCCCCGCAGTTATACCTTTGGCGGAATGGACATTGGCAAGCCGTGGTCGGTGAGTTTCGGCCGGCATCAGGGCATCAAGTGCTATGCCCTCTACTCCGGAGAGTGCTGGCTGACCGTGGACGGGATCTCCGAGCCTACCCATCTGGTTGCGGGCGATTGTTTTCTGCTGACGCATGGTCGCCCTTTCGTCCTCACCAGCGATCTCACGCTTCCTCCCGTCGATGTGGTCCAGTACTTCAGCCGTCCGGCGAACGGAACGGTACGCACGTTCCACGGCGGCGGCGATTGTTTTTCTGTCGGCGGTCATTTTCTTCTCGATGGCCCGGCCGCGGGTTTTCTCCTTGAAGTGCTGCCACCGGTTGTCCATCTTCGCAGCGAGCAGGATCGCGCCAGCCTGCGCTGGTCGCTGGATCGCATGCGTCAGGAGCTTCGCAACCCTCAGCCCGGTGGCCTGCTCCTTACCCAGCACCTGGCTTCCATGATGCTGATTCAGGCTCTGCGCCTGCATCTGAACGAGGGCACCGGCACCGGCTGGCTTGCCGGCCTCGCCGACGCGCAGATCGGGCAGGCTCTTCGTGTCCTGCACGGCCGTCCCGCACATCGCTGGACCTTGCACGAACTCGCAGCGGAGGCCCGCATGTCGCGCTCTTCCTTTGCCCAGCGCTTTCGCGAACTGGTAGGCGCGTCGCCCATCGACTACCTTGCCCGTTGGCGGATGCTTCTTGCTGCTGACCGTCTCCGGACGACGACCGATTCCATCGCCGCCATTGCCTTTGGGCTGGGGTACGAATCGGAAAGCGCCTTCAGCACCGCTTTTCGCCGCATTATGGGCAGCTCCCCGCGCCGTTATGCCCGCGACGGGCTGATCTCGGATGAGGCTCAGATCCACGAAGCGGCACGGAAAAGCATCGAAGACCTGCCTTCGCACGAGCCCATTCCGCTGGCCGGCTGAACGGGTAAGCGCATCGCTACGCCATCACTCGCTTTTCCCCCTTTCCGCATGCCTGTTTTCTTTTCCTCTTGACCATCGAGATGAGTCATCGTAACCTCTCGATTATCAAGAGGAGAGTGCAGGGTGGGCGAAAGAGATGTGGTGCAGGGCACGCTGGAGATGCTGATTCTGAAGACGCTGGCTCTGGAGCCGATGCATGGTTACGGAGTTGCCGCGCGTATCGAGCAGGTGAGCCAGGGCGTTTTTCGCGTCAACCCCGGATCTTTGCTGCCTGCACTTGCCCGCATGGAGCGCGCCGGCAGTGTGAAGAGCGAATGGCGCGCCAGCGAGAATAACCGCCGCGCGAAGTACTACCTGCTTACCGCACGGGGCCGCAAGGCGCTGGCTGCCGAGTCCGAGAGCTGGAACCGGCAGGTTTCGGCGATCGCCCGCATCATGGAAGCCTAGCCGGGAAGCCTGACTCGTTCGGGAGAGTTTGTCATGTCCATGGTTACGAATATGATCCGCGCACTTCGCGCGCTCTTCCGCAGCGGCGAAGTCGAGCGTGAGCTCGACGAAGAGCTTCAGGATTTCCTCGCTGCTTCCATTGCCGAGAAGATGCGCCGCGGCATGACTCCCGAAGAGGCGGCCCGCGCCGCGCGCGTTGAAATGGGTAGCAGCAACGTAGTGAAGCACCGCATCCGCTCGATTGGCTGGGAGGCCACGATGGAAAATCTCTGGCACGATCTTCGCTACAGCCTGCGCACGCTGGCCAAGAGCCCGGCCTTCACGCTGGTCGCAGTTCTTTCGCTGGCGCTCGGCATCGGCGCGAACACGGCGATCTTCACCCTGGTGCGGCAGGTGATCCTGCAACAGCTTCCGGTGGGCGACCCGGAGCAGCTTGTGAGCTTCGGCAACCTGCATGCCAGCGGCATGCTCGGCGGCGTAGACCTGAGCTTCCTCGACATGTACACGTATGACTTCGCGCGGCAGCTGGAGGCCGCGCCCGGGCCATTTGCCGGTGTGGGTTCCTACGCCAGCATGTCGCCCCGCGTGAACCTGCGCGTGCCGGGAGCGGCGCTCGCGATCCAGCGCGAGGCCACGCTGGTCTCCGGCAACTTCTTCCAGGTGCTCGAGGCCCGGCCGATGCTCGGCCGCACCATCCAGCCCTATGACGCCGACGCGCCCGGCCGCAGTCCGGTCGCTGTTGTGGGATATCGTTTCTGGCAGCAGTCGCTCGGCTCGGACCCGAATATCGTCGGCAAGACGATGGACCTCAATGCCGCCCGCTTCACCATCGTCGGCGTGATGCCGCAGGGTTTCCACGGCCTCAAGCAGGAGGCCGACCCATCCGATCTCTGGGTGCCGGAGACCATGGCCGACGCGGTGTTTCTCTCGTCGAACCTGCTCGAACCGCGCTCCAACTACTTCCTGCAGATGTTCGCCCGCAGCCGGCCCGGGGTTTCGATGGCCGCCGAGAGCGACTGGCTCGACCGCCAGATCCGCGCCTACGTGCGCGCCGGCGAGAGCAAGACGCCGACAGCGGACCGTGAGAAGGAGATCGGGCGCCTGCATCAGCCGCTGGTGCCAGCCGCCGAGGGCGTCTCCGAAATTCGTAACCGTTACAGTGACGCATTGGGAATCCTCATGGCGATCGTGGCGCTGGTGCTGCTGATTGCCTGCGCGAACCTGGCGAACCTGCTGCTGGCCCGCACCGTGATCCGCGAGCGCGAGATCGCCACACGCCTGGCGCTCGGCTCGAGCCGCTTGCGCATCGTGCGCCAGAGCCTGATGGAGGCGCTCGTGCTCTCGCTCACCGGCGGCGCGATGGGTCTGGCCGTCGCATTCCTCGTCACCCGCGGGCTGATCGCCTTTGTCTCCCGGGGTACCAACGGCATCCCGCTCTCGGCCGTGCCGGACGCGGGCACTCTTCTCTTCACCCTGGGTGTTTCGCTCTTTGCCGGGCTGCTCTTCGGGCTTGCGCCGGCGCTGAGGATCGCGCGCAGTTCGGCTGGTCCCGTGCTCAACGCGGGCACGCGCACTGCGGGCAGCGCCGGCGGTCGCGACGGCCGCTGGTGGCCGCGCGCGCTGGTTACCGGGCAGATCACGCTCTGTTTGCTGCTGCTGGTTGGTGCGGGGCTCTTCCTGCGCACGCTCGCCCGGCTCGAGGGGCAGAACTTCGGCTTCGACAACACGCACCTGGTTTTCGCCAACGTGGACGCTACGCTTGCCGGCTACAAGCCCGAGCAGGCCCCGGCGCTCAACCGGCGCATCCTCGAGCGGCTCGCCGCGATCCCCGGCGTGCGCGCGGCCGCGCTCTCCGATACACCGCCGATGAGCTACGGCTCCTGGAACTCGAGCATCCATCCGCAGGGCTATACGCCGGCTCCGCACGAGGACATGTCGCCCATTCTCAAGCGCGTCTCCGGAGACTACTTCGCCGCGACCTCGACGCCGATCGTCGCCGGCCGCGCCATCACGCCGGAGGACACGGCCTCGAGCCAGAAGGTGGTCGTCATCAGCCAGGCCGTGGCCCGCCACTACTTTCCCAAGGGCGATGCGCTGGGCCACACTCTCACGATCGATATCGACACGGCAGGCCCGTGGATGATCGTCGGCATCGCCGCCGACACGCTCGGGCTCGGCCCGCGCCGCGACCGCGCGGACACTCTCTATCTGCCGCTTGCGCAGCTCGTCGGCCCGCACGGCGAGGGCACGCAGGAGAGCTTCGCCTCGTCGGTGACGCTGCGCACCACGGGCTCACCGGACCAGGCCGTGCAGGGGTTGCGCGCAGCTATCGCCTCCATCGACCCGAACCTGCCGGTGCTCGACGTGCGCACGGTGCAGGAGCAGATGAGCCTGTTCCTCAGTCAGGAGACGCTAGTCTCACGGCTGGCCGCGCTCTTTGCCGGCCTCGCAGTGCTGCTGGCGGCCATCGGCCTTTATGGCGTGATGAGTTTCAACATGGTGCGTCGCGTGCATGAGATTGGCATCCGCATGGCGCTCGGCGCCGGCACCGGCGCGGTGCAGTGGATGGTGCTGCGCGAATCGCTGGTGCTTTTCCTGGCGGGTATCGCCATCGGTCTGCCGGCTGCGCTGGGGCTGGCGAACCTGCTGCGCCATCAGCTCTTCCAGATGAGCCCCTTCGATCCGGTGACCTTCGCCGTGGCTATCGGCGGCATCGCCCTGGTCACGCTGCTCTCTGCGTGGCTGCCCGCACGCCGGGCGGCCCGTGTCGATCCTATGACTGCTTTGCGTTGCGACTAGTTCAGAACAGGGTATAGGGGGGTAGGGTGTAGTAAAAGCGGGCCGGTGGGGCACGAACCCGGGTTCTCTCCTCCCGCCCAAGCAGAGCTTGGACGGGGCACCCTCATCCTCAATACTTCTATCTGAGCCTTCAGCTGAATTTTGTCCGCTTCCAGAGCAGGCTGCCGCCCCAGATCAGCATGGCCAGCACCGCTATGGTGAGCATCGAGACCCATGCGAGGTTGAGCGTCAGCGGAGGCCGCTTTGTGCCGATCGCCAGCCAGGCGAAGAGCACCAGTCCCAGTGCGACGATCAGGTAATCCCACCATGCCCGCGCGTTTCCGTGCTCTTCAAGACCGGCCTGCAGCAGGACGGCTTCGTCGTAGTCGAGGCCATAGCGCTCGCATTCGCGGGCGATGGCGAGATTACGCGAGTGGTGTTCCTTGGCTGCGGCCGACGCGCTGCCGATGGCGATCGCTCCTACGATCATCAGGAGGGAGCTGGCTACGATCACGATGCGGTTTGTGCCGCTGACTCCGTGCAACTCGCCGAAGACCATCGCTCCCCAGGCGAGACCCCAGAGCTGATTCGTGTTGGCCAGCGGAATGCCGCGTCCGATGCCTACGTATTTCGCAGCGTACTGCTGGAACATGTCCCCGATAACCCAGCAGAAGCCGCCGAGAAAGAGCCAGAAGATGGCCGGACGCAGCAGGTGCAGCTGCGTGCTGAGCGAGGCGCCCTGTCCGGGCATGAGCCAGGCCAGCAGGGACATGGTGCCCAGCTCTCCGACGGTGAAGACGGTCACGAAGGAGAGCGGATTCATGCCGCTGAGATAGGCCTTGCGATAGGGCAGGTACATCGTGCCCCACATGAGGCTTGCGCCCAGCGCTGCCATCACGCCTGCTCCGCCGCGGGCGGCGTGCTCGCCCGCGGCCGGATGGACGGAGGCCAGGCCCAGCGCGATGGTGGCTGCGACCACGGCCACGCCGCCGCCGACCACCTTGATCCAGTTCTTCATGCCGCCGCCGCGCAGCTCACGAAAGAGCAGGCAGCCCCACAGCAGGCCGACGAGCGAATTGGTGTTCCAGAGAGGAAAGGCGATGGAGAGGCCGACGTCTTTGATCGCGTACACGGTGAGCGTGTTGGCTACGGCCCACAACGCTCCAGCAAGGATGCCCCACACGATCAGGTGTGAGCGCTTGCGCAGGTCGGAGAAGACGTAGCGCGTGCCTTTCATCAGCGTGGGCAGCGTCCAGCGCGCGACGAAGACACCGGCCACCATGCAGAGCGAGATCACCATGGGCGAATAACCCGCGGTTACCAGCTTGGTCGGCGCCTCGGCCGTGCCCAGCCACGCACCCGCGGCTACACCGCAGGCAACTCCCAGTCCGTGCATGGAGCGCAGTGGTCCCTGGTTTTGTGGTCCCAGGTTCTGCGGTCCCAGGCTCTCTTGCTTGTCATTCATGAATGGTCACTCAACTCAGGTGCGCCAGCAGCGCGATGCCCAGCAGCAGTACTGCCAGAGGAATCCAGAAATGGCTATCCGAGAGGATGGCCCGTGTCATGCCGCGCTTCATCTGTGCACCTGTTTCTATCTCCGGAAGGCAAAAGGCGAGTCTACGCGAATCACAGGACGAGGCACAAAGGCAGGGTATGGGAGACCGGGTGTGGGGTGTAGAAGAAACCGGGTTCCTACCCTCCCGCCCAAGCAGAGCTTGGACGGGGCACCCTCATTTTTCCTTGTTCCCGAGAGAACAGGTCCTTCGATCGCGACCAGCGGGAGCGGAGGCCGAAGGCGGATCGCTCTGCGCGTAGCAGCCTCTTACTTCTTCACCGCGGCTGCTGCGGCGTCCGCGTTCAGCATGTCCGGCGGCAGCAGGACGTTGTAGCCGCCCTTGAAGACATAGCGCTGGCTGGTCTGGTCGCCGTTGTGGAAGCGCGTGACGCTGTAGGGAGTCGGAATGCCGTCCACTGGATGGTAATCGTCGTACTCTTCGCGTTCCTCGTTCTTGTCCTTGTAAAGCGGGTCGCGCCACTGGAAGGTTCGGCTGCGCGGCAGGTGCGTGTCGGCGTCGACCTGGATGGTGATCGATTCATTCTCCGCCGAGATCAGCGTGACCTGGTCGGTTAGGTGACGCTCGCTGAGCGTCTGTCCCTCGTCGATGAGGATCGTCTTCGGGTTCTGCAGCCATTGGCGCACGGCCACGTCGATGGAATGCGCGCGGCGGCGCTGGTAGTCCTCGCAGACATCCTTGGGCAGCGCCTTCTTGCCTTTGTAGGTCGCCTCCCAGCAGTTGCCGGCGGTAAAGATCTCGATGTCGTCGTGCTTCTTGCCGAGTTCGACGCGCTCGTCGCCGTTGGTCATCCGCCATTGGCGATAGTTCATGATCATGCCTGTCGGCTTGCCCTGGTAGTAGCCCGAGACCCGGCCTTCGATATAGACGTTGCTCAACGCGAGCCACTGGTCGCCGCCGAGGGCTTTGACCATGGCATCGAGCACCGCGCGGGCTTTCTTCGCATTGGCGTCGCCGGTGGGGTCGCTCGCCTGCCCGGCGGTCGATTGCGCGGGTGGTTCATCCTGCGCGCAGGCCCGCGTGGCCACTCCGCTCAAGATCATGCCTGCCGCAATCAGGAAAAACCACGCCCGCGTCTTCATCCGACCAGCACCGCGCCTCCGTTTACATTGACGATCTCGCCGCTCATAAAGCCTGCATAGGGCGTGCATAAAAACACTGCCGGACCTGCAATTTCGAGGGGTTTCGCCACACGCCCCAGCGGAATGGTGGCGAAGATGCGCTCGCGCACCGGAGGATCATTCAACGCGGGCGCGGACATATCGGTCTCGACCCAGCCAGGAGCGACGCAGTTGACATAGATGCCCTTGCCTGCGAGCTCGGAGGACAAACTTTTTGTCAGGCTGATGAGCGCGCCCTTGCTGGCGGCGTAGTCGGCGTGGTTCGCCTCGCCG
Source organism: Silvibacterium dinghuense (assembly GCF_004123295.1). Lineage (NCBI taxonomy): Bacteria > Pseudomonadati > Acidobacteriota > Terriglobia > Terriglobales > Acidobacteriaceae > Silvibacterium > Silvibacterium dinghuense. Next base: position 926,744 of record NZ_SDMK01000001.1, on the reverse strand, counting down.
CGCTGTGCGGCGGTGGAGGCGATATAGACGATGGAGCCGGCGCGGTCACCTTCCCCGCGATCCTGCCTGAGCATTGCGGCGACGGCGGCCTGCGTAAGGCCGAAGACGCTGTCGAGGTTGATGGAGAGTGTCGAGCGCCACTGCGTCTCGGCCATCTCGGCGATAGGGGCGTCGACCGGCGGCCATACGCCGTGGTTCACCACCATGGCGTCGATGCGTCCAAAGGCCTCGACCGTTTTGGCGACGAGCGCGCGGCCCTGCTCGGGCGTGCTCAGTTCCTGCTCGACGGCGACGCAGTATTCAGGACCGCCGACTTCGGCAACCAGTGCATCGGCTGCGGCCTTGGCCGACTTGTAGTTGAAGACGACCTTCGCCCCGGTCTCGCGAAAGAGCCGGACCGTGGCTGCGCCGATGCCGCGCGATCCGCCGGTGACCAGCGCGACCTTGTTCTCCAGATTCAGACGAACCCCATTCATGGCTTGAAGCTATCGGAGGGGTGTGTCGTAGCGCAAGCAGGCTGCGAAAAGGGTGTAGGGGATGGGGTTTAGGGTGTAGAAGGGCTTTGCGGCTGCGTGCGGCACCTACTGGCTCATTTGCAGATAATGACAGAATCGTCTTCTGCACGGGCCGACTGATACAGGGTCACCGACATAGTGTCAGCCAAATGGAACAGGCGTGGGTAAAGCTGTGGATCGAAAATCCTTCCGACACCGAGTTCATCCCAATAGAATTCCTGCGTATCACTCAGTGGCTTTTCAGTGATGTAGTCGACCTGAACGATTTCCTTCTTTAGAAAGGTCGTCGCGTTCCCAGATTTGTCCGCAAGTGTAATCTGCTCCGCAGATACTCCATTAAGAATGCCTCGATGAATTCTTCCGTCTTTTGTGGTTAGCGTGAAACGGAATGCGGCGTATGGATGCACTTTTGATTGAAAGGGTACGAAGGCCAAGATGTCTGACCAAGAGCTTCTACCGCTGTAGAGGGTGAAAAGCGGCAAATTAGGATTGTCGTTCGCTACTGCGTGTCCACCAAATCCATATCTAATTCTCATCAAATCTGCTTTATGAATTATCTCGGTACCTTGTTTCGTCTTGATCGAAACATTCGTATCCGTGACTTTTTCAAGTTCGCCATACTGACAAGTCAGGCTGCGCTCGATGAACACAAAACCGAGGCCCGGCTTCAATTGTTTTAGTGACTGCCATGGGTCACTCTCACCAAAACAAGGCTTGGCTAGCATGAGAGAACAACATACATAAAAGGAAATTCTTAACAGCCGCAGGTTTCCGAAGAGTGCCAGCTTCATAAGGCAGAGCATAGATCCTTCGACAGAAAGACTACAGACATTTCTATCTTTAGAAGTTTGATTTGCTCTGTCGAAAGCGTATGTTCCCCACTCAAGCAACAGAAGCTTGAGTGGGCCACCGTCGGGATTTGTGGAGATAGAAAAGACAACGGTCACGGAAGCTGACGCTTCCGTGCCCGTTTTACTGAGCCCTGTGCTCTGAGCCCTGACTACTTGCCTTTCGCGAAGAGCTCTTCGATCTCCTCGAGCGTCTTGCCCTTGGTTTCGGGCAGGAAGAACGTTACGGTGAGGAAGTAGATCACGGTGAATCCTGCCGAGAGCAGGAACATGGCCGAGTAGCCGTACTTGCTGGCCACCGGCAGGAAGAGAACCTGCAGGGTTGCTGCTACGACCTGGTTGAGGACCAGTGCGATGCTCATGCCGTTCGAGCGGATGCGGGTCGGCATCAGCTCGGAGAGCGCGATCCAGACGCATACGCCGGGGCCCGAGGCGTAGAAGCTCACGAAGACGAAGAGCACAACCGCCATCAGCCAGCCGTGGCTCGCCTCCGGTACACGGCCTACCAGCGCGCGCTCGATCTTCAGCGGAGCGGTCTGCGCGGCCTGCAGGTCGGCAAAGGGATTCTTGAAGATGGCTTCGACCTTCGAGGTTGGGAGGCTGTCGGCCCGCGTGATGTGGATCGGGCTGGCGCTGCCATCGGCGGCGCGCACGTAGGTGGTCTCTCCGGTGAAGCCGCCATAGGAGTAGATCACGGCCATCGACGAATCCTCGGCCGGGATCGCGCCTGCGTGGCCGGAGGCTGCCAGCAGCTTCGCCGCGATGTCAGGCGTCAGCTTCAGGTCAAGCGACTGGTCCGGGGCAACCATGGCCTGCACCGCGGATGCGCAATCCACGTTCTGCTTCTCCATGCGGAGGAAGAGGACGGCGGTGACGATCAGCGTGAGGATGATGCCCGAGGTGCCCATCTTGAGCAGGAAGCGGCGGCCTTTTTTATCGACCAGCTGCATGCCGATGATGGTGGCGAGGAAGTTGACCAGCGTGAAGAGCACGTAGCCCCAGTGCGCCTGCAGGTCGCTGAGGCCGCTCTGCATGAGGATGCTGGCGTTGTAGCCGATGACGGAGTTGATGCCGGTGGCGGTGTTGCAGGCCAGGATGACGCAGGCCAGGATGAAGGGCACGATGTACTTGCGCTGCAGCAGCGCATCCTTTACGCCGGTGCTGTGGCCGCTGGTGGGAGCCTTCTGCGTTTCGGCCATCTCCTGCAGCTCGTGTTCCGCCTGCTCGGGAGTGCGCGAGCGCTCGAGAGCGGCACGCGCCTTTTCCACCTGTCCGCGACGGAAGAGCCAGCGCGGCGACTCCGCCACCAGCAGCGAGCCCGCCACAAACAGCAGGCCAGGGGGCATGGAGACCCAGAAGATCTCGCGCCACGCCATGTCCTTGAAGTGGAAGAGCGCAGCCGGACCGGCGTTGTGCACCATCGCTTCGACGCGATAGCTGAAGTAGATGCCGATGAGCGCGGCTACGAAGATGCCCAGTGTGAGCATCCACTGGAAGATGCCGGTGCCCTTGCCGCGTACCTTCGAGCCCAGGCATTCGGCGAGGTAGAGCGGGACGACTACTCCGATCAGGCCGCCGCTGGTGCCCTGCAGCAGGCGTCCGAGAAAGAGCGGCCCGTAGCCGTGCGAAAGAGCGATGACCGGGATGCTCAGCACAAACAGGATGCCGCTGAAGATCATCAGCTTCTTGCGGCCCATCCAGTCGGCCAGTGCGCCGGCAAAGAGGGTCGAAAAGACCGAACCCATCAGCACGGCGGCCACGATGACCGAGAGCTGCCCGGCGCTCAGCCCCGAGGTGGCCTCCAGATACGGCAGCGCGCCGCCGATGAGGCCTACATCCACGCCATAGAGCAGGCCGCCGAGTCCCGCTACGAAAAGCAGAAGCGTGTTCTGCCGCTTATAGTTCGCCGCGGATGCCGCGACACTGCCATTGCCGGTGGATGACTGAGCCATTCGCCCCTGATCTTTACCTGTAGAGTCTGTGCCGTGAAGCCGTCAGAGCGCATCGCCGCAGGCCCCAGCATGCAAAATGCTGATGGAAACGCTGGCCTGTCTATACATCTGCGCGCTGCAAGCATCATAGAGCCTCGCTGCAGCTTTTCGCACGCAATCAGTGTTGCGGGGTATGCGGCAGGCTCACGGCGTAGAGGTACCAGGCGGCATGCGGCAGCCACTGTTCGGTCCAGCGCCAGTCCTCGTCCTTGCCGGTGACGGCGAAGCCCTGGTTGAAGGCGATGCCGTCCTCGTTGTCTTCGGCGGCGGTAATGCCGTTTACGATTCCGCCCGGCGCATTGCGGTATTTCCACGAGCGGAAGAACATGTACGCCTGGTCGCCGTGCCCGCTGCCCTCGAGCAGGCTCACGTCGTAGGGATTTCTGCCCAGAATCCAGTGCAGCTGGTTCCATGCGTAGTCTTCGAGACTGGCCTGGAAGGCTGTGTCGTCCGCGAAGAGCGGGGCTGCGAGGCGGGCCGCGGCTGCCAGTGACGCCAGCCGCGCATCCTCGCCCTGCCACCACGGCGCGGCCTCGGTGTCATGGGGAAAGAAGAAGGCCGTCCGCACGGTTCCGTCGCCCATGCGGACGAGCTGGCGCGCATAGCCGAAGGGATTGTTTTCCTCTTCCGTGACGCCCAGCTCGAATGCGAGCGACCGCTTCACCGTCTCGCGCACCTTCGCCTGCGTCGCCGCATCGGCAATCTGCGCGTAGGCGATCAGGCTGACTACGGGCAGGCCCGCATCTGCAGGATGAAAGAAGGGCCGCGTTCCTCCGTCGGCACGCCAGTAGTCGCGGTACCTGCCGTTCGAGACCAGCCGTGCCATTAGACTCGCGGCACGCGCATCCGCCGCTGTCTTGTATTTCGTTTCGTGCGAGGCCCGATAGAGTTCGGTCGCAGCTATCAGCGCGCAGTAGTCGTCGAGGATGTTTTCTACTCCGTCATTCAGCAACTCGCGGTTATGCGCTGCCAGAAAATCGAAGGCCTCTTCTGCTGTCTGGAGATAGGTTGCGCGGGGAAAGTCTCCGTCGGTCGGCATGGTGCTGGCCAGCGCAAGCGCGGCAATCGCCATGCCGCCGCCGGCGCGGAAGCTTGCCTCATAGGCATGCGGTCCCTCGGCTGCGCCGATGTGCTCGGTGGAGTCCGCCGTGTTTTTCTTGATCTGCGTCTTCCAGTTCGGATTCCCGATCACCCGGTCTTCGGCCAGCTTCTTCGCACCCGGCGCGGTGATGCTCTCATAAAACGAGCCGCCGGGCCGCTTTATCCGTACCAGGAAGTCTGCGCCGAACAGCCCCTCATCCAGCAGCCGCCGATCGATTTCAGTGAAGTTGTCCTCGCCGCGCGCCTCCAGTGCGCGATAGCTGGCAAGCGCGCTCCACGCTACCAGCGGCACCTGCTGCGGGTTGAAATACGAGGTCGGATTCTGGTGCGAGAGATGGATGCCGTAGTCGCCTGTCGCGTCATACCAGCCGCCATGCACGTCGATGGTTCCCGGTCCGTTCGGATTCTTCAGGTGCCGGTCGGCCGCGTCATTCAGGCCGCTCGAGCGCTGTCCCTTGAAGTAGTAGAGGACATTCGACAGCGTCTCTTTCTCGAGCAGGTCGTCTTCAATGGCGAAGCCGCATGAGTGTGCCCCATCTGTCTCGAGCTCATATTCGCCTTTTTCATGAAAGGCAGAGAAGTCTGCTGTCCAGTATGTGCCACCCCACTGGTCTATCTTTCCCGCTGCAGCGACGCTTCCGGAGAAGACCGTTCTGCCGGTCGAGACTTCTTTCAGCACAAACCGCGCCGGATGATCCTCCGCCGTGCCCTTGACCAGAGCGATCTTCGCCGCGCCCGGTTCGTAGCCTACCTGGTCCACCAGTATCCGTACCTCGGCACGCGCACTCTGTGCCAATGCCCCGGCGCAGCAGAGCGCCAGTGCCCATCTCATGCTGAGTCCTGTGATCGCAGCCATATCACCGGGATTGTAGAGCAACGGGAGGTGAGCGATGCGAACGGCGATCGAGTGAGGCCGGTATATTGGCAACACATCGCTTTTCGGAGGCAGTCTTGTTCCAACGGATCGCATCGCTCGCCGTGCTCGCCGCAGCGTTTAGCCCCTTCGCGCCTGCTCAGTCTCGCGGCGAACAGATTATCGGCTATGTTTTTCCGCAGGAGCAGCGTCTCCAGCCCGGCGATATCTCGCCCACGGCGATGACCCGCATCAATTTCGCCTTCGCGAAGCTCGATGACAATCGCATGGTTCCCGGCCGGCCTGTAGATGCGGACAATTTGGCTACGCTGGTTGCGCTCAAGAAGCAGAACCCTTCGCTGGCTATTCTTGTTTCTGTTGGAGGATGGTCCTGGTCGGGCGGCTTTTCGAGCATGGCGCTCACCCGCCAGAACCGCTCCGCGTTCATCGAGAGCGCTGTCGAGTTTCTTACGAAATACAATCTCGACGGTCTCGATATCGACTGGGAATATCCTGCGATGGAAGGCGCTACGAAGCACTTCCGTCCCGAGGATACGCAGAACTACACCCTGCTCCTCAAGGAATGCCGCGAGCGCTTCGATGCCGAGCAGGCGAAGCTGCACCGTCGTCTCTATCTTTCCATTGCCGCCGGCGGAGACCAGAGCTTTATCGACCACACGCAGATGGCCGAGGTCCAGAAATACGTCGATACCGTAAACCTGATGGCGTATGACTTCTATGAGCCCGGTGATGGCGCGGGCACCGGCCATCACGCTCCGCTCTTCACCAATCCCGATGACCCGAAGAAAATATCGGGCGCGCAGACTGTCGAGAACTACGAGCATGCCGGAGTGCCTGCGGAAAAGCTGGTTCTCGGACTGCCCTTTTATGGCCACGCGTGGGGAAATGTTGCGGCGAAGAACCACGGTCTTTATCAACCGGGGAAGGTTATCCCCAACGTTTACGCCAGCTACGGCAACATCACCGGCACCATGATCGGCAAGGGCTATACCCGCTACTGGGATAAGACTGCTTCTGTGCCGTATCTCTACAGCGAAGAGAAGCATGTCTTTGTTTCCTATGACGATCCCGAGTCACTTGCACTGAAATGCAAGTTTGCTCTTGAGCATCACCTGGCCGGGGTCATGTTCTGGGACTATGAGAGCGATCCTTCGCATGCGTTGCTGGATGCTGTCGACCGCTCCATCCATGCAGGCGCAAAATGACCGCACGCACACCGGCTGCTCCGACTGCATCTTCGCGCATCGTTTCGATCGATATCTTCCGTGGTCTCACCATGACGGTGATGGTCTTCGTCAATGCGCTTGCCGAGATACGCGGCATTCCGCAATGGAGCCGTCACGAGCCTGCAGTTGTCGACGCGATGACCTATGTCGACATGGTCTTTCCGTTCTTTCTCTTCCTCGTCGGGCTTTCGCTGCCCCTTGCCATCCGTGCACGCCTGAAGAAGAACCCGTCCATGCCTGCACTCTGGCTGCACGTTATTCTGCGCTCGCTGAGCCTTGTCGTCCTCGGCCTCATTCTCGCCAACGCGGATGCCGGCAGCCGTACGCTCATGGGCCTGTCGCCGGGCGTCTGGGGTTTGCTTGCGCTCGGTGGAGGCATCCTGCTGTGGAATGTCTATCCCGGCTTTGCTTCCGGCTCGCGCCTGGTGCTCGGCCTCAAGCTCCTTGGACTTGCGCTGCTGGTCGTGATGTATGCGATCTTCCGGCGAATGGTGCACACTCCGGATGGCACGGCACACGCTGCATGGCTCGACTTCTCTTATCCCGAGATTCTGGGCATCATCGGTTACACCTATTTCGCTGTCTGCGTGCTCTATATCCCCACGCGCCGATGGGTCTGGGCGCCGCTTGCCTGGTTCGCGGCGCTGATTGGCTTTAACTGCGTTTCCACGGCGGCGCATCTCGGCTTTGCCGACCACCCGGCGTGGTATCTGTGGCCATTCAACAATGGAGCCTTCGGGGCCATGGTCATGGCCGGTGCTGTCGTCTCGACGATCTTTCTCGGCAAGCATCGCTGGCATGCGCATGGGCAGAAGAGCCTGCTGGCCATCGCCTTCGGCCTGGCCACGCTTGCCAGCGGAGGGCTGCTCGCGTCGCTCGGCATCTCGAAGATCCGCGCCACGCCTACGTGGGCGCTGGTTTCTGTTGGAGCAGCCACGCTGTTCTTTACGCTGATCTACTGGATCTGCGATGTCCGCAAGCATTCCCGCTGGGCTGCGTTTGCGCATCCTGCCGGCGCCAACACACTGATGACGTATCTGCTGCCCGATCTCTGCTACTACGGATTTCTGGCTACGGGCAGCACATTTTATGCCACCCACTGGAGCAGCGGCGCTCCCGGAGCCTTCAAGTCGGCACTCTTCACCGTATGCATTCTTGCGCTCTCGGCTCTGCTCACGCGCTGCAAAGTCCGCATGCAGCTTTAAAGCGGCACACAGAAAAGCCTCCGGCGATTGTGCCGGAGGCTTTTCTGTGGAGAGTTGTCTTTTAGACCGCAATGACCGGGACGCCGACCTGGGCAAAGGACTCGATCGTTTCCGCTGCGACGCTGTCGTCGGTGATGATGGTGTGAATCTTCTGCGGCGGGCATACCTGCGAGGTGCTCACCATGCCCAGCTTGCTTGCATCGACGACAGCGATGACCTGCTTGCCGTGCTTCACCATCTCCGACAGGATGAGCGCCTCGTCCGACTCGATAACAGTCAGTCCGTGCTCCGGATGGATGCCGGTGGCGCCCATGAAGACCTTGTCGAAGAACAGCCGCTGCAGCGCCTCATAGGCGGTCGCGCCCACAAGCGAAAACGAGCCCGGCCAGCGGATGGCTCCGCCTGTCACCGTGACTTTCATGTTCGGCTGGCTCGAGAGCTCCATGCCGATGTTGATGGCGCTGGTCACGATGTGAATGCCTTCGCGATGACGCAGGCTGCGCGCGATCTGTGTCGTTGTCGTGCCGGGAGAAAGCGCGATGGTGTCGTTCTCGACGACCAGCTCCGCCGCAGCCAGCGCAATGCGCCGCTTCTCATCGGCGAAGCGCTCCTCGCGCAGCGAAAAGGCTGCGTCGAAGCGGAATGGCTTGTAGGAGGTTTGTCCGGGCACCTCGGCGCCGCCGTGGGTGCGGTTGATCAGCCCGCGCTGCTCGAGTTCAATCAGGTCGCGGCGAATGCTTGCCGGAGAGGCGTTTACTGCGGCGGCCAGCTCGTCTACGCTGCCCTTGCCCTTTTCGAGCAGCAGGTGCAGGATGCGCTTGGCGCGGTCGTGCTGTTTCAGGGCCATGCTGAATCTTCCTGTGGTTGCGATTTCCTAGAGTCTGTTATGGACTTTCCCACGGCGGCGCTGGGCGCCAATTTTTCTGAGGTCGAGGAGCGAGTTGCGACGGATATCGGGCCATATCCTAGCAGCGAGCGACGAAGAGGTCGGGAAAATTGGCCCCAGCCCTGAAGGGTTGCGGGGAAAATCGGCCCATACTTCGTTGTCGGCCTCGCCTAGGAATAGCCTATGTCTTCGTCCTCCGTCTCGTCTGGGCCGATTTTCCCCAGCAACGCCGCTCGCGCGAAAGTTCATAACAGGCTCTAGATGCGCAGGAGGCCTGGGGTCGGCCTCCTGCGCATTGCTCTGCATTATAGCCAGCACGCTACTTCGCGGCTGTCTCCATGCCTGCCTCGTCCAGATGGAAGAGCTGGAACTCGCGAATACGCGCCTGTCCTGCCGCGGCCACGATGTTCAGCCGCACGCGGTCGGTGATGACGGCAGGGAAGCGGTCGATCTTCATATGGCCGATGGCGAAGTCCGAAACCACAGGCACCCACCTGCCATCCTTCCATGCCTCGATCCGGTACTGCTGGATGAGCTGCCCGTCGTTGAGCCACTCCATCGTCAGCGCGTGATCGATCGTCTCCGGATGCGCGAAGCGCACCTCGAGTGTTGCCGAGCGCGAGCCTTCAGGTGCGGACCAGAAGGTGTCGCGGTCGCCGTCGAGTGCGTTGGTGGTATTTTCGTCGGTGGAGAGGTGATGTTGCGCGAGATTATTCGAATAACGCTGGCGGAGCGTGTCACCCAGCTCCTTCAGGCGCTTCACATCGGCCTCGGGCAGCAGGCCGTCACTGTTCGGAGCCGCGCCCAGCATCCACTGGCCTCCGTGTCCTACTGAGTTCTCCCAGCTGTTCACCAGGTCGTCGAGGCTGCGCAGCGTCTGGTCGCTGTTCGGATGCCAGAACCATTGCAACTTGTGCAGCGGTGTATCGGCTTCGATGGGCCGCCAGCGCAGATAGCCATGCCGGTCGATGACGTTCCAGTTCTCGTAGTTGATGAAGCCTGACTCGGTGCCGACCCAGCGCGCGTCCGCGTACTGGAAAAGAGCGGTGTCGGCGAAGACGATAGTATTCGGCTGGTAGGTGCGCAGTGTTTCGACGATCTTCGGGAAGTCGTAGACGTGGCCGCCGCTGCCGGCGCCATCCAGCCAGAACTCGGTCAGGTCACCGTACTTTGTCACCAGCTCTTCGAGCTCCGACTGGTAGTACTTGTCATATTCGGTAGTGTCCTTTTCCTTGTAGCGAGGATCATGCCGGTCCCAGGGGGAAAGATAGATGCCGAAGCCGAGGCCGTTGGCGCGAGCTGCCTTCGCCACTGCGCCGACCACGTCGCCCTTGCCGTCCATCCATGGGCTCGCCTTCACGCTGTAGTCGGTCTGCTCGGTGGGCCACAGGCAGAATCCGTCATGATGCTTGGCGACCATGACTACGTACTTCGCACCCGAGGCTTTGATGGCCTTCATCCACTGGTCGGGATCGAAGTGCTTCGGGTTGAAGGTCTGCGGCGTGGCTGTGCCATCGCCCCATTCACGGTCGAGAAAGGTGTTGGTGCCGAAGTGGATGATGACGCCGAACTGAAGATCCTGCCACTCCAGCTGCTGCGGCGCGGGTTTGATGTCGGCAAAGTTCTGCGCCGATGCGGCGGCTGCGCCGGTGAGAAGCGCGGCCGCTAGGGCCAGCCCTGCGAGTCTCTTCATTGTCTGCCTGTTGTTTCGCGCTGCGGTCATGCTCAACCTCTCTTCATCGTGGAACTGTCCGGATATAGCTTAGAGCCCGTTTACGAACTTCCCTCGGCGGCGCTGGGGAAAGAAAAGCATTGCACCACAGAGAGCACAGAGGACACAGAGGGAGTCGTGCCGCTACCTGCATCCCGTTTCCACGCGAAGAGCGCAAAGCCTGGTGAGGATGCCTCTGTGCTCTCTGTGTCATCTGTGGTGAAAAGGTTCCAGGCACTCCGCGCAAGCCAAAATCGGGCTTGAGTGGGCCACCTTTGGGGCTGGCGCTCAGCGGGCCATGATCCTTTCCAGCAGCCCGCGCTGCCTGAGCTCGTTCATCAGGCCTTCGATGGCCCAGTCCAGCGATTCGGTCCCGTCCATCACGATGTCTGCATGCTGTGCCGATGGGCGGACGTATTTTTCCGCCATCGGCCGTACTGTTTCGGTGTAGTGCTGCGCGACGGATTCTTCTGTCCGCCCGCGCTGGCATACATCGCGCCGCAAACGGCGTTCGTAACAGACTTCGTCCGGGGTGTCGACGTAAATGCCGAGATGGTAGAACCTGCGCAGCCCAGGATAGTGCAGCGCGAAGATGCCGTCGATGATCAGCAGGTGTCCGGGCTCCATCCTCGTGATGGCATTTTTCCTGCGGGTGTGCGTGGCGAAGTCGTATTGCGGATGCCAGATGGTCTCGCCCGCGGCCATCCGTCCGACGTCGCGGATCAATAGATCGCTTTCGATGATGTCCGGGTCGTCGAAATTCTGCTGACATCGCTCCTCGTAGCTCATGTGCGCGAGGTCGCGATAGTAGTGATCCAGGTGGAAGTGTGTGCCTTCCAGCTCTCTTGCCAGCTCTTCGGCCAGCGTCGTTTTCCCCGAGCCCGAACAGCCCGCGATTCCCAGTACAACCGGTTGCCTCACTACGCCTTTCCGCCTCCTGCCTGCACCAGCTTCGCGATCTCCGGCAATGCGCTCTTCAGAATCGCCGCCAGCTGGCCTTCCACGCGTTTGCCCGTCTCCATGACTTCCTCGTGATTCAGCGGCTCTACCTGGATGCCCGCTGCCATGTTCGTCACGCATGAAATTCCCAGTACCTCGATGCCCATGTGCCGCGCGGCGATGGTCTCGAGCACGGTGGACATGCCCACCAGGTCGGCGCCCAGCGCGCGGAAGGCGCGGATCTCGGCCGGTGTCTCGAAGCTCGGCCCCGGCACGCCGATGTAGACGCCTTCCTGCAGGGCAACGCCGTTCTCGTTGGCCGCGGTATGCGCCAGCTGGCGCAGGCGCCGTGCATAGGCTTCCGTCATGTCGAAGAATCGCTGCCCCAGCCGTTCATCATTCGGTCCGGTGAGCGGGTTTACTCCCATCAGGTTGATGTGGTCGGAGAGCAGCACCAGGTCACCCTGTGCGTAGCTGGCGCGGATGCCTCCGGCCGCATTCGTCAGCGCCAGCGCCTTTATCCCCAGCATGCCCAGCACGCGCACCGGGAAGGTCGATTCGGCCGCCGAGTAGCCTTCGTAGCCATGCACCCGGCCCTGCATCACCGCGACCGGTGTTCCGGCAACGGTGCCGATCAGCAGCCGCCCGCTGTGACCTGCCACGGTCGAGCGCGGAAAGTGCGGAATCTCGCTGTAGGGAATGACCGCGGCCTGCTCGATCTCCGCCGCGAAGCCGCCGAGCCCGGAGCCGAGTACCACTCCGACCAGGGGCGTGTGCCCTGTATGCGATTGCAGAAACTTCGCAGCTTCCGATGCGCGCTCATAGAGCGCAGTGGAGGAAATCACGGTGAAAGACATGGGGAGGGCGACGCTTTCTGGGGTGTTTCTTCTATTTGAGCATGATTCCGACAATGGAGGCAGACATGAGGTTGGCCATGGTGCCGGCGAGCATGGCCCTCAGGCCCAGCCGCGCGAGATCGTTCCGGCGGTTCGGAGCCAGCGCTCCGATGCCTCCGATCTGGATGCCGATGGAGCTCAGGTTGGCAAAGCCGCACAGCGCGAAGGTGGCAATGGTGAAGGAGCGGAAGTCGAGCGCCGCCTTCTGCGCGCCCAGCAGCGAGTAGGCCACCACCTCATTGATAACCATGCGTGTGCCCAGCAGATTGCCGACGATCCGCGTCTCATGCCAGGGGATGCCGATGAGCCAGGCAATCGGGGAGAAAAGCACGCCGAGAATGGAGTCGAGGCTGGAAGGGAAGTACGCGAAATGCCGCGCCGCCAGCCAGTTGTGCACGCCGCCCAGGATGCCGTTCAGCAGGTGGATCAACGCCAGGAAGGAGATGAGCATGATGGCCACGTTGAAGGCCAGCTTGCCGCCGTCGATGGTGCCGCGGGCGATCGCGCCCAGCAGGTTCTCGTCCTTGTGTTCTTCTTCCCTGGGCATGTGGACGACGCCCTCGGTTGCCGGCGTCTCCGTCTCCGGCACCAGCATCTTTGAGATAAGGATGGTGCCCGGGGCGGTCATGATGACCGCTGCCAGCAGGTGCTGCGCCTCGATGCCGTAGAGGATGTACGCCGCCATGATGCCGCCCGAGACGTGCGCCATGCCGCTGGTCATGATGGTCATCAGCTCGGAGCGCGTGGCCCTGGGCAGAAACGGCCGGATGGTCAGCGGAGCTTCGGTCTGGCCCATGAAGATGCTGGCCGCGACGTTCAGGCTTTCGGCGCCTGAAACGCGCATGGTCCACAGCATCAGCCGCGCGAAGAGCCGGATGACCAGCTGCATCACGCCGATGTGATAGAGCACCGAAAACAGGGCAGAGATGAAGATGATGGTCGGCAGCACCTGGAAGGCGAAGATCATGCCCAGCGAGGAATGCTGCCTGCCCAGCTCGCCGAAGACCATCTCCGAGCCGGCAAAGGAGTAGGCGAGCATGCGCGTGATCGCCGCGCCCACCGTGGCCAGGATCTTCTGGCCCACCGTCCACTTGAGCACGAGAAAGGCGAAGACAATCTGCAGGCTGAGGCCCCAGATCACGGTCCGCCACCGGATCGCCCGCCGGTTCGTCGAAAAGATCCATGCCAGCGTCAGCATGGTCAGCAGGCCCAGCACCCCGGTGAATCGAATCAATGTCGCTCCTTTGTTTCTCTCATCCTATGGGCGGACCCGGCCTTCCTCAAGCGGATTCCTCGGCCGCAGCGCTTCAGGCTTGGGCCGTGCCTATTGCGCCGTGATGACTTCGCCGATCAGCGCCGGTACGTCCGCAGCCTCGTCCCGGATCGCCAGCGCCCGCCGCAGGAGCGCTTCCGGCTCGGCAAAGCGCGATTCTTCGTCTGCAAACAGCTCCGCCAGTACCTGCCCGCGCTCGATGCGGTTGCCCAGTTTGACCTTCATCTCCAGGCCGGCATGCGCCGCTACCGGCTCGCCGGCCTTTTCGCGTCCGGCGCCCAGCCGCTGCACGGCCCAGCCCACCAGTTCGCAGTCGCAGAAGGCAAAATACCCGGCCCGGTCGGCTACGAACTCCCGCCGGAATTTCGGCTGGTGGAACTTCTCCGGCTCGTCCAGCGCCTTGAGTTCGCCGCCCTGCGCCGCGACCATCTCGCGGAAGATGCGCAGCCCGCTGCCGTCTTCGAGGCGTGCTTCGGCCATGGCGCGGCCCTCGTCTGCCGTCGCTGCCTTGCCGCTCAGGTGGATCATCCACCCGGCAAGCACCAGGGAAAGCTCGCGCAGGTCTTCGCTGAGCGGATGCCGCTCGCCGCGCAGCAGTTCGATCGACTCCCAGATCTCGATCCAGTTGCCGGCCATCCGCCCCAGCGGCTGGTCCATCGAGGTCATCACCGCGGCCGTGCGCGTGCCCGAGCGCTCGCCGGTCTCGACCATGAGTTCGGCGAGGAAGCGCGACTGCTTCGGGTCCTTGAGAAATGCTCCCGAGCCGGTCTTCACGTCCAGCACGAGGCCATTCAGTCCGGCAGCCAGCTTTTTGCTCATGATGGAGGCGCAGATCAGCCATGGGCTTTCGACCGTGCCGGTGCGGTCGCGCAGATCATAGAGCACGCGGTCGGCGGGGACGAGGTTTCTGGTCTGCCCGATGATGGTCGCCCCGCAAAGGTCTATTACAGCGCGCGCTTCGGTGAGGGATAACTGTGTCCGGTAGCCGGGAATGCTTTCGAGCTTGTCCAGCGTGCCGCCGGTGTGGCCGAGCGCGCGTCCGCTGATCATCGGCACGGCCACGCCTGCGGCCGCCGCCAGCGGAGCCACAAGGAACGATGTCTTGTCGCCCACGCCGCCGGTTGAATGTTTGTCTACCGTTGGCTTACCCAGCCCTGCGTGGTCGAAGACCTCGCCGGAGTAGCGCATCGCCGCGGTCAGGTCGGCGACCTCGCGCCGGGAGAGTCCGCGTATCCATGCCGCCATCAGCCATGCCGCGAGCTGCGCTTCGGGAATCGTCTGCCGCGCCGCGCCTTCGGCCACGAAGCGGATTTCCTCCGTCGTCAGCTCGGCGCCGTCGCGCTTCTTCCGGATCACGTCAATTGCGTGGATCATGCTCTCGCTCATATCGTCCGTCTATACTCCGTCGAGCCGGAAGCCATAGGGCAGCAGCTCTTCGAGTTTTCGCTCCACAATCTCCACGCCGTGCGCGGTTTCACCAGGAAAGAGCACGACTGCTCCCGGAGCCGCGAACTCCGCCATCACCTGGCGGCAGGCTCCGCAGGGCGGAGAAGCCATGTTGTTCAGATTTGTGACGGCCACGGCGAGGATGCGCCGCTGCTCGCCATTCTCTGCCACTGCGCCGCGCTCGCTTATCGAACGGAACAGCGCATTCCGCTCTGCGCAGCTTGTCAGCCCGAAGGAGACATTCTCCACGTTGCATCCCGTGACCAGAGAGCCGTCCTCAAATAGAAGTGCTGCGCCTACGCGAAATCTGGAGTAGGGAGCATAGGCGTGCGCGGCTGCGGCACGCGCCGTCTCAAGCAGCCGTTCTCGCATCAGACGGTCGAGTTCTTTTGGTTGGCCAGCCATGGTACCTCGAGGCTAACGGAGCGCCGCTGTCACCGCAAATATGTAGCCTGCAGCTCTCTCAGCCTTCCGCCGGATACACTGGAGGGCACCATGACATTCAGGGGTGGAATCCTCCTCCTGGCGACGCTTCTCTCCGCCTCGCTTCCTCCGTTTGTGCAAGCCCAGCAGATGAGTCTCGAACGGCTCGCCAGCCCGCCTGCGCTCGTGCCGTTGAAGATGTCTATCCACGGCCGCGTCCTGAATGCTCCCGCTGCCGGACCGGAAGCGCCCGGCTTCGCCTCGCAGTGGCCAGGCATTTACTATCAGGCTGCCTTTCGGGGAGCCGAGGTCTTCTTCCGCGTTGGCGTCGCGCATGAAATTCTGCACGTGGTTGTCGACCATCAGCTGCCCCTCGTCCTCAAAGATCCTCAGCCCGGTGTCTACGCGGTTACCGGTCTGGCGAAGGGCCGTCACGCGGTCGATCTCTACATCGCCACGGAGAGCCAGTCCGCTCCGAACCACTTCGGGGGATTCGCTCTTTCTGCCCAGGAGAAACCGCTCTCCCCTCCGAAACCCAGCCGGCGCCAGATTGAATTCATCGGCGACTCGCACACCGTAGGTTATGGCAACACCTCTCCGAAGCAGGCCTGCACTGCCGACGAGGTCTGGGCCAGCACCGATAACACACAGGCCTTCGGTCCGCTGACCGCCGTGCACTTCCATGCCGACTATGAGGTCCATGCCATCTCCGGCCGCGGCATCGTTCGCAATTACAACGGCTTTGCTGCGGATACGCTGCCAGAGGCGTATCCCTATGTGCTCTTTGATAAAAAGCAGGAAGCGCTGGATTCTACATGGAAGCCGCAGCTGATCGTGATCGCGCTCGGGACCAATGATTTTTCCACCCCGCTCCACGACGGAGAAAAGTGGAAGACCCGCGACGCGCTGCATGCGGATTACGAAGCTACCTATCTTCGATTCCTCAAAGGCCTGCGCGAGCAGAATCCGCATGCCTTCTTCCTGCTCTGGGCTACCGATATGGCCAATGGTGAAATCGCCTCCGAGGAGCAGCGCGTCGTCGATCGTTTCAAAGCCCTCGGCGATCCGAACATCGCCTTTATCCCTATCCATCACCTAGCCTTTACCGGCTGCCATGGACACCCTTCTATTGCAGACGATCGCGCTATCAGCGATCTGTTCGTGCAATTCGTGGAGGCTCATCCGCGCATCTGGAAGGGCAGATAATCTTCTTCTCCGATGGCAGCGAAATCGAAATCCTCCAGTCCGGCCGGCAAGCAGCCTGCATCGCGCGCAAAGGGCAGGCCTGCCCTCGACGAAGCTGCTGTTGCCGGGCAGGGTGATACTGCGCTTGCGCTCTTTCATCCCGTTACGGCTGCATGGTTCCGTGCTGTCTTCGGTCGCCCGACCGCGCCGCAGCGTCTCGGCTGGCCGGCCATCGCCGGCGGCGAGAGCACGCTGATCCTCGCTCCCACGGGTACTGGTAAAACGCTCACCGCATTCCTCTGGTGTCTTGACCGCCTCATGCTGCGGCGCACGGCGGATGAAGTGCAGGGCTGCCGCGTGATCTACATCAGCCCGCTCAAGGCGTTGGCCGTCGATGTGGAGCGCAACCTGCGCTCTCCGCTCGCGGGGATCGAGGAGATGGCGCAACGCATGGGCGTATCTGCGCATATTCCGGAGATCGGCATCCGTACCGGGGATACTGCGCAGCGAGAGCGGGCGCGCTTCCGGCGCAATCCGGCCGAAATCCTCATCACTACGCCGGAGTCGCTCTACCTGCTGCTCACCTCCGAGTCGGCTGCGCAGCTGCGCACGGTCGAAACGGTCATCATCGATGAGATTCACGCCCTCGTTCCGACCAAACGCGGTGCGCATCTTGCGCTCTCGCTCGAACGCCTCGAGGCCATTACGGCAAAGCCTGTGCAGCGTATCGGGCTCTCGGCCACGCAGCGCCCGCTCGAAGAAGTGGCGCACTTTCTCGCCGGTGTCGAACCCTCTCCGAAAGCAAATATCGAGGATGCGGGGCTGGCTGTGTCTTCCATCGTCAGCGACGACGAACCCGCACAGCGCTTCCGGCCCGTCACCATCGTCGATGCCAGTGAGCCCAAGCATCTCGAGCTGCGCGTCGAGGTTCCCGTCGAGGACATGGCCCACCTCAGCATAGACAGCCAGGGCCAGATGGAGGATCTGTCCGGCGGTGCGGCCTCGCAGGCGCCGAAGCGCACTTCGATATGGAGCGCCATCCATCCGCGCCTGCTGGAGATTGTCCTCGAACGTCAGTCCACGCTGATCTTCGTCAATAACCGCCGCACCGCCGAGCGGCTGGCCGGTGCTCTGAATGATTTGGCGCAGGAGCGAGCTGCGGAGGCTGGTGAGCCCTTTCAGGTCCTGGCTCGCGCCCATCACGGTTCGCTTGCCGCCTCGCAGCGATCGGAGATAGAAGAGCAGCTCAAAGCGGGCAATCTGCGCGCTCTCGTCGCGACTTCGTCGCTTGAGCTTGGTATCGATATGGGCGCCATCGATCTCGTCATTCAGATCGAAGCGCCGCCTTCGGTAGCCAGCGGGATGCAGCGCATTGGCCGTGCAGGCCACCGGGTGGGAGCGGCGAGCGACGGCATCATCTTTCCGAAATACCGCGCCGATCTTATCGCCTGCGCTGCTGTGACACGCGCCATGCATGAGGGGCTGGTCGAGTCCACGCGCTACCTGCGCAATCCGCTCGATGTGCTGGCACAGCAGATCGTCGCCACAGTTGCGCATCCGCCTGCGCTTGCCGTGCCGCGCCGCCGCGGTGAGGCGCCTGCGCAGGCGGAGATCGGCGTCGAATCGCTCTTTCGGCTGGTGCGATCGTCCGCGCCCTTCGCCTCGCTCACTCGTGCTTCATTTGAAGGCGTTCTTGACCTGCTTGCGGGACGCTATCCGTCGGACGAGTTCGCAGAGTTGCGTCCGCGCATCACCTGGGATCGTGCCGCCCATGTGCTCACGCCGCGCGAAGGCGCGAAGAGCCTGGCCATCCTCAATGGCGGTACCATTCCTGACCGCGGCCTCTACGGGGTATTCCTGTCGGGTACGGACAAGCCTGTGCGCGTGGGTGAACTCGATGAGGAGATGGTCTTCGAGAGCCGCGCCGGCGAGGTTTTTGTTCTTGGCGCATCGTCGTGGCGCATCGATGAGATTACGCATGACCGCGTGCTCGTTTCTCCCGCACCCGGCGAGCCGGGCAAGATGCCCTTCTGGCACGGCGACCAGGCGGGCCGTCCACTCGAGTTCGGCCGCCGTATCGGTGCTTTGGTCCGCGAACTGCGCGAGCTGCCTCGCAATGCGGCGCTCAGCCGGCTCACGCGTGAGCATGATCTTGATCTGCAGGCGGCCGAAAATCTGCTGCACTTTCTCGCCGATCAGGAAACTGTCACTACGGTTGTTCCAGATGACCGAAGCATCGTCATCGAACGCACCCGCGACGAGCTGGGCGACTGGCGCGTCTGCGTTCTTACTCCCTTTGGTACGCGTGTCCACGCTCCCTGGGCCATGGCCATTACTGCCCGGCTCCGCGCCGCGGGCCAGCCGGATGTCGAGACCATGTGGGCAGATGACGGCTTCGTGATTCGCTTTCCGGATACGGATGCCGCGCCTGATTCCGATCTGCTGCTGATTGATCCAGCTGAGGCTACCGATCTTGTTCTGCGCCAGCTCGGCTCCACGGCGCTGTTTGCCGCGAAATTTCGCGAAGCCTCTGCCCGCGCTCTGCTGTTGCCGCGCAGGAGGGCGCAGGGCCGCGCACCGCTGTGGGCGCAGCGAAAGCGCGCATCGGATCTTCTCGCCGTAGCCGCGCGCTATTCCTCGTTTCCCATGCTCCTCGAGGCCTATCGCGAATGTCTGCGCGATGTCTTCGACATTCCGGCCTTTCTCGAAGTCCTTCGCGCCGTCAAAACGCGCCAACTCGGCGTTCATGTCGTCGATACGCGCACGCCTTCGCCTTTTGCCTCTTCCCTGCTCTTCAGCTACGTGGCGAACTACATCTACGAAGGTGATGCGCCGCTCGCCGAGCGGCGCGCACAGGCGCTCTCCATCGATCAGGATCAGCTTCGCGATCTTCTCGGCGATGCCGATCTTCGCGAACTGCTCGACGCCGATGCCATTGCCGAGGTGGAGGATCAGCTACAGCTGCGCGGCGAGTCGTTCCGGGTCCGCAATGTCGATGGCATCCATGACCTGCTGCTGCGTCTCGGCGATCTTACCCGCGAAGCTGTTATCGAACGCCTCGCTTCGTCCGATCTCATATCCGGCATGGACCGTCTTCTCCGTGCGCGCCGCATCCTTGAAGTGAAGATCGCCGGGGAGAAGCGCCTCATCGCGATCGAAGATGCTGCCCGGTATCGCGATGCTCTCGGCCTTCGGTTGCCGTCCGGGATTGCAGCCTCGCTGCTTGTGCCTGTCGCTGCGCCTGCTCTTGAGCTGATCCGCCGTTATGCCCGCACCCATGGGCCGTTTACGCTGCCCGAAGTGGCCACGCGTTTTGGCCTCGATGCGCGCCTTGTCGAGTCCACGCTGCATGCACTGGTGCTCGATAGCCGTATCGTGGAAGGCGGATTCCGTCCCGGTGGTGTCCATCGTGAGTGGTGCGATCTCGACGTTCTGCGCCAGATCCGGAGAAAGTCACTGGCACGGTTACG
Source organism: Silvibacterium dinghuense (assembly GCF_004123295.1). Lineage (NCBI taxonomy): Bacteria > Pseudomonadati > Acidobacteriota > Terriglobia > Terriglobales > Acidobacteriaceae > Silvibacterium > Silvibacterium dinghuense. The sequence continues at coordinate 906,755 of NZ_SDMK01000001.1, read as the reverse complement.
AAAAGAGATTGAGCCGGCCGACCAGAGGCTTCTCTCCCGTTTCGCTACGCACTGGCAGGGAGTGCTGCAGCCGCGCCGCGGTCTCGATGCACTGCTCGATACTATTGAGAACCTGCAGGGTGCGCCACTACCGGCATCCATTCTCGAATCGTCCATTCTGCCTGCGCGCCTTGCGAAATACTCACCCTCCGATCTCGATACTCTTATCGCTGCGGGGGAGGTGGTATGGTGTGGTCTCGATCCGCTTGGAGAGCACGATGGCCGCATCGCACTTTACCTTGCCGATCGCCTGCCCGACTTGTTGCCGGCGCGTCCCGGCCGGGAGGCAAATCCGCTCACAGAAAAAGAGGAGAGAATCCTCGATCAGCTGCAGCGCGGCGGAGCCATGTTTTTCGCTCAACTGCACGACGCCATCGGCGGAGGCTATCCGGGTGAGACCCTCGATGCGCTCTGGAGCCTTGTCTGGCGCGGCTTTATCACCAATGACACACTGCATGCTCTGCGCGCCTACGTTGCAAAGCCTGCGAGTGCGCGTACCGCGAAGCGCCAGCACAACGTGCCGGTCTTTCGTTCACGACGCACCACACCGCCTGCGGCGCAGGGACGCTGGACTCTGATTCCTGCATCGGAGCGAAGTACTCCCGCAGAGCAGACCGCCTGGTCGCACGCGCTTGCGCTTCAGTTGTTGAACCGCCACGGCATTCTTACTCGTGAGACGCTCGCGCAGGAGAATATCTTCGGCGGCTTCAGCGCGGTGTACGACGTTCTCCGTGCCCTTGAAGAGTCGGGCCGCGTTCGTCGCGGCTATTTCATCGCGGGCCTCGGAGCTGCGCAGTTCGCGTTGCCCGCTGCCGTCGATCTTCTCCGCTCGCTGCGCACACAGCCGGACAAGGCCGAAATTCTCTCTCTCTCTGCCACCGATCCTGCCAGCGTCTATGGCTCAATCCTTCGCTGGCCACAGGCGGATGCCGATTCAGGGGCGGACTCAAGCCCGCGCTCGCTCACGCGGAGCGTTGGAGCCTCTGTCCTGCTGCGCAACGGGGATCTTGTCGCCTATCTTCGCCGCGGCAATACGAATATTCAGGTTTTTCTCCCTGCCGATGAGCCGGATCGCTCCACCGCTGCCCGTGACCTCGCCCATTTCCTTGCGCATGCTGCGCAGGCTTCCATGCAGCATGATGCGACCAGCCATCACAGCGGCCTGCTCATCGCCACTATTAACGGGCAACCGGTCCATGAGCACTTCCTCGCCCGTTTTCTTGTGGACGCGGGTTTCGCACCGGCGCCGAATGGCTTCAACGTGCGCCGTATTTCTCCATCTGTTCGCGGCCATGCTGCTGAAACGGAATGATCTCCTTTGTTGCCCGGACTCTGTGCCTGGATCGTCAGCCTGTCCGATACAATTTCTCCATGGCCAATACCGGCGTTACGCGCAAGCGGCAGAAGACTCCACCTTCCGGCACTACCGGGCAGGAAGCCCTCTATTTGCGTTCTCTCAGCGAGCGCCAGGTTCCTGTCACGGTCAAGCTGCGTGATGGCGAGTCCGTCTCCGGATGGATCGAATACTTCGACGACCGCATGATCCGCCTCACCCGCGACGGCAAGCCCAACCTCTTTATCTACAAGCAGCAGATCCGCACCATTACCGAACTCACCGGCCGCGCCCGCACCTCGCGACGCTCCTCCGCAAATGCAACGGATACGGTTACAGATCAAGGGGCTCAGGCGTGACTCATTCTTCAGACTTCCTCTTCGTTCCTGCTGCTACTCCCATCGCCCGCGAGGCCGGAGCCCTGCTGCGCGAGTATTATCGTCGCGGTGTTGCCACCGAGTACAAGGGTGATGTCGATCTGGTCACCGAAGCCGACCGTGCCAGTGAGAAGCTCATCGTCGAGCATCTTGGCCAGGTCTTCCCCGATCATGGTGTCTACGGCGAAGAGGGAACGCGTTCGCAGCTTACGAATGAATACCGCTGGTATATCGATCCTCTCGACGGCACCACGAACTTTGCTCACGGCTTTCCTGTCTTCTGCGTCTCCATGGGGCTCGAGCATCGCCCTGCTTCGCTTGCTCCTGAGGAGGATGGCGAGATCGTCGCGGCAATTATTTACGATCCGCTCCGCGATGAGCTTTTTACCGCTGAGCGCGGGCGCGGAGCCTTTCTTAACGGCGCGCCCATCCACGCTTCGCGTACTCCGCACCTCGCCGAATCGCTCGTCGCTACCGGCTTTCCCAGCCGCAAGCGCCATGACAATCCGAACATCCACTTCTACCAGGAGTTCACGCTGCGCTCGCACGGTGTTCGCCGTGCCGGATCGGCCGCTATCGATCTCGCGTATGTTGCCTGCGGCCGTCTCGAAGCCTTCTGGGAGTTCAATCTCAACCCATGGGATACCTCTGCCGGCTCGCTGCTTGTGACCGAGGCCGGAGGCTCCATGTCCGGCTTCACCGGCGAAGCGTTTCGTCTCGACAGCAGGGAAGTCCTCGCCACCAACGGTCTCATCAAAAACGAGATGGTGAAGCTCTTCGCTGACCTGTTCGAAGGCCGCATCGTAGATCCGATTCCGACGCCTGCCGAGTTTGCCGCGAGACGGAAGGCTGCTGCGCAGGGATCAAAAAGTTAGAGCTTTCCTCCGCATGCCCCGGACACTACGGCGCGCGTCGCAGGCGTCCGGGGCATGCGGAGGAAAGCTCCGAACAGAGTCTTGCGGCGAAGAGCCTCATTTCCTTCAAAGGTTCACAGACGTCCCGCCCCAGCTCTCCGGTTCTATATCTGCGATCGTCTCGGTGAAGTTCCACTGGTGGCCGAAGAAGTCCTGCGCCGAGTATTGGCGCTCGCCATAAGGGAAGTCCTGCGGTTCGGTCAGAATTTTCGCGCCCGCGGTGCGTGCGTGTTCGCAGTGTTCCCATGCATTTTCGATGCGAACCTGCACGAGTGCCGATGCATTGGGCGCGATGTCGCCCTCTCCGATGGTGAAGCAACCCTGGCTGGCGTACATCTGGATACGATGATTGGCGATGCGCAGTCGCACCGTGAAGCCGAATGCCGCCTCCAGCCATGCCGCTGCGACGCCGGGGTCAGGGTAGCGTAGAACGGGAATCACCGGACAGGGAGGAACAGAACGGTTGGAACGCATGGCGGCCTCCGGAGCTGCGCGGTCAGCTTAAAGCATTTTTCCTGGTCCTGTGTAGTTGTCAACGAACGTGCCATACCGTTTTCCTTGAGAGAAAACGGCACCGGCGATCTCGCCATACCCTGCACCTTCAGGAAAAATGCTATAGCATGCTGCCGCTTGCCCTCGTACCCCGTCGATGGCTACTCTCAGTGCGAACACAGGAGCCTGCCATGAGTGCTTCCGAAGCAGTAGAATCCGCCTCCATGCTGATCGATCGCAGGATCGAAGAGCTTGGCGACTGGCGCGGTAAGACGCTCGCGCATGTGCGCGCCCTCATCCATGAAGCCGTTCCCGGCGTGATCGAAGAGTGGAAATGGCGAGGCACGCCCGTTTTCTCGTATCACGGCATCCTTTGCACCGGCGAAACCTACAAGTCTGTCGTCAAGCTCACGTTTGCAAAGGGCGTTGCGCTCGAGGACTCTGCCCATCTCTTCAATTCGAGTCTCGAAGGCAATGTCCGCCGCGCTATCGATATTCACGAAGGGGAAACCGTCGACGAAGCCGCGCTGAAGGCGCTCATCCGCGCAGCAGCCGCGCTCAATGAGGCGGGCAGGGAGGCGGGAAAGCGCAAGGCAAAAGCACGCTGATCGCAATCCGGTCTTTTGACTGGCCGGGGACGAGGCTTTATCTTTCGCTCAGTCCTCCTATGGAGATTTTCATGCGCGTACCTCGCCCGGGCCTGGCAGTGCTTCCTCTGTTCGCTGCCTCGCTCCTGATGGCCCAAACGGCTTCCCCAACCGCTCCTGCAAAGGCGTCTGCCAGTACAACAGGAACGGCAAAGCATTCGACCGCTCACACCACCACGCATACCGCGACCCGGCGCACCGTTGTGCATCGTGCTGCGCCATGCCCAACACCAAAGGAGACCGTACCCGTGCTGCCCAAGAATATTCCCCCCGTGACATCTGACGTTCAGACTGGCTTTGCCCTGCGCTACCAGGACATCCAGGTAGGCACCGGCGATGAAGCCCAGCCGGGGTGGTACTACACCGTGCATTACACCGGATGGCTGGCCTCGGACGGCACGAAGTTCGACTCGTCGGTCGATCGCGGCACGCCGTTCGATTTTCCGCAGGGCATGCATCGCGTAATTACCGGCTGGGACGAAGGTTTCGCTGGGATGAAGGTGGGCGGCAAGCGGAGGCTCTTCATCCCCTGGCAGCTGGCTTACGGCGCGCAGGGCCGCGGCCCGATTCCTCCCAAGGCCGACCTGATCTTCGATATTGAACTGATCGCGCAGAAGGACCCGGCGACGTTGCAGTAAAACAGCTCTTAGCTGCCAGCTCGTCTTCCCGGTGCTCAAAGTATTGCCTTCCCACGTCTCAGAAGCGAGACGTGGGGCACCCGGCTTGGGTAGGAGCACCCGTTTTGTTTGCGCTAGAAGCTGTTCTTAAAACAGCCCCGCCTGTGTCTCTTCCGCCATGTAATCCACCACGGCCTTGAGATCGCCGGTCTCTTCGAATTTCTTGAGCTGGCGGTCGGCGCCTGTGCCTTCGCGCAGGATGGTGTGGATGTAGGCGATGGCGTCGCGGCACTGGAGTTCGTCAACCACCTCATCCACAAAGTCGATGTACTCGACGATGAGTTCGCGCTCTGGAACTTCGATTTGCTTGCCGAAATCGATCAGTTTGCCGTCGAGGCCGTAGCGGACGGCGCGCCACTTGTTCTCCATGATGAGCGCGCGGGAATACTGGCGCCAGTCCTGGTTGCGCTCATGCAGGCGGTAGAGCTTGGCCGCCGTCGCCTGGATGAGCGCGGCGATGGCCAGCGTCTCCTCGGCGCGCATGGGGATGTCGCAGATGCGGACCTCGATGGTGCTGAAGAAGGGATGCGGGCGGATGTCCCACCAGATCTTCTTGGCGTTGTCGAGGCAGTTGGTCTTGATGAGCAGGTTTACGAAGTCGTCGAACTCGCTGTAGCTGGCAAAGCTATCGGGGATATTCGTGCGTGGGAATTTGTCGAAGACCTTGGCTCGATAGCTTTTGAGGCCGGTTTTGTCGCCGCGCCAGAAGGGCGAGTTGGTGGAGAGCGCCAGGATGTGCGGCAGGAAGTAGCGCATCGAGTTCATGACGCGGATGGCGGCTTCCTTGTCTTCGATGCCGACGTGGACGTGCAGGCCGAAGATGAGATTTTCACGGGCGACTGATTGCAGATCCTCGACGACGCGGGCATAGCGTTCGTCGGGGTAGATCTCCTGCTTGCGCCAGTCGGCGAAGGGATGCGTGGCGCCGGCGACGAGCAGCAGGTTATGCTCGCGGGCGAGCAGGATCATCTGGCGGCGCAGATCGTAGAGATCGATGCGGGCCTCGCCGATGGTGCGGCAGACGCGGGTGCCCACTTCGACGACAGACTGGTGCATCTCGGCCTTAACCCGCTCTTCGAGGCGGATTTTGCCTTTGGCCAGCATCTCGGTGGAGATGTGGGAGCGCAGGTCGCGGGTGACGGGATCAACCGTCTGGTATTCCTCTTCGATGCCGATGGTGAAGGTAGGCCGCATGCGCTCTGTCTCTGCCGATGGCTCAATTCTAGCTGTCGGCGGGCTGTGCATCGGCCAGTGGGGGCTTCTTTGCCCTGGATTTGGCCTTTGCTGGTTTTTGGGCTGCTTTTTTTACGGTTTTGACCGAAGATCCGAGGAGCACGGAGGCCTGCGGGGCCGGTGCGTCAGGAGCCTTCTTCGCCTTTTTCACGGCAAGCTCGGCGACCTGCTGGACGATCCACTCAAAGTTGGCGGCGCCGACCGAGTGCAGGTCGGCGTCAGGTGCCGGGTTCATGAAATCGATAGCGTAGGGGATGCCGTTTTCGACGGCGAACTCGACCGTGTTGAGGTCGTAACCGAGGGCGCGGCAAAGGGTGAGGGCATCCTTCTCGACGCGCTTGAGGAGCTTCTTGCTGTAGGCCGGCGGGTCCTGGAGATAGCGCTCATGGTGCGGGCGGCGCGGGTCGTAGGGCATGATGTGCACCTTGTCCTGCCCGACCACGTAACAGCGGAAGTATTCGTCGAAGTGTACGGCGCGCTGCAGGGTCATGCAGAGATCCCGGCTCTGGTCATAGGCGCAGAAGAAATCCTCGCGGTTGTGGACGTGGTACACGTCGCGCCATCCGCCGCCGTCGACCGGCTTGAGGAAGGCCGGGAAGCCGACGTAGTCGAAGATCTCATCCCACTTGAGCGGGTACTCGAGGTTGCGCATGGAGCGCTCGGTGGTGCCCTGCGGAAAGTGCTTGTGCGGCAGGATGACGGTGGGCGGCACGGCCACGCCCAGCTTCGCGGCCAGCGCGT